>WGMQ01000084.1 GCA_016125005.1 bacterium | reverse complement strand
TCGCAGAAAGATTACTCTACAACCCTGGCGAAAGTTGACCGGGAGTCTGCTCGTGAGTCGTGACACCGCCGTCGGACGATACATCGCTTCGCTGCGAGAGGGTGCGGGTTTCAAGCAAAATGAACTCGCCAAGCGCCTGGAGTGGAGTGCGGCAGTGCTGTCGCGTGTAGAGAGCGGCGATCGTCCGCTCTCGGATGATGAACTTTCGATTGTGCTGCGGGGCATTGGAACGCCCGAGGCAGAGCGGGCGCAGGTTCTGCTGGCGCGGGAGTGGCGATTGCTCCCGGCGCCGAGCCTGAACGACTCTGACGGTGATCTATTGTGGGAGGCCGAACAGACGGCGCAAGCCATCCACGCGTTGGCCGAGCGGCCCGACGTGAAGCAATTCTTCGAGCGCAGGTTGGTACGCTACCGCGAGGAAATCGTCGCAAGCGCGTCGCGGGTTCTGGAGAAGCGGTATCGCGTCGCCTTTGTTGGGACGATCGGCGTCGGTAAGTCCACAGCGATCTGTCGTGTGCAGCGATTGGAGCTTCCGACCACGAAGGGCATGCCCAAGGCGGTGCTGGAAACGGGCGCCGGCGGCATCACCATTTGTGAAGTGCATGTCCGTCGCGGGCCTGGATTTGGGTTGCTGATCGAACCCTGCGCCGAAGATGAAATTCGCAGAAGCGTGCTTGAATTCGCGCGCTTCCTTCTCAATGCGGATCAATCGGCCAACGCCGGGGATGATGCTGAAACAGGCGCGCCGGGAATCTCACGCGAAGTCGAGCGTGCACTGCGCAATATGTCTGGGCTGAAGAGAAAGCGCGCGGAGAAACGGCCCGACGGATCGTCCACGCCAGCAATAGACGAGGCGCGCGTGCTCGCGCAGAATTTCGGCGATGAGAAAGCGCTGGCGATTGAGATTCTCGCGCGGATGGAGCTGCACAAGCGCGATCGTCGCGATCTTTGGCTGCCCGAGACCTTGGAGAAAGCGCCGCTGGACTGGCTGCAGAGCGCCTTCGAGCAGGTCAACAACGGTCGTCACGCCGAATTCAGCATTCCGCGTCGGATTGAGCTGATTGTCCCCGATGCGATCCTCGATGAATCCGAGTTGGAAATCACGCTCGTCGACACCCAAGGCATCGATGACATCGCAGAACGGCAGGACATCGAACAATATTTCGATGACCCGCATGCAGTGATGCTGCTTTGCACGAGCTTCAACGAGGCGCCGTCAACCTCGGTGCGGGCTCTGCTCTCTCGCGCTAAGGATGGCGGCGCTCGCAATCTCGATGTGATGAGCGCCGTGCTGGCGCTGCCGCGTCCGGGCGAAGCGATCGTGATGAGGGATGATGCCGGCGACGCAGTCGAAGATGCGCAGGGTGGCTACGACCTCAAGCAGGAGCAAGTCGCGCTGAAGCTGCACCCATTGGGATTGGGTGGGTTGCCGGTGCGGTTCTTTAACTCCGCCGAAGATGACCCCGATGCGCTGCGCCGCTTTATCCTGGGGCGTGTGCAGGCTGTGCGAGAGAGTCACCGCGAGACTCTCAAAGAGATCATCGACGGCGCCAATGCGCTGTTGGCCAACTACGAGAAAGAGCAGGCCAAAGAGGTGATGCGAGCGGCGGCACGGAGCCTCAGTGTTTGGCTGACGAATAACAACACCTTGTCTGCACCGTCGAAACGCCACGTTCACGATAGCTTGGTGTCGGCAACGAGTTCGGCGCATCCCCGAACGATCCATGCCGCGGTGGTGCGCGAGGGTGATTGGCCGCGGCTCGATTACGCGCATCAACTCAGTCACGGCGCGCGCGCGATCGCAACTCAACTCGTGCAGCCGCGCCTGACGGGTTTTAAAGAAGTCGCCCAGAACCTCCTGAATGATGAACAATATGCCGATGCGCACGATTTGGTTCGTCAGGCCATGCGTGCGATCGATGGCGGGTTCGACGCCATGATCAGGAAGGTGCAATTGGTCGGCCAGAGCGTTCACTCCGACGAACTCAGAGGGGATGTCGAGTTCTGGCGCAATTGCGAGAGCGAATGGGGAAGGGGCGGCGGCTATCGCGACCGGGTGAACGGTCGGAATCGTCAATGGTTCGAAACCGCCCACAATGGGGCGGCGGATCAGCGCGTATTTGGTGTCGTCAATGATGCGTGGCGGGACGCGGTCGAGTCTGTATCGACACTTCTGGTGCAGGACTAGCCGGAAATGCGCCGAGGATTGCCAGCATGAACGCGGTCGAGATCGAAGAAGCCGTAAGTGCGCTGGCCGAACGAGAGTTCGACCCGGCCGAGTTTCCGTTCGCGTTCCTTGAGGCCTTCGGCAACAAGGAAGCGACGATCAAGAAATTGCGCGCCGGCGCCTCAAATAAATCCGATCTCGGCGGGGTGCTTCAGGTCAATCACATCCATATCAAGGTCGCCGAGCCTGGCGCGGTGCATGCGACGCTCGCAGCGCTGCGAGCCAGCGAGGCGACGCAGAATAAGCGCAACAAGGTGCGCTTTATCCTAGCGACGGACGGCGAGACGCTGGAGGCGGCGGAGCTTGATAGCGATGAATCGCCCATCGCATGCGCGTTCAACGACTTCCCCAACCATTTCGGTTTCTTTCTGCCGCTGGCCGGCATCTCGACCGTTAAGCAAATCCGGGAAAACGCGTTCGACATCCGCGCCACGAGCCGCCTCAACCGGCTCTATGTGGAGCTGCTGAAGGACAATCCCGATTGGGGCACGGCGGAGCGCCGCCCCGACATGAACCATTTCATGGCCCGGCTGATCTTCTGCTTCTTCGCAGAAGACACCGACATCTTCAACGGCGAGGGCCTCTTCACGGCCACCGTCGACCAGATGAGCGCACGGGATTCATCCAATACCGATTTCGTCATCAGCGAAATCTTCCGCGCCATGAACACCAAGGTGGAAGATCGCGCCAACGCGAAGCTCCCGCGCTGGGCGGACGGATTTCCCTATGTGAACGGCGGTCTTTTCTCCGGCAGCACCGAAACGCCGAAGTTCAGCAAGATCGCGCGCTCATACTTGCTACACATCGGCAATCTCGATTGGCGCCAGATCAACCCCGATATCTTCGGATCGATGATCCAGGCCGTCGCAGATGATGAAGAGCGCGGCGCGCTCGGCATGCACTACACGAGCGTGCCGAACATCCTCAAAGTGCTAAACCCGCTCTTCCTCGATGATTTGCGCGAAAAGCTTGAGGAGGCGGGTGATAATGAGCGCAAGCTGCTCAATCTCAGAAAGCGCATGGCGCGCATCCGAGTGTTCGACCCGGCATGCGGTTCGGGCAATTTCCTCGTCATCGCCTACAAAGAAATGCGGGCGATTGAAGCGGAGATTAACAAACGGCGCGGCGAACCGGAACGGCGCACCGACATCCCGCTCACTAATTTTCGCGGCATCGAGCTGCGGGACTTTCCAGCGGAGATCGCGCGTCTCGCGCTCATTATCGCGGAGTTTCAGTGCGACGTGCTCTATCGCGGCCCCAGGCTGGCGCTGCTCGAATTTCTGCCGCTCGACACGCAGAATTGGATCACCTGCGGCAACGCGCTTCGACTGGACTGGCTCAGCATCTGCCCGCCAACTGGCACCGGCGTGAAATTGGTAGGAGACGATCTCTTCAACACGCCGCTCGATCAAGCGCAGATCGATTTCGAGAATGAGGGTGGCGAGACGTACATTTGCGGAAACCCGCCATATGTGGGCGATAAAAAGCAAAGTCCGACGCAAAAGGCAGACATCCAGTCGATATTCTCGCCGCTAACGCCCAGATGGAAATCGTTGGACTACATTTCAGGCTTTTTCCTCAAGGGAGCTGAATTGGTCGCTCGTGGGAGCGGGCAAGCTGCATTCGTTTCCACAAACTCTATCTGTCAGGGCCAGCAAGTGAACGTGCTCTGGCCGATCCTCTTTAAGGATTGCGAGATTACTGCGGCTCACACCGGTTTTAAGTGGGCAAATCTGGCCGCAAACAATGCAGGCGTCACAGTGGTGATCGTGCAACTCGGCCAAAAGGGTCGAAAGAGTCAGAAGGCGATCTATGACGAAGATGTCACCCGTGCGGTCGATTTTGTCTCCCCGTATCTAACGGCGCAAAAGTGCCCTTTGGTCGGAAATGCAACGCTTCCCCTGAACGGTTTGCCGTCGATGACAAATGGCTGTGCGGCCAAAGATGGCGGCAATCTAATACTCGGACATCGCGAGGAGGTGCCTGTCGGTGATCTGTTTGCCGCATCCGTGCTGAAGCCGCTTTGGGGTTCGGATGAAATTATCTCCGGCCGACATAGGTATTGTTTGTGGATCGAAGAAAGGGATGTGGAGCGCATCGAGGAGAGCCCTTTCCTGCAGCGACGGATCGCAAGTGTGGCGGAGATGCGCGCGAGGAGCACCAAGGCGGCAACGCGTGCCTGGTCCAAATATCCGCATCGGTTCGTTGAGATTCGCCGCCCGGCCAGCACTGCGGTCATTGCGCTTCCAAGCGTCGCCACCGAGACGCGTCCGTATCTCACGCCTACGCTGTTAGCAGGGAATGTGGTTGTTACCAATCTCGCTTTTGCGATGTACGATCCGCCGCTTTGGGCCTTGGCGCTATTGTCTTCGCGTGTTCATCTGATTTGGGTGAGAGCCGTGTGCGGCCAATTGGAAACGCGTATTCGGTATTCCAACACGCTCGGTTGGAATACCTTTCCCGTTCCGACGCTCACGGACAAAAACAAGGCGGACCTCTCGCGCTGCGCCGAAGATATTTTGCTTGCGCGTGAGGCGCATTTCCCAGCGACGATCGCCGATCTCTACGATCCCGAAAACATGCCCGCCGATCTGCGCGCGGCGCACGAGCGCAACGATGAGGTGCTTGAGCGCATCTATATCGGCCGCCGCTTCAAGAACGACACCGAGCGGCTGGAGAAGCTGTTCGAGCTTTATACGAAGATGACCGATGGCCAGATGGCCACCAAGAAGCGCAAGACGGGGGCGAGCGCATGACCGAGAAACCTCAGATTTTTCCCTCTGTCAGCGTCAAATACGGGCAGACGGGCGCATCGACGAAATCCAACGCGCTCGGCATGCGTCCGATGCAAGAGCGCGCCTATGAGCGACGCGGTGAGCAATACCTGCTCATCAAGTCTCCGCCCGCTTCAGGGAAGAGCCGCGCGTTAATGTTTATTGCGCTCGACAAGCTTGCCAATCAGGGCCTCAGGCAGGCCGTTATTGTTGTGCCGGAGCGCTCGATCGGCGCCAGCTTCAACGACGAGCCGCTTAGCCAATACGGCTTTTGGACCGACTGGCGCGTCGATCCGAAATGGAATTTGTGCAATGCGCCCGGCGGCGACAATGGCGGCAAGGTCGCATCGGTCGAGGCGTTCCTCAACAGCGCTGATAAGGTGTTGGTCTGCACCCACGCGACGTTTCGCTTTGCGGTGGACCGCTTCGGCGTTGAAGCGTTTGACGACCGGCTTATCGCCATCGACGAGTTTCACCACGTCTCCACCGATCCAGAGAGCGTGCTCGGCCAGCACCTCGGCAAGCTGATCACGCGCGACAAGGTTCATGTCGTCGCCATGACCGGCTCATACTTTCGCGGCGATGCCGTGGCGGTGCTCTCACCTCAAGATGAGGCGAAGTTCGATACCGTCACCTATACCTATTACGAGCAGCTCAATGGCTACGAGCATCTAAAGAAGCTCGACATTGGCTATTTCTTCTACGCCGGCTCCTATGCGGACGACATCCTGAAGGTGCTCGACCCCGATGAGAAGACGATCGTCCACATTCCGAGTGTGAACTCCCGCGAGAGCACAAAGGACAAGATCCGCGAAGTCGA
The DNA here is from genome assembly GCA_016125005.1 of bacterium. Classification (GTDB taxonomy): domain Bacteria; phylum Sumerlaeota; class Sumerlaeia; order SLMS01; family SLMS01; genus WGMQ01. Next base: position 24,403 of record WGMQ01000084.1, on the reverse strand, counting down.
ACACATCATTAGTGCGCTCGGCGAGTGGCAGGGCGTCGATACCACGACTGGGTTTCAACTTGTCAAAACGCCCGCGGGCCGCGTTCTTCGCATCGCGGACCTGGTCGATGATGATGCGGCCAAGCGAGATCGCGTCTCCATCGCGCTGAAAGACCCGGCACAGAAGAACAATCGTGACCATATCGACATCATCATCGCGTTGGGCATGGCGAAAGAGGGCTTCGATTGGATTTGGTGCGAACACGCCCTGACGGTTGGCTACCGATCGAGTCTCACAGAGATTGTGCAGATCATCGGCCGCGCGACCCGGGACGCGCCGGGCAAGACTCGCGCGCGTTTCACCAACCTGATCGCAGAGCCCGACGCGACTGAAGACGCCGTAACGGAGGCAGTCAACGATACGTTGAAGGCGATTGCCGCGAGCTTGCTCATGGAGCAGGTTCTGGCGCCGCGGTTCGAGTTCAAGCCGAAGAACACCAATAGCGGGCCGACGCCGGGATACGACTATGGCGAGGGCGGTTACGATCCCAACAAGTGCAACGTCGGCTTCAACGAGCAGACAGGCCAGTTCCAGATCGAAATCAAGGGCCTGGCTATGCCCAAGAGCGATCAGGCCACGCGCATCTGTCAACGTGACTTGAACGAAGTGATCGCCGCGTTCGTGCAGGACAAAGCGACGATTGAACGCGGCTTGTTCGACGAAGAATTGGTGCCTGAGGAGCTGACCCAGGTCCGCATGGGTAAGATCATTAAGGAAAAGTACCCGGACCTCGATGACGAGGATCAAGAAGCCGTGCGTCAGCACGCGATCGCCGCGCTCAATCTGACTCAGCAGGCTAAACAGTTGACGTTCGGTGCGGATGCGACTGACCAGAAAGCCAACACTGCCCTGATCGATGGCGTGCGCAAGTTCGCTATGGACGTCCGAGAACTGGATATCGACCTCATCGACCGCATCAACCCGTTTGGGCAGGCTTATTCCATCCTCGCAAAGACCATGAGCGAGGAGAGCTTGAAACAGGTGGCGGCGGTGATCTCGGCAAAGCGCACGACGATCACGCCCGAGGACGCCAAGGTGATCGCCAAACGCGCAGTGGAGTTCAAACGCGAGCGCGGGCGGGTTCCGTCCATCACCTCCGCCGATGCGTGGGAGAAGCATCTCGCGGAGGGTGCCGCGGCCTTCATGCGCTATCGAAAGGAGGGGCGCTATGAGTGATCCCGACCTAGACGAGCTTGCTGAAGAGCTATCTGAATTTGAATTGCCCGACAAAGTCGGGGGGCGATCGCCACGCGAGGAACGGATCATCGTGGGGTTCGAGGACATCCAGCGCTTCGTTACAGAACACGGGCGCGTTCCGTTGCACGGCGAGGACCGCGACATCTTCGAGCGCCTCTATGCGGTTCGGCTGGATCGTCTGCGAGGGTCTGCCGAATGCCGCGCAATATTGGCGTCGCTCGATCACGGGGGTTTGCTTGGCGCCGAGTCGTCCATCAGCGACGCTAATGCAGACTTGAGTGTCGACGAACTGGCTGAAGCGCTTGAGGGCGTAGACAGCGGCGCAGACATCACCGAGTTGCGCCACGTGCGCACCGCTGCCGACAAGCGCGCGGCTGAGGAGATCGCCAACCGCGACAAGTGCGAGGACTTCGAGACATTCCGCCCCATGTTCGAAAAGGTGCAGGCTGAGCTTGCGTCAGGGGTTCGCGAGTCGCGCCAGTTCAAGCGGGACACGGAAATCCTCCCTGGCCAGTTTTTTATTCTTGGCGGGCAGAAGGCATACGTCCACGAATTGGGAACCGAGTTCGAAACGCCCGAGGGACGAACGAACCGGCGTATGCGCGTGATTTTCGACAACGGCACGGAATCCAATGCTCTGCTTCGGTCGTTTCAGCGGGCTCTTTACAAGCCCGAAAATCACGGGCGCAGAATTACGGAGCCAGCGGCAGGGCCGCTTTTTGCCGACAGCGCCGAAGACGACGACCTCGCAAGCGGCACGATCTATGTGCTCCGCAGCAAGTCCAGCCATCCCGTCGTCGCGGCGCATCGGGACATCGTCCACAAGATCGGCGTCACAAGCGGTGACATCAAGCGGCGCCTTTCGAGCGCGAGCCTGGACCCGACATTCCTCATGGCGGACGTCGACGTGGTCGCCACCTACGAGCTGTTCAACATCAGCCGCAGGAAGTTTGAAGCGTTGATTCATCGGGTCTTTGGCGCGGCGCGGTTAGACATTGAAATCACTGACCGTTTCGGCAACCCCGTCGTGCCGCGCGAATGGTTTCTTGTACCGCTGTTTGTCATCAACGAAGCGTTCGAGCGCATTCGGGATGGATCGATTACGGAGCTTATCTATGATCCCGCGTCTGCGGCTCTGGTGCGCGCGGAAGGCCGAAGAGAGGACGCGCGTTAGGTGGCCAGGCCGCGATCGGTCCCACTTGGATCCGCGGTCCCTTGCGCCCCGCCTTGAGCACAGTGACGCGCCGGTCGTCGCCGAGATATCGGCTGTCAACCAATTGAGAATCCTTGGTCATGAGCCATCACGCCTAGACGTGTTTGCCTTTGCCATCGCCCAGGGTGACGCGCTCCGCAATTGACGGAGGTTACGAGCGGATCTGTTCGCGCGGACGCAGGCGCTGGGCGATGCCCGCATAGATCGGCACGCCGGCTTCGGTCTCGAACGTGATCGCGATGGCAAAGCGTAGCGGCGTCTCGACCACCGCGTCTGCAAAGCAGGAAACACGGATGTCCATTTTGCTTTCAGGGCCAATGGCGACGGCACGCTTGCCTTCATAGCAGCCGGTCCACACCGAGCCGCGGCGTCCGAAATAGGGCGGGGGTGCGAGCACGGCTTCATTGGCGCCTAAGAGTTCGGCCGCACCCAGAGCGAGGTTGTCCGCGCCCACGATGTCGGCCTGCAGCCGAGCCAGGGAGAGCTTCGAGCGCCACGGCGACACCGGTGAGAACCAGGCGAGCGCGATGACGACGCGCCGTGGCGCAAGCGAAGCATTGAGATCTTCGGGCAAGGGCGCGGTAAAGATGACGGCCTTGTCAGGCGCGACGCGCCCGAAGCCCACGCATGTGACGCGATGATCGTCTGATGCAATGGCGCGGACCGGATCGGCCGCGCCAAGACCCATCAATCTCGCGGCCTCCTTGCGTTGACGCGACCACTTCACATCGGGCGTGCGAAACTTGATCGCGTCGCAGATAGCGGCGCCGGAATCGCCCCATTGCGCCGATTGCGTCAGCAGCGCTTTCGCGATGAGCGCGCGGTCGCGGCGTGGCAGCCGATCGGGATAGGCGCCGTCTTCGGACTCAAGCCCTTCGACGATTTGCAGCGCGGTGCGCGTGGCCGATGCAGCGGCGGGGCTCGTGCCATAGGTGGGGCCGATGCCGGCCGAGATTGCGCCAAGCGGAGGTGCTGCGGCCACCAGCGCGTCTTCTTGCGTGTGCATGTCCTGCACGGAGAGCCGCGTATCATCCGACGCGGGTGCGATGCGCGCACGCGGACGTCCGCCTGGCGCTAGGATGTCGGGCTTCAGCGCCCCGCGCGCGCCAAAGCCGGAACGAGAAATGATGCTAAGCGCTCCGCGGCCGTCGAAGGGATGAAAGACGCTTGAGCCACGCGGGTTTGCCGGCGCGGAGCTGGTCGCCGTAGCACCCACGGTCAGCCCATTGATGCATTCCGCCGGGGCAAGCAACGCACGCCGCGGCGCTGCATCGAGCAGTGCAAGTGCGGCGTGCTTGGCGCGTTCGTTTGCATCGAGTGCTTCGAATGCGACGGCGTCGACGCCGCGCACCAGGAGAGGCTCTGTGGTGTTGCCGGCGGCGATGACAAACAAGACGCCATGCTTTTCGGCCCACCAGTCGAGCAGCCGTGCGAGGCCGCTGATCCTGTTGGCATAGACCCGGTTGGCGACGCCGATCGAAAGATTGACCACGAATGCTTCGGGCGCGGAGGCCGCACCCTCATTGTCGCCGAGGAGGGCGCGCTTCAGTGCGCGGTGAACCTGATCCAACAGGAGCTTCTTCGGATTGGCGCGCGCATGACCTGCGCCGTCGATCAGGAGGGGGATATTTAGTATGCGCGCATTGATCGGCGTCCCGCCGTCGCGGAGGTCGCCGCGCAGGATGACCGACGCCATCGCCGTTGCGTGACGCCGGTCTTGCACGGCGGCCAGATTTTCGTGCTCGAACACGTCCTCCATCACCACGCCGCCGCGCAGCAGCGGATGGTTGGCGATGGCCGCGCCATCGATCAACACGGCCTTGATTGGCGCGTCGGCGTTGAGTGGCGCTGTGACTGGAATCTCGTCAGGGCGTGCAGGCTCCATCGGCGGCGATTGCGCGTGGCTCGCGGGCGAGATCGCATAGATGTCCTCGGCCTGGCCGAGCGGTCCGTCGCGCAAGCCTTCGATCACCGCCGCCGCGTGCTCGGTCGGAATTTCGAAGAGCAGGGCCTGATACCAGAAGTCTTGCTCATCTATGCGCGATTGATCGACGAGCTTAGCGCCGAGCGCCTCGGCGGCGGTCACGAGCGGCGCCGTATCCCGCGCGCGACGCATCGGCCAAAGTTCGACTTCCAGCAGCACCGGGTCGCCGGGCGCGCTCTTGGCTTGGGCGCGCAGCATTTCGAGATCGTCTTCGGTCAAGCGATCGCGCGGCCCCCAGAGGCGCACATCGACGAGGCGCTTGAAGAGCTCGTTGAATGGACCGAACTTACGCGGCTGATCGCGGCCCTCTTTCCAATTGCGATAGTATTGAACGAGCTTCTTGACGGCCGCCTCGTTCGGCAGCCCGATGTAGAGCGCGGTAGGGCGCTCGCGCTCGGAGGCGGGCGTGTCATCGTCATCTTCATCGTCGGCTTCGTCGGCCGCCAATTCCTGGAAGTGGTGGAAGCCCGCGAGCTTTGCCGCCTTCAAGATGTTCGTGACCGATGCGTTGGTTTCAAAGACGACGATGCGGTCGGGCGCCAAGCCTTCTGGGTCCGCTTGCATCTGTCCAGCGGCGATCGCGGCGTCGAGCGCCTCAAGTCGCTTCAGCCGTTCTTTCTGTTCGTCTGGCGTGAAGGGCGCCGGTGGGCGCGGCCGTCCCGCACCCGCCATCCTGTTGGCAGCAGGTCTAGGTGGTCGAAGAGGGACGTGTGGATTTGCGGGCATTCTTCCGGCCGGTTTGGCCGGCTCCCTTTCCGGCGGTCTTCTTCGTCTTCGCTTTGGTCTTCTCTGGTGGCGGCGAGACCGTTTCGCTCGCGGTTTTAGCTGATTCCCATCTCTTGCGCGGCGCCGGCTTAGCGCCTTGCAAGGTTACCCGCTGGATCGGCGCTTGGGCCTGACGACGTTCGAGCAGCGTCTCGACGATCTGCTTCATCGGCTTTGCGCCGAGGCTGAGGACGGACCGGCGCTTGGCGTCGAGGCAAAACGCTTCGGCGTCGGCGTAGCTCGCTCCCTCAAGCGCCGTTGCCAATGCGGCGGGCTCTATACCGAGCGGTTCGTCGAGATTGGCGGCGAACCGGACGAAATAATCGGCGAGTTCAGCTGCGTCCGGCAGCTCTAGGGTCAGACGCATTTCGAACCGTCGCCACGCCGCGGAATCCAACAATTCGGGATGATTGGTGGCGCAAATCGCCACCGAAGTTGCCGGCATGTCGTCGATCTGAGTGAGAAGGGAGGCCACCACGCGCTTCAGCTCGCCCACGTCGGAGGCATCGCCGCGCTCTTTGCCGATGGCGTCGAACTCATCGAAGAAGAGCACGCACGGATTGGTGCGCGCATGATCGAATACGCGGCGAAGGCGCGCCGAGGTTTCACCGAGATAACTGCCAACGAGCGTGTCGTATTTGACCGTGTGGAGCGGCAGCGAGAGCGCGGTGGCGATGGCTTCGGCCAAACTTGTCTTGCCGACGCCTGGCGCGCCGACCAGCAACATAGTGTGGCGCGGCTCCATGCCATGTGAGCGCAACAGATCGCTACGATCTTGCTCCTCGATGAATTCCTCAATCAGCACGCGATTGATGTCGCTGAGGCAGATAGTGTCGAGCGTCCGATCCGGCAGTTTGATCTGAAGCCCGACAACGTCCTCGCGTGGCGCCGTGGGCGCTGCGCGCGGCGCAGCTTTCAGTACGCCCTCAAGCCGTTCGGCGAGGGCGCTGCGCTGCTTTGAGCGTTCATCGGCGACAAGCGCCTCCGCGACACGACGCGAAGCGTCGCGGTCGCCGGCGACGCCGCTCTTCACCAATTGCAGGACGAGATCGTTGCGAGCCATGGTCTCATTCCTCGGGACGTTACCGCGCGAACCTGCACCAGCGGCGCGATTCTTGGGACTGGCCCCAAAACAGCAGAACGCCGCCGATCATTGGCGTTCTGCAATACTCACATGTTATTAACAGGAACTAAGGAAAGGTGTTTACCGCACGCGCGCGGCGCGAAATTGCGGCGCCATGCGGCAAGGTCCGGTCGCTCACTCTGCCCAGAGCCGCGAGGAGTAACGCCGCGTCGCCGGCGCCTTGAGCACCGTCACATGGCGGTCGTCGCCGTAGATGTCCGCCCTGAGCCAATCGAGTTCGGTTTGAGGATCGTTGGTCATGAGCCACCAGGCCTTGATGCGCTTGCCTTCGCCATCGTCCCAGCGATAGTCGCGCGCCTTCAGTGCCGCGCGTTGTTCGAACGCGGTGTCTTCTGCGCGGACCACCCAGAGCTGACGGCGGGCGCATTCGAGCAGTGCGTTTAAGCCAGGTCTCCCAGAGGTCGGGAGAGGAAGCGTGAGCAGGAAGAGCGCGGCTTCGGCATCCGACAATGCGCGGTGCCCATCATGAAACCAGCCACGCGCCCACAAAAGATAGTCCAGTTTTGCCGATCCGACGCCCTCGGCCTTCCAATCAATCTCTGCGAACGAACACGCCCAATGCTTCTCTTCAAAGATGGGCCAGTGCTTTTCCACCTTCGGCCGGTCGAAAGCGGCGTTGTGGGCGATGACGATATGCGCGGGCTCGATGATTGCTTTAATGCGTTCGGGATCGATGATTTGGCCTTTGACCATCTCATCATTGATGCCGTGGATCTTGCTGCTCTCCGGCGGGATCGGCAGGGAAGGTTGGCGGAAGGCATTGAGCGCAGCGTCCGTGTCGACGCGCACGATCATTCCGGTGTCGCGTTCGTATTCGAATGGCAAGAGCGCCAGTTCGATGACTTCATCGGTGTCTTGATCGAGACCCGTGGTCTCAGTGTCGACGAACACACCGCGCCGGGTTTCGCCGCTCGCCGCGGTCAGCGGCCAGTCGCGAGAAGGCGGCACGCGCCGCAGCAGACGAAAGTCGGAGCTCGCCTTGATGAGTCGGATGGCTTCGGTGAAGTCCATGCAGGGATCAAGAGCCCAACGATCGGTGAAGCGCAACGCGTTTTCATAGATGCGTGGAGGAGCCTCACTTGGTGCGAGACGCCGAACACCGCGCACGCAGGGGCATCACGCAATAGATGAATACGACCTGTGACCCGCGCTGGTGTCCGGAGCGGAGCGGTGCTGGACCAACCAACCCTGCGCCCGACCGCCGCCCGCGCGGCCAAGATTGCGCTAAGGGCCGGAGACGGCAGCGTTAGTTACAGCGGGATCCCAAAACGAGGTCTACCAGTGCAGCGACTCTCTTCTTCGGGAAGGCGGCGGGCGACATCAGACGACAATAGAAAATCGGGCCGCTGAGCGCGAGCGAGGCGAGTTCTGCGTTGAATTCAGCGGGGAGATCTCCGCGCGCGACCCCTTGTTGCAGCAATTTCACCAAGGTCTTGCGTCGCGCGGCGCTGTAGCCGTGCAGGAAGCTCGCGACTTGCTCGTGATGTTCGGCCGCTTCAATGAGCGCCGGCATCACGCTGGCGATGCGAGACCCATCGAGAGCGGACGCCAGATGTGTGATGAGTTCGATGACGCGTTCGCGCAGCTCATTGGCTTTCAAGGGCGCAGCGGGACGGGGTTGCTGATTGAGTGTTTCGAGCGCGTCGGCCAGGAGATTTATGCGATCGGGCCAGTGCCGATAGAGCGTGCTCTTCGATATTCCGGAATGCTCGGAAACGGCTTCCATCGTGAAGTCTGAAAATCCGCCAGCGGCCAAAACATCAAGCGCGGCAGCGCGCGCTTTGATCAGTGTTTTCTCGATGCGCCGGTCCATGAGCCAACTTTTATGAAACGATACCGTTGCGTATCCGTTATAGAACGGTATCGTACCATATCGTGTGGCGCGTCGCTACCGAGGAGAACGACATGGCTTCCGTCAGATACATTGTGACCGACGTCGATGATGCGGCGGCGTTCTATCGAGACCGGCTGGATTTCCATATCGGCATGCACAATCCGGGCAGGTTTGCCGCTCTCACGCGCGATGACCTCACGCTCTATTTGAGCGCCCCCGGCGCTGGGAGCGGAGGGCAAGCAGGCGGCGATCCAACGCCCGGCGGCTGGAACCGGTTCATGCTCATAACCGAGGATTTGCGGGCGCTTGCGGACAAGTTGCGCAAAGCCGGATCAAAATTCCGGGGCGACATGAGCGAAGGCGGCGCGGGTCACGTGCTTCTGCTTGAGGATCCTTCGGGCAATTTGGTGGAATTGTTCGAGTTCAAGCAAAAGGACTGAGAATGCTTGATGTGCTTCTCGACTGACGGTGTTTGGGCTTGAAGCCTTGGCGGTCTGACTCACGCCTTCATCCATGGCGATGCCGCGCGCTCGCCCCGCGAGCACGTCGCCCGCGCGTCCGTCGCTGTCGAGGGACGCTATCGCTCTAAAGCCCTCGACAGCGCCGGCCTGAACGCGGGCGGAAGGAAAGGGGTCGCGCACGCGGCCCCGGCGAGCAATCACGCTGCCGGGAAAGCCAAAGAGGCTTTCCATGACACAAGCAATCGCAACACATGACGAGCATGCCGTCCAAACCGGCGTCGTGCTCATTCCGCTCAACAAATTGAAAAAGTCGCCAGCGAACGCGCGCAAGACGCCGCACGCAAAGGCCGACATTGAAGCGCTTGCCGCGTCGATTCACGTCAAGGGCATTCTGCAAAACCTCGTTGTCGCGCCCGAGGTCGCTGAATCGGGTGCGGCAACCGGCTTCTATTTCGTCACCATCGGCGAGGGCCGCCGGCAAGCGCAGCTCTTGCGCGTGAAGCGCAAGCAGATCGCCGAGACCGAGCCTGTTCGTTGCGTCATCGATACCGGCAATGACGCGGCTGAGATCAGTCTCGATGAAAACGTCACGCGTTCGGCCATGTCGGTGATGGACGAGGTTGAAGCCTTCGCGGGCCTCGTTGATGGCGGCATGAGCGCCGATGACGTGGCGCGGCGCTTCGGTTGCACGGTGCGGCTGGTCGAACAGCGCCTGGCGTTGGCGCGGCTGTCGCCCAAGATCCGCGCGGCCTATCGCAAAGGCGAGATCAATCTCGATGTCGCGCGCGCGTTCTCGATCAATGACGATCATGCCGCTCAGGAGCGCGTATTTCGTCAGCTCGCAAAGCCTATCACACATGCGGCGAGTGTTCGGAGCGCCCTGACGGCGGGACGCATTCCCGCGCACGACCGCCTGGCGCGTTTTGTCGGCGCCGAAGCATACGAAGCCGCCGGCGGGCGCTTGGTCCGCGATCTCTTCGAGCCGGACATCGTTTTCTTCGACGACGGCGAATTGCTGCAGCGGCTTGCCGTCGAACGCCTCGATACGATGCGCGAGGCGCTTGCTGCTGAAGGATGGGGCTGGGTCGAGACCTTGACGGGTCACGGCCAAGTTGACGGCTGCGCCGGTGAGCGGCTCCATCCGACGCAACGGAAACTGAAGCCGGGCGAGAAGAAAGAGATCGCGGCGCTGGAGGCGCGGCTCGAAGCGCTGGACGAGAAATTGGACGATGCCGAGGGGGACAATCCCCTCTGGATCGAGCGCGATGAGGTCGACGCCAAGCTCGATGGCTTGCGTGAAGCCGCGCGCGTGTTTGATCCAAAGCTGATGAAGCACGCGGGCGCCGCGGTCGCGATCGACCGCGACGGGCGGGCGATCATCACCAAGGGGCTCATCAAACGCGCCGATGCGAAGGCGATCGCCAAATTGCGCAAGCCCGCGGTTTCACCGGCAGACGGGCCGGGCGTTGCTGAGGTCGCCGAGGCGGAAGAGGGGGCAGGGCCGCGCCTGACGAAGGCGCTCACCGAACGATTGAGCGAAGCCCGCACTCGGGGTTTGCGCGCCGCGCTGGCCGGCAATCCTCAGGTTGCTCTGGGCCTTATGGTCTACACGTTGATGCGCCAAAGTGCGGATCGTTCCGCTGTGCCGGGCGTCGGTATCGCCGCCCGTCCGGTCGGGTTCGACGACGATGACGCCATGGAGAACGCGCGCATCTCCTATGCCGAGAAGGCCGACGAGCATGAGTTCGCGTTCTTCGCCGCATGCATTGAACAGCCGGCCGACACATTGCTCGGCATGCTCGCCGTGTTCGTGGCCGAGACCATCGATCTCACCCATGGCGGCGTCACGCCGGAAGACAAACGCCGTCAGCTCATGGGCGACGCGCTCGCCGCCGCGCTCGACCTCGACATGACGCGCCACTGGGAAGCCGACGAGGAGTTCTGGGCGTCGGCGCCGAAGGCGCTCGCGATTGCCGCACTCGAAAGCGCGCCGGCAATCGCCTCGCTCGGTGAAAAGGAGCGTAGCGGCATGGCAGCGGCGTTCCAGAAGATGAAGAAGGCCGAACTCGCACGCACGGCGGCGCAAACCCTGAAAGGCGCGGGCTGGTTGCCGGATCTCTTGATCACGCCGCCGCGTGAGGGCGCTTTCGCCGTGACGGCCGAAGGCACGCGCGCCTTGGCGAAGGCGCACGCGGCCTAGTTCGAGTTCTCAACAACTTTGCGCCGCTGGCCTCGCGCCGGCGGCGCCTCTTTTTTCGAGGTCATCGTCATGACAAGCCATCACGCGCGCGCTGGCGCGCGCCGCGACATCGCGGCTGAAATCACCACAAAGATACTTTCTGAGCTGGAGGCAGGCGTCATGCCTTGGCGCAAGCCTTGGGATGGTGCGCGCACCGGCGCGGTGCTGCCGCGCCGTGCGACAGGCGAGACCTATAGGGGCGTCAACGTCATCTTGTTGTGGAGCGCCGCGGTCGAGCGCGGCTACGTCTCGCCTTATTGGCTGACCTTCAACCAGGCCGTGAAACTTGGCGCGCAGGTGCGCAAGGGCGAGCGTGGTGAAGTTGTCGTCTATTACGGGCACGGCAAACGCACGCGCATCGACGAGGGCGGCGCGGAGGTCGAAGACGCATTCCGCTTCCTGAAATGGTATGTCGTCTTCTCGGCCGATCAGATCGACAACCTTCCGGCCCGGTTTCATCCAGCGCAGGTCGAGTGTGACATCGCGCCCATCGCGCCGCATGAGGCGTGGTTCGACAAATTGGAGATCGCGCGCATCGCGACGCGTGACATCGCCTGCTACATTCCAAGCAAGGACGTAATCGGCATGCCGCCGCTTGGCGCGTTCGACACGGCCGAGGATTACGCGGCGACCCTCAATCATGAGAGCGTGCACGCGACCATGGCGCCGCACCGTGTTGGGCGTGACATGGGTAAGAAGTTTAGCCAGCATGCGATCGCGGCCGAAGAGCTGGTCGCCGAAATCGGCGCCAGCATTCTTGGCGCCCATCTTCGTTTGCCGCCCCAGCACATCCACGACCACGCTTCCTATATTGGTCACTGGATGAAGCTACTGGCCGACGACAAACGCGCGTTTCTGACCGCTGCAGCGCAGGCGCAAGTGGCGGTGGACTGGCTGCTGACCAAGAGTCCATCGCCATTTGAGGCGGAGACGAGCGATGTCACGGCTTGAGCGCATCGTCGCCGCCTGCGGCGGCATTCTGCTCGATGGCGGCGCACGCGCGCTTATCCCCGGGCCCAATCACAGTCACAAGGATCGCTCGGTCTCGCTTCGCCTGACGGAAGAGGGGCGCATCCTCATCCATTGCTTCAGCCCGAAGGATGATTGGCGCGACGTCCGCCGCGCGCTGGCCGATCTTGGTCTGTTGGATGAGGAGCCTCGTGCCGGAGAACCGAGCGCGCGCGCATCGCCGCCGAAGGTGGTCGCGCAGCCGCTTGATGAGGAGCGCGTCGCGCGTGCTGGGCGGCTCTGGGAGGAAGGCACGCCGCTCAAGCATTCGGTGGCGGAAGCCTATCTGCGCAAACGCGCCGTTCCCGCCGGATTATGGAAGAGTGCCGCGCTTCGCTTTCACCCACGCATGACAAGTCTCGACGATCGCGCCAAGCGGCCGGCGCTGGTCGCGGCGATCAGCGATGCCCAAGGCGCGCTTCAGGGCGTGCAGGTCACGTTGCTGAGCGCGCACGGGACCGCGAAGGCTGCGGTGGGAACGCCGCGACGCGTCATCGGCAAACTGATGGGCGGGACGGTGCGTCTAGCCGATGCGCAGGACGAACTCGTTGTCGGCGAAGGCATTGAGACCATGCTGACCGCGTCCGATGTCTTTGGCGTTCCGGCTTGGGCCGCACTCAGTGCTGACAATCTCGCGCGCCTCGTCATTGGTCATCCGCTGCGGCGGCTCATCATCGCAGCCGATAATGACGAGGCCGGGATGCGTGCTGCAGACTCGTTGCGCGCGCGGATGGCGCCCTCAACAATCGTCGAGATCGAAACAGCGCCGCCGGGCTTTAACGACTGGAACGATTGGGCGCGTGCGCAAACGCTGCGCTCGTAGCGCGCTCTGGCGCAAAGCATCCGCGCGCACTTTCCTCGATCCGAGCAGCCGCAAGCCTCGCCCACGCCGCCGCCAGTGACGCCCGGCCGTCGCCGCCGGCAAGGCGAAAATCGTTTCCCCGCCCGCTGACGCGGCTTCGGGTCTTCCGCGTTCCGCGCAAGACCGCGGGCCCCACCATTTTCACCTTGCCCGCGCCGCCTCATGGCCGGGCGCGATGTGCGCCGTCGCGGGCGAGGCCCGCGGCCCCGGGATCAGCCGGGAACGCTTATCGAGGATACTTCCATGACCAACCGCGTCACCATCACCGGCACGCTCGTCGACGATCCGAAGATTCGTTCGTTCGAGCAAAAGGGCGGCACGATCGAAATCGTCTCACTCTGGCTTGAAGTCAAAGACGAGCACCGCACCGACCGCTTCACCGTCGAAATCGATGACGGCAAGGCCGCCACCGCCGCCAAGGCGATGACAAAGGGCGTAACCGCTGAAGTGAGCGGCAAGCTTCGTCACGACCGCTGGAAGGACAAAGGCACCGGCCGCTGGACCGGCAAGGTGTTCGTCGCAATCGATCCAGGCGAAGGCGCGATCAAATCGCTCGGCAAGAGTACGGCGGCCGCCGCCTGATCGCGAGACGCCGCTTCCGTTCTGGCGGAGTCGGCGTCGCTCATTCCAACGGTTCAATCTTGTTGAGGAGACCGCGCAATGTCTTCAATGACGCTTCGCGCCAGCGATCTGGCGCAATTTACCGGCAGCGAATGCTGGTATCGCCATCCACTCTATCCATCGATCACCTATACGGACGGCGCTCAATACGTGGCCGAAGCCGGCGGCGCTTACTGGTTGCTCGATGCGATCGTCTCACACCAGCACGACGCCCGCGTGCGAGCCGAACCATTTCAGGTTTGGACCCTTCGTGTGGCGCCGGACCGCACGGCTGTGCTCAGCTGCGAGGACGGCGATCATGGTTTGATCACCAGCCAGGCTATCGCGTTCACCGACTTCCCGCTGCCTGAAATCACGCTCTGGCTTCAGAACGATGTCATCTTCCTGCCGAGCGAGTATTGAAGTGCGGTTCAAGCCAATGAATCGCGCAATCTTTGCTTGGCGCGGTAGATGCGCGTCTCCACCGCCTTGATGCTGATGCCGAGGAGTGCGGCGGCTTCCGCCTGCGACATGTCTTCGAACACGGTGAGCAGTAGCGGCTCTTTGAGCGCCGTGGGCAAGGCGGCGATCGCCTGGTCAAGCGCACGCAGCTCTTCTTGCTGGTCGTTGTCTTCGGCGGTTGAGATCGGCAGTTTGTCTGCGGCCTCCAAAGGCGCGGCGCCGAAGAAGAAGTGGCGCACTTGGCGCCGGCGGCTCCAGTCGCGGCACTTGTTGAGCGCGATGCGGCGGAGCCAGACTGGAAACGGACGCTTCTGGTCGAAGCTGTCGAGCGCGCTCCAGGCCGAGACGAAACTTTCCTGCACCAGATCGAAGGCCTCGTCGGCGTCGCCCACATAGCGGCGGATGAAGCGATAGAGCGGGGCCTTGTGACGCTGCATCAATTGGGTGAACGCGCCATTGTCGCCGCCGAGGGCGGCGGCGATCAGCCGGTTATCGTCGTCGCCCCCGGGCGCCATTCATTGGCGTCCGTCGGTCAGCGCCTCGGCGACGATTGCGTCAAAGCGGGTGCGTTGCTCTTCGTTCAACACCGCGCGCATCGCAAACATGTGCTCCATGGTTTCGCTTTGGAGCTCGCCCATGGCGTGGTGAAAGCGTTCGACTGCCGCGGTGACGCGGGGACCGTATTCATGCTCCTCGCGCATGGCGGCGGCGAGTTCGCCATTGGCTGCGCGCATCTCCGCTTCGAGCGCGCGCCGGCGCGCGGCGAAATCGCGCTCCAGGGTCTCGATCTGGCGATCCTGCGCCTGGGCCAGCTGGAGTTCGTCATGCAGCACTTCGTGAATGCCCGGCGTTCGTTCCGGCGCGAAGATGAGACGCCCCACCGCAATGCCGGCGAGACCGGCCAAGAACGCAACAATGACGGTGACCAGGATCGCGCGCTGCGCGGCCGTCACGGGGCGTCTCCAAGCAAGGTCGATGGCGCAAGCGCGGCGTTGGGCGAGAAGAGTTCAAACTCGGCTGCGCGCGCGTGCGCGCCGCTGGCGCTCTGGCTGACGAGGCCAAGCGTCAGCACCAGCGCGGCGGCCGCACTTCGCCAACCCCAAAGGAGGGCCGGCGAAGGCGTGCGCTGGCGTGCGCCGATCTCGGCCCACACCCGGGTTTCCAGTCCCTGAAGCGAACGGTCGGGCGCTTGCCCCGCCAAATCCCTCAGCCCGTCATTGATGCGCATGTTCCCGTCCTACCTCGCATTCCAGATACGCAGCCCGCGCCGGAACCCCTTGAACGGCGAAGCAGCGTCAGGGCTGACGCCCCTCGGCTGCGTATTATATCGAAACCACAGAGTTCGGGCTTGGTCATGACGAGATCTGTTTCACCTCAATCGCGCCGCGCCTTTGTCACCGGCGCTTCGCTGACGCTGGCCTCCGCCGCGCTCGCCGGCTGCGCCGAAGCATCCGCGCGGCCCGTGCCGATGGCGGTGCGTCGCAACCCGGGATGTGGGTGCTGTGAAGCTTGGACCGAGCAGATGCGCGCCAGCGGGCGCTTCATCGTGACCACTTCGGACGATCCCGATCTCGCCAGCTTCAAGAGCGCGCGCGGCGTTCCGGCCGATCTCGTCTCCTGCCACACCGCCATCGTCGGCGACTATGTCGTCGAAGGCCATGTGCCGCTCGCCGACGTGGTGCGCCTATTGGATGAGCGTCCCGCTATTCTAGGCATCGGCGTCGGCGGCATGCCGATGGGATCGCCCGGCATGGAGCAACCCGGCGGGGGAAATGAAGCGTTCGACGTGATTGCGTTTGGCGCTGATGGCCAACGCCGTGTGTTCGCGCATTATCCCGCGCGTTAGCGGTGTCTCGCGCTCAAGCGTGCGCGTGCTTCTTGGCGGTCTTCCTCTTTGGGCGCGCCGAAGCGAAGTCGTCGAGGATCGGGCAATCCGAGCGTTCGTCGCCATGACAATGATCGGCCAGCGTTTTGAGCGTGCGCACGACAGCGCGCATTTCGCGCATGCGCCGTTCAAGGTCTTGGATGTGTTGCGAGGCGAGCTTTTTGACTTCGCGCGAGGGCCGCTTGCGGTCGCGCCAGAGCGCGAGCAAGTTCGAGACTTCTTCCAGCGAAAAACCGAGATCGCGCGTGCGGCGGATGAATTGCAGCACGGTCACATCGTTCGCGTCATAGTCGCGATAGCCATTGGCGCGGCGCGCCGCCTTGATGAGGCCGATCTCTTCATAATAGCGGATCATCTTGGCCGACACGCCCGAGCGTTCGCTGGCGTCTCCAATATTCATGTCGCTCAATTCGCTCCGCTTTTTAGCCGCTTGACCTTCCCATTATGGGAAGGATTAGGCTTTGCCGCAAGATCAGCTCAAAGGACGCACGCAGTCGTGCGGTAAATCCCATGTCCGACCACTCGCATCACGGCCACCACGACCACGATCACGCTGTCGCTGCGGCGCCGAAGCTCGTCGATCCCGTCTGCGGCATGAATGTAAAGCCCGACACGCCGCATCGCCTCACGCACGAGGGCGAGGAGGTGCTCTTCTGCAGCGCTGGCTGCAAAACCAAGTTCGAAGCCGATCCCGCGAAATACACGGCGCCTGCTGAGGCAAGCTGCTGCAGCGCGGGTGGCCACCACGGCCACATGAGCCATGGCGCGCCGCCGGTCGATCCAGCGAGCGTGCCGGCGGGCTCGAATTGGACCTGCCCGATGCACCCGGAGATCGTGCGCGACGGCCCTGGCTCGTGCCCGATCTGCGGCATGGCGCTTGAGCCGATGATGCCGAGCGCTGACGCTGGCCCTAATCCCGAACTCATCGATATGAGCCGGCGCTTTTGGATTGGCGCAGCTCTCGCTCTGCCCGTGCTTGCGCTCGAAATGGGCCGCCATCTCTTCAACGTCGACGCCATCGTGGCGCCGGCCTTGAATGGCTGGATCCAATTCCTGTTGGCGACGCCTGTCGTGCTCTGGGGCGGGTGGCCATTCTTCGAGCGCGGCTGGGCGTCACTCAAGACGCGCAATCTCAACATGTTCACCTTGATCGCGTTGGGCACGGGCGTTGCCTGGACCTATAGCGTTGTCGCGCTCTTTGCGCCGTCGATTTTCCCTGCCGCGTTCAAAGACCATCACGGTTTGGTGGCGGTCTATTTCGAAGCTGCCGCGGTTATCACCGTGCTCGTATTGCTCGGGCAGGTGCTGGAGCTACAGGCGCGCGAGCGCACCGGCGGCGCCATCCGCGCGCTCTTGGATCTTGCGCCAAAGACGGCGCGGCGCATCCGCGACGGCGGCGAAGAAGAGGTGAGCCTTGCGGAGATCGTGGTAGGCGACCGGCTGCGCGTGCGTCCGGGTGAAAAGATTCCGGTCGACGCTATCGTCGCCGAAGGCCGCTCCAGCATCGATGAGTCGATGGTGACGGGCGAATCCATGCCGGTCACGCGCGCGGCGGGTGAGAAGGTCATCGGCGGCACGCTCAACCAGACCGGCGCGCTCGTCATCGAAGCCGAACGCGTCGGCGCCGACACCATGCTCTCGCGCATCGTGCAGATGGTGGCCGACGCGCAGCGTTCGCGCGCGCCGATCCAGCGCCTCGCCGACCGCGTCTCAGGCTGGTTCGTGCCGGCCGTCATTCTCGTCGCGCTCGTGGCGCTCATCGTCTGGTGGATCGTCGGCCCGTCACCGGCCTTTTCCCATGGCCTCATCGCCGCCGTCTCGGTTTTGATCATCGCGTGCCCTTGTGCGCTTGGATTGGCGACGCCGATGTCGATCATGGCGGGCGTCGGACGCGGCGCGCGCGCCGGCGTCCTCATCAAGAACGCCGAAGCTTTGGAGCGCTTCGAAAAAGTCGACACGCTCATTCTCGACAAGACCGGCACGCTGACCGAAGGCAACCCCGCCGTTGTTGCGATCGAGACTGCTGAAGGCTTCGAGGAGGCGGCCGTGCTGGCGCTCGCCGCCAGTCTCGAAAATCAGAGCGAACATCCCCTGGCGCAAGCTGTGGTCGAGGCGGCGCGCGAGCGCGGGCTTGCGCTTCGCGAAGCCCGCGACTTCGACTCGCCGACCGGCAAAGGCGTGATTGGCGTGGTCGATGGCAAGGAGATCGCCTTGGGCGCCGAGCGCTACATGCGTGAACTGGGCGTCGCGACCGCAGCGCTTGAAACTCAAGCCGAGAAACTGCGCAGTGATGGCGCCACGGCCATCTATGTGAGCGTCAACAATGAAGCCGCCGCCGTGATCGGCATTGCCGATCCGATCAAGGCGACGACGCCGGCGGCTCTGGATCAACTTCGTGCGCAGGGCCTGAGGCTTGTCATGCTGACGGGTGACAATCGCACCACCGCCGAAGCCGTCGCCAAGAAGCTCGGCATCACCGACATCGAGGCCGAAGTACTGCCCGAGCACAAAGCCGACGTGGTGACGCGCCTCAAGGGAGAAGGCCGCGTCGTGGCGATGGCCGGCGACGGCGTTAATGACGCGCCGGCCTTGGCTGCCGCCGATGTCGGCATCGCCATGGGCGGGGGCACTGATGTCGCCATCGAAAGCTCGGGCGTGACGCTGCTGCACGGCGATCTCACGGGCATCGTACGCGCACGCATCATCTCGCGCGCGGTGATGGCGAACATCCGCCAGAACCTCTTCTTCGCCTTCGCTTATAATGCCGCCGGCGTGCCGATCGCCGCGGGCGTGCTCTATCCGCTGACCGGCATGCTGCTCTCACCGATGATCGCGGCGCTCGCGATGGCGCTCTCGTCGGTGTCGGTCATCGCCAACTCGCTGCGGCTCTCCGCAGTGCGGCTGTGAATATTCTTCGAGTGTTTGGGAGGTGGAGTCATGAAGGCAAGGATCTTTATTTTGGCGGGCCTGGCGCTATTGGCGGCAGGATGTTCGCAGACGATGGCCGCTTCGGCGGACGGTGCGGCGTCGGCTAGAGCGGAAAGCGAAGCAGCCGCTGTCGTCGATGCCTTTGCGGCGGCGCTCCGGGCCGGAGATGCAGTCACCGTTGAGCGCCTCTTGGCCCCGGACGTAATCATCGCCGAAAGCGGGGGCGTCGAGCGCTCGTTTGCGGAGTATGCGTCCCACCACATGCCGGCCGATATGGCCTTTTCGGCCGCCGTCGCCTTCACCCTGCAACAGCGTGACATGATTGCCGGAGAAAACGCCGCGACCGTCATTTCGCGCAGCGAAGTACGCGGCGAATTTCAGGGGCGCCCAGTTCATTCTCAATCGATGGAAACCATGGAGCTCAGGCGAACGAATGGGCAGTGGCGCATTGTCCACATTCACTGGTCGTCGTCGCCCATTAGAGACGAACAGCCGCATTAGCGATGAAACGTATACGTTTCGCATCGAACACAAATACCGACGCCACCGATGTCGCGCCGATCATGGGGTCAAGGGCGTTAGCCGGTTTGCGCCGCCGTCCTGCGCCGTCGCCATTTGAAGCGATAAGGAACGAGCGCAATGCCGGCGATGGTCGAGAGCAGAGCCAGCACCGAGACGACGATGATCGGGGCGTGGTTGAAGTTTTCGTGCTCCTGGTAGTCCATGATGTGGAGCGCCCAGAGAAAATCATAGACGCGCCAGAGCTCGGAACGGCGCGCCGTCACTTGGCCGTTATTGGCGCCAACATAGACGGCGAGCTTCGAGGGTTCGTCGAAGGCGATGCGCCAGGCCGGCAACGCGCCACGGTACTCGGGACTAGCGATGGTGACGAGTTCAGCGGAAGCGACCGGCGCCTCCGTGGTGATGCGCGATCGCGCGATGGCGAGCGCATCCTCTTCGCTGAGCGGCGAGAGCTGCTCACCGGTGCGGGCGTCGAAGAGGGCGGCGCTGCCGTCGGCATAGTCGGCGACGATGCGCGCGCCTTCGGGACGGTTGTCGATGGTGAGACGCGTCGGCGCTTGCGCGCCGGCGATCGCGTTGGGGAGTGCGGCGAGGTCGACAGCGCTCAAAGTGACCGGCGCGAGTTCGCGGATGCGGTGTTCGCTACGCACGTGCTCAATTGGAACGACGGTGAAGAAGAGGCCCGTCGCGATCCAGATGAAGATCTGGATGCCAATAATGAGGGCAAGCCATTTGTGAACGAACGACGCCAGCCAGGCTATGCGCACGATGAGCTCCCCCTGAACGCGCGACTGCGCAATCTGTCTATACGCAGGCCCAAGGCAAATCCCTCATCGGCCGAGGCAAATTTCAAGATTGCCGCTTTCGCCGGAACAGGCTGGGGCAGGGCTGGTTCATGGGTTGTAGCCGAAAGGGAAGAGCATCATGACGGATCATTCGCAGCACGGCGGCCATGGTCAGACAAAGCACGGCCACCCTTACAGAACGCTGGCGCTCTTATCTTTCGTGGCGATGTACGTTCTCATGTACGCGATGGTGGATCGGCTGGAGAACGTCATTCCCAACCTCAACCAGTTCTACATGGCGGCCTTAATGGCCGCGCCGATGGTGGCGATCGAACTTATTCTGATGCGCCATATGTATATGAACACGCGCGCAAACCTCATCTCGTATGCGCTTTGCGCAGTGATCGGGTTGGGTTCGTTCTTCGCCATCCGCTCGCAAACGGCGATTGGCGATGCGGCGTTTCTGCGCTCGATGGTGCCTCACCACGCGGGCGCCATTCTGATGTGCGAGCAAGCGCCGGTCAGCGATCCCGAAATTCGCGAACTCTGCCAGGGCATCATCGCCAGCCAACAGCAAGAGATCGCGCAGATGAAGGCGATGCTTGCCGAGCGCTGAAACGATTTCGAACACCCCGCATCGAGGAACGCGGGGGCGCGGCCGCTAGGCGGCCGGGCTTGAGCGGCGCGCCGCCGATGCAGGTTGCGGGGCGGGCCGGCTCGTGCGGCCATGCCGGGCGGCGCGGTAAGTGCTGGCCCGGTGCGGCAATCGGACCGGTCCGCATGCGCGGGTTTTGCCGCCATGGCGCGTAATACCAACCAACAGGAGTAGATTCATGAAAAAGCAGCTGATGTTGGCCGCACTCGCGGCAGCGCTCGCCGCAAGCGGCGTTGCGCCCGCCTTCGCCCATCAAGGCCACGACCATGCCGCGCCGGCGGCAGTGCCGCAAAGCGCTGAAGGCGCAGGCGTCGTCCGGGCCATTGATGCGCGCAACAACCGCATCACCATCGCGCATGAACCCATCCCGGCGCTTGGCTGGCCGTCGATGACGATGGCGTTCGAGTTGCATTCGGCAAACCTCCTGGAAGGCGTCGCCGTCGGCAATCGCGTCAACTTCACGCTCGTCAATCACAATGGCCAGCCGATGGTCTCGGCGCTCTCCGTGCAGCGTTAGCTTCAACGCCGGAGGGACGCGTGAGAAGTCTTGCATCGTGGCTGCGCCACGCCGGTCTGCTGGCGGCGTTCGGAGTAGTGTTCGCGCTCGCGCCTGTCGCGGCGCACGAGCACGAACCGCACACGGCGCAACAAGAGCAAACTGAAGCGGCGGCGCCGGCTGCGGCGCCTGGCGATGAGCCGGTGATGACGATGCCGTGGCCGACCGAGCCGGTCATGACCCAGCACGACGAGCGGCCGGCCACGTTCTCCGGCCGTCTCTTGCGCTGGCTCGGCGGCTGGCACCCGGCGGCGGTGCACTTTCCGGTCGCGCTGCTGCTGACCGCGGCGTTTCTTGAATTGGCGGCGATCGTGCGCCGGAAGCCCATCTACGCGGCGAGCAACAAGCTCTTGCTTGGGATCGCTGTGCTGAGCGCTTTCGTTGCGGCGCCGCTGGGCTGGATCAATGGGGGCTTGCCCGAGGCCGATGATGCGAGCGCGCTCGTGTTGCACCGCTGGATCGGCACGGCGCTGCCGTTCCTCATGATGCTGGTCTGGTGGCTAAAGCCAAATGCGGAATCCGCGGCGGCGGGACGTAGAACTCCCCTTTATGCAATTGCCCTTAGTGTCGTGGCATTGGTGATCCTGGCGCAAGCTTATCTCGGCGCCGAAGTGACCCACGGCGCAGGGCATATGGCGTTCTGAAACGGATAGGGATGATGCTGTCGCGACGAACACTTCTAAATGGCGCAGGCGCGCTGGGGGCGGGGCTCGTCGCCGCGCGCGCTTTGCCGGCCTGGGCGCAGACGCACGCCCATGGTCTCGCTTCGACGCTGCCGACGCTGAGCGGCGAAGACATCGTTCTCAATGTCGCGCGCATGCACTTGAACGTCGAAGGACGCGAGGGTCACGCCATCGGCATCAATGGCACAGTGCCGGCGCCTTTGATCCGGTTGCGCGAAGGCCAAAACGTTCGCCTCACGGTCAACAATCAACTCGATGAAGACACCTCGATCCATTGGCATGGCCTCATCCTGCCGTTTCAGATGGATGGCGTGCCGGGCGTCAGCTTTCCAGGCATCCGGCCAGGGCGAAGCTTCACCTACGAATTTCCCGTGAGGCAGGCCGGCACCTATTGGTATCACTCGCACTCGGGTCTCCAGGAACAGGAAGGCCATTACGGGCCGATCGTGATCGATCCGGCGGGGCGCGACCCGGTTGCTTACGATCGCGAGCACGTCATCGTGCTTTCCGATTTCAGCTTCCTGCATCCGCACACGATCTTCGCGCGCCTTAAGCAAGAACCCGGCCATTTTAACATGCAGCGCGAAACCATTCTGGGCGCCTTGAACGGCCGCGATGCGCCGCTCTCCGACCAAATGGAATGGGCGGCGATGCGCATGGACCCGACCGACATCTCGGATGTGACGGGATCAACCTATACATTCTTAATCAACGGCCACGGACCTGCCGACAATTGGACCGCGATGTTTCAGCCTGGTGAGCGGGTGCGGCTCCGCTTCATCAACGCGGCGGCGATGACGATCTTCAACGTCCGCATCCCAGGTTTACCGCTCACCGTCGTGCAGGCCGACGGTCTCAACGTAAAACCGGTCACCGTGGACGAGTTTCAGATCTCGGTAGCTGAGACCTACGACGTGATCATCGAACCGCGCGACGACCGCGCATTCACGCTTGTCGCCGAAGCGGTCGACCGCTCTGGCATGGGGCGCGCAACCTTGGCGCCGCGGCCGGGCATGAGCGCCGAAGTCCCGCCTTTACGCGCGCGCCCGCGCGCTACGATGCGCGACATGGGCATGGACATGTCCAGCATGACGATGGCCTGGCCGGGCTCTGAACCATCGGCCGGCGCCATGGCCGGAATGGATCATGGCGACATGTCGATGCGAGATGGCGCCAACGCCCCGCAAGTGAGGATGGGGCCAGGCGTGCAATCGATTGCGCCGATGCCTGTTGATCGGTTGGGTGATCGCGGGCAGGGCCTCGAAGACGTCGATCATCGCGTGCTTGTCTATACCGACCTTGAAGCGCTTGACGCCAATCCCGACACGCGTACACCGACGCGCTCGCTTGAACTCCATCTCACCGGCAACATGGAACGCTTCATGTGGTCGTTCGACGGCGAGCGCTTCAGCGAAGTGACTGAGCCCATTCCATTCCGGCGCGATGAACGTGTACGGGTGACCTTGGTCAACGATTCCATGATGGCGCATCCCATCCATCTGCATGGACATTTCTTTGAGCTCTTGACCGGGCCGGACGGGAAGCGGCCGCGCAAGCACACCGTGAACGTGCTGCCTGGTGGGAAGGTGACGTTCGATCTCACCGCCGACGCGCCCGGCGATTGGGCGTTTCACTGCCATCTCCTCTATCACATGCACGCCGGCATGTTTCGCGTCGTCACCGTGCGTCCGCTCGATGAGACGCGCTCATGAAATGGACATTGATCATCGCCGCCGCGGCGCCCGTCGTGCTGGCGAGCCCGGTGTTCGCGCAAACCGATCATCCCGCGATGCAGATGCCGTGGCCGACATCGCCGCCCGCAACTCAAGCGCCGGCCGAAACGAGCGAAGAGAGCGAAGTCGACCATTCGCAAATGGACCATTCACAAATGGATCATTCGCAGATGGGCCATGGCGCCACCGAGGACGAAGCAGTTGGCGACGAGCCGCCGCCGCCTGCGCCGACGGACCATGCGGCGGAGCGTTTCTACAGTGCCGAAGAGATGGCTGCGGCGCGCGGGCAATTGCGCCGCGAACATGGGGGGGCGATCGTCTCCAATGTGATGGTGGATATGGCCGAGCTTAGATTCGGTGATGATGAGACAACGTTTCATTGGGAAGGCGAGGGCTGGATCGGCGGCGACATCAACCGCTTCGTGTTCAAGACGGAGGGCGAGGCCGGGGAAGACGATGTGGAGCGCGCCGAAGTGCAGGCGCTCTATTCGCGCGCGATCGGGCCTTATTTCGATCTGCAAGCCGGCGTGCGCTACGATATCGAGCCTAGCCCAAACCGCTCCTATGCGGTGATCGGATTTGAAGGCGTGGCGCCCTATTGGTTTGAGACGACGGGCGCGCTTTTTGTCTCCGACCAAGGCGAAGTCAGCGCGCGGTTCGAGGGCTCTTACGATGCGCGGCTCACCCAGCGCATCATTCTCCAGCCGCGCGCCGAGATCAATCTATCGGCCGAGGATGTTCCTGAATTGGAGCTTGGCTCAGGCGTTACAGACGCCGAACTGGCTTTGCGGCTTCGCTACGACATCACCCGCAACTTCTCACCCTATATCGGGATCAGCTATGAGGC
>WGMQ01000041.1 GCA_016125005.1 bacterium | reverse complement strand
TGATCATTTCACAATGCCCGTCGGTGCCGGTTGGTTGGTTGATCGCTCTAACATTGACTCGGCGATGGCACCCATTCAACTGGCAGAAGGACGTTTGCATGGGCCTGTCTCAAAAGGCAACTGAATCCTTTTATCATTCGGACCGTGAAATCGTCGTGATGGCTCGGGGGATCCTTGTACCCCTGCGCATGCCGCTGGAGTGGTATTCCTTTTGACCAGCTATCGAGGAGGGAGTCACGGTGAAACGCATCCCAACCGGCGGCCCCGGAGGAAACCGGTTTGTCTGAGCTGACCCCACAGCTTGCGGTGCTGTTCGCGATCTCCCTCGTGGCGGGCCTTGTCTTCGTGCGCGCCTCGATTTTCGTGAGCCACAAGCTCGACATTCTCGACCATCCTGACCTGCGCAAGGCGCATCGCGGGCCCATCGCCTATTTGGGCGGCCTGGGCATGTTCCTGACCTTCGCGGTGGGTTGGGCCGTGCTGGCGCTGATGCGTCCGGATATGCTGGTGACCCAATTGCCGATGCTGCGGACGATCCTTGCGGGCGCCACCTTGGTGTTTCTTGTCGGCTTCTGGGACGATGTCCGCCCCTTGCGGGCCGTGGTGAAGCTAATGCTGCAAATGGCGATCGGGGCGGGGATGTGGTGGTTCGGCGCGCGGATCGGATCTGTCTCCATGGGCGACGAAGCGATCCTGTCGCTCGGGAGCCTTGTCAGCCTGTGCATCACCGTCGGGTGGTATGTGGCGCTGATGAACTCCATCAACCTGGTGGACGGGCTCGACGGGCTGGCGGGCGGGGTGAGCTTCCTCGGGGCGCTCTCCCTGGTGGGAGTGGCGATGGTCTCGGGCTATTCGCACGAGGTCTTCATCGGAGCTGGCCTCGCCACGATCGTGGCGGGCGCAACCCTCGGATACCTGCGATACAACTGGTGCCCGGCGAAGACCTTCATGGGGGATGGCGGCTCGCTACTCTTGGGCTTCCTGCTGGCGAGTTCGTCGCTTGTGGGTTCAGCCAAGACGCCGACATTGCTGGCGCTGAGTGTGCCGCTCGTGGCGCTGGGTCTGCCGCTTTTCGAATCCTCCTTCTCCTTCTTCCGTCGTGCGATCAAGGGACAGCATCCTTTCAAACCGGATCGGCGGCACTTGCATCATCGGCTTCTGGACTTGGGGCTCGACCAGCAGCGGGTTGTGATCTTCCTGCTCTTCCTGACGGCGGTGCTGGGTGTGAATGCCATCATCCTGGCGCAGTCGGGCCAAAAGCTCCTATTTATCAACGTGCTCTCTCTGGTTGCGGGCATCGTGCTACTGATCGAGAATCTCAAATACTTGGAGCGAGGGCGTCAGTCCGGTGTGATTTCCGTACCACCGCCCGATTCGGAGCCCTCCGTCTCCACAAAGTCCACATCCGATAGGGAGCCAGCCCATGTTGACCAAGGATCTAGCCGTCGCGATCAATGACCAGGTCGTCAACGAACTGTACTCGTCCAATGCCTACCTTGCGGTTGCCACCTACATGGACACGCTGGGGCTCAAGGTTCTGGCAGGGTTCTTCTTCCAGCAATCGAGCGAGGAGCGGGGGCATGCGCTCAAGCTCCTGCACTACCTGATGAGCGTTGGGGCAACGGTGACCATCGGCACCGTCCCGGCGCCGCGTGGCACGTTCGAGAGCGTCGAGGATGCGATCCAGCATTCGCTCAATCAGGAGATCACGGTCACCAACCAGATCAATGCGCTGATGGGCCTCGCTCACAAGCACGACGACTACGCCACGGCGTCGTTCCTCAAGTGGTTCGTCGACGAGCAGGTGGAGGAACAGGCCTCGATGAACGACCTGCTGCTGCTGGTCAAGAATGCGGGGCCGCACAACTTCCTGCTGGTGGAGGATCGCCTGCTCAAGACGGGGAAGGTGTCCCTCGCGGCCGATCCGGAAGCGGAGTGATTCAGGCGCGCGACTTCGCCCGAAGCTCGCGCTCCGCCAGCTTCAGGTCTGCGTCGGTCATCATCTCGATGAGCTGCTTGAAGGTGACCTTCGGGGTCCATCCGAAGGCTTTGCGTGCCTTGCTGGGATCGCCCAGCAGGAAGTCCACCTCGCTCGGGCGGAAGTAGCGCGGGTCGATCTTGACGTAGGCTTTCCAGTCGAGGTCGAGACGGCCGAACGCCACGTCGAGCAACTCGCGGATACTGTGGGTCTCGCCGGTGGCGATCACGAAGTCGTCGGCCTTTTCCTGCTGGAGCATCATCCACATGGCCTCAACGTAGTCGCCGGCAAAGCCCCAGTCGCGGCGTGAATCCAGGTTGCCGAGGAACAGGGTGTCCTGGAGCCCCATCTTGATGCGGGCGGCGGCGAGCGTCACCTTGCGCGTGACAAACGATTCGCCGCGGCGCGGGGACTCGTGGTTGAAGAGGATGCCGTTGCTCGCGTGCATCCCGTAGGCCTCGCGATAGTTCACCGTTTGCCAGTAGGCGTAGACCTTCGCCACGGCGTAGGGGCTGCGCGGGTGGAAGGGCGTGGACTCGGACTGGGCCTCGTTCTGCACGCCGCCGAACATCTCCGAGGAGGAGGCCTGGTAGAAGCGGCTCTTGGGGACGACGCGACGAACTGCTTCCAGGACCCGAAGGGCTCCGAGACCAGTCACGTCGGCGGTGTATTCCGGATTGTCAAAGGAGACGCGCACGTGGGACTGGGCGGCGAGGTTATAGACCTCGTCCGGCTGGACCTCGGCAAGGACGTTGCCCAAGCTGCTGGAGTCCGCCAGGTCGCCGTAATGGAGGAACAGGCGGGCGCTGGGGTGGTGCTCGTCGACGCGCACATGGTCGATGCGCTCGCGGGCGATGGACGACGAGCGGCGGACGATGCCGTGGACCTCATAGCCTTTGGCGAGGAGGAACTCGGTCAGGTAGCTTCCGTCCTGTCCTGTGATTCCGGTGATGAGGGCTTTCGGCATGAGGGCTCGTTTCCTGATGATCAAAATGCTGGGCAAGCGCGCGGATGGGGAGCTTTCCGGCAGGGTAGAGGGGAATCAAGTGAAAGCGCGCAGCGGCAATCGATGAGAGGGAAGAGCGCCAGCCTGCGGAAGGTTGGCGTGCGCGGGGTCGCTGTACGTTTTGGTACGCAACCCGTCCCACGGCGTACCTGACATGATGCCAAGACCCCGCAAATGGCGGGCATTTCCAAGAAAGCGACATGGAAAGAGACTTGCGCAAGATCAGCACACCTGCAGTATGCTTCACCCGTCTCTCGCCAGGTTCAGATGAAAGCCGGTACCCGGACGTTTGGGTTCGCAGGTTGGTCCCGGGCGCATGTTGGCAGGCACCGCATTCCATTTCCCCTCAGGAGGGCACCACGATGCAGCACGTCCTTCGAAGTCAATCGCCACCGGCTGGGCCAGGTTTTCTCCGCCCCGCACACAGTCTACCAGCCACATTCCTGATGCTCATGCTGGCGCTTGTGGCCTTGCTGATGCCGACCATTGCCAGCGCTCAGTCGGAACCGCCTGTGTGCGGCAACGAAGTTACGGTCGAGGGCTCTGTTGTCGAGCGGGGGGCCTCCGCCATCCTGATCCAGGTCGCCTCGAACACCAGCAACCCGCAGCGTCTCCAATTGGTCGTGAACCAGCAGACGCTCTTCCGCGATACGCTCGGGAATTCAGTGTCTCGCGACCTGTTTGTACCGGGCACGTCGATTCGCGTCCGCTATTGTTCGGAGAGCCTGCTAGCCCTCCGGGTTGACCTGCGGACGAACACCACTCCGGTCTGTACGCTCGAGTCGGACACGGAAGGAATCATTGCGGGCCTCAATCCCGAGACCCGTCAGCTGACGGTCGGCGAGGCGGTCTATGCGATCACCGACACCACGAACTTCCGCGACTCCGCCAACCAAGCGATCCAGCTCTCGGCCTTCCATGCGGGCGACCGCGTGCGGGTTCGCTACTGCGTGACGGCGAATGCGCTGCCGCGCGTGCTGGTGCTGACGCTGCTGGCGAACAACCAGGAGGCTGAGTCCGAGGGCGCGATCACGGCCATCTCGGATCGCCCGCTGGCCATCACCGTTGGTGATCGGCTGTGGGCAATCTCCAACACCACCCGGATCGTAAACGACAACGGTGCCCCAGTCTCGACGACCGCACTCCGCGTTGGGGTCGTGGTGAGCGTCGAGGGCCTTATCCCCGGCGCTGAGGCCCCCTCCTACTACCGCGCCCTACGCGTTGAGATCCACGCCACCGAAGACGACGGTGATCGCGAGGAAATTCGCATCGTCGGCCCCATCGTCTCCATCAACGCCGAGGAGGCCACGCTCGTCGTCAACGGCGTGCAGGTGATTACCACGGACGCGACGATGTTCAAGGTGAAGCCGCGCAGCGGCGAGACGCGCGAGATCGAGTTTTCCGACCTGACGGTTGGTCGTGTGGTGGTGGTCGAGGGCCTTGCTGTCCGGCAGGTCACCATCGCCATCTTCCCGCCCCCGCCCCCCGCCATCGAGGCGGTTGTCGTGATCGTGCAGGAGGATCTGGCGCCACCGCCTCCCCCGCCTCCCGCCGAGCACTTCGGCATCCGCGGCTACCTGCAGCGTGTGACGGACGGCGGAGCCTTGGTGCTCACGAATGGAACGGTGCGCACCTCTGACGAAACCCGCTTCTTCGATGCCCCCACCTCGTCGACGATCACGCTCACGGATCTAATCCCTGGCGACTTCCTCCACATCGAAGGGGTGGCGAGCTCGGCTGGCCGCCTTGCCCTCTCTGTAGTCCGCACAAACCCCGTCGGCGTTCCGGTCACGGCGTTCGGTGAAATCCGCGCCGTCGGTGAGAACCGCCTGCGCGTCGGCGATCGGACCTTTGTGCTGACGGATGAAACCCTGGTCTTCGGGCCGGAGAACGCCGAACTGACACTGGCGGATCTGGCCGTTGGTCAGCGCGTCGAAGTCATCGGCAGCGTGCTCCCCGAGCGCCTTCCCGTGGCTGAGCGCGTGACGATCCGCAGCACTCCGCGCCCAGTCTGCCGCGCCACCATCGACTTCCGCGGCCTCATCACCGCGAAGGGCCAAGGCTCGCTGGTTGTTGGCGAGCGCACCGTGACGGTCACGAACACGACCGAAATCCTGAACCGTGATGGACGTCCGCTTCCCTTCGCCGAACTGGCCGTTGGAATGGCCGTGAAGGTTGAAGGCGTGCCTGCAAGCACCGCCACGGCGGGAATCGTCGCCTGCGAGATCAAGATCCTCGGCGAAGATCCCACCGGCCCGCCGCCCGCGACGCAGATCGTTGGCGTCGCCACGGAAGTCAATCCCTCCACCAACTCGCTCGTCATCCGCAACGTCACCATCCTGGTCAGCGAGACGACCCGCATCGAAGCACGTCGCGACGATAGTGGTACGACCCGCACGCTGGCCGACATTCAGGTGGGCGACCATCTGGTGGTTCGTGGTAACCTGATGGCCGACGGCACCTTCCAGGCCCGCCTCATCGTGATCCAGGAGGAGCGCACGCCGCCGCCTCCGCCCGTCATCGCCGCGCGCATCACCGGCATCGTGACTGGCATGGATCTTCCCACCAGCCTGACCGTCAACCGCACCACGATCCTGATCCCGACCGAGGGTGAGTTCGAGATCGAGGGACTCGACGGAGAGGTTTCCTCGCTCGAGGACCTCAGTGTCGGCGACCTGGTCGTCGTCAAGGGCCGCGCCACCGCTGAACGCACCATCACGGCACGCGAGATCGAAGTGCGCGCTGCCATCCTTGCCAACATCGACACTACCGCGAAGGTCCTGACCCTCAACGGGCTCGACGTCCGCACCACCACGGGCACGATCTATCTGACCCGCACCACCATTCCCCCCAGCCGCATCACCTTCGACGACCTGGCAGTCGGCGACCTGATCCGCCTCCGCGCGCTTCGCTCGAACACCGCCGGTGGCTTGGTTGCCCGCGAAGTTGTCCAGCTCCGCACCAGCAGCTTCGTCACTGAACCCGGTGACGGCTATGTGCCGCCTATCCCCGGTGTCGAAGACGGACGCCCCACCCTCACGACCGAGAACAACACCGATACCTTTGGCTACATCGGTCTGGCGGAATCGGCCTTCCCGATCGAGGACAACGCCCTCTACGAGATCATCGCCCGCGTGCGTGGCAACGTCGCGAACCATTCCGACGTGCCGACGGTTCGCCTGCGCTCGAACAACGCGAACTTCCAGCGTGGTTCCGAGTTCGTGGTGGAATCGGTCGACGATGCCAGCTTCGTCCCGACCCCACAGGGTCGTGAAATCCGCAGCTACTTCGTCCCGGCCGCTCCTCCCACCTCTGTGTCGCAGCTCCTCCGCAGCTGGTTCGCGTCGCTCGACGTGATCAACTTCGGCGGGTTGAATGCAGCCGTCGCCCGCTTCCGTCTCGACGACATCCGCGTGAACGCCATCCCGCTCTCGCGTGTCCACGTGGCGGAGACGCTGGTGGATGAATCCTTCGACAGCGGCCCCGCCGGCTGGGTGTTCAACGCGCTTGGCGGTCGCTACACCACACCGGTCAGCAACTCTGACGTGGCCGGCAGTCTGGACCTGGTCCCGGTCGAGCTGAACTCGGTCGGCTGGTGGACGGGCGACACGGGCGTCACCATCGAAGGGAACGCGCTGTATCGCGGTCGCTTCCTGGTGCGCAGCGCCGCCACCTCCACGGCCCGCGTGCCCACGTTCCGCGTCCGCCTCAACCTGCGCAGCTTCCAGCTCGCCAGCGTGGTGGTCGTGAGCAGCACCGGCAACGGCGAGGACTCTCCGACCGCCGAGGGTCGTCTATACGATGTGTACCTGTACGTGCCCGGCACGGTTGCCGCCAGCGAGGGCATGATCGCCTCGATCGACCTGGTTCACACCGAGAGCGATGACGAGTTTGTCCCTGTCTCGCTCGACCACTTCACGCTCGAGAAGCTGGAAATCCTTCCCGAGTAATCCCCTCACCAAAACCACGGTGCGCGACACCCCCCGGAGCAATCCGGGGGGTGTCGTTTTTCCAAGCTGTTTGGTGAAGCGGAGGAATCAGGCGCCGCCTATACGCTGGCGAACGAGGTTGGCGAGCGCGGCGTTGGTGGCGATGCCGTTGCCGCCGAAGATGGTTTCGCGGCCGGTCCAGTCGAAGAACTGGCCTCCGGCTTCGCGGAGAATCGGTGGAAGCGCCGCGATATCGTAAGTCTCGGCGCGGGCGTCGAGCATGATCTCGGCGCGACCCGTTGCCACGAGAGCGTAGCCATAGGCGTCGCCCCAGGTGCGGGTAAAGCGGGCGCCTTCGACCAGGGATTTCCAGCCGTTGGTGACGCCGCTTCGGGCCAGGTCCGTCTGGTCGGTGGTGAGCACCACGGCGCGGGACAGGTCGGACTCGTCGGACACCTTCACGCGGCGTCCATTCAGCCAACATCCGTGGCCATCGGCGGCGGAAATCATCTCGCCAAGGGCCGGGAGGTTGATGATGCCAAGGACGCTGCGGTCCTCGCAGAGCAGGCCCACGAGGTTGCTATACATCGGCACGCCGTGGATGAAGGACTTGGTGCCATCGATGGGGTCGAGGTACCAGGTGTAGGGCGATCCGTTGCGGGCTTCCTTGCGACCGAATTCCTCGCCCAGGATGGCGTGGTCGGGGAAGGCCTTCTCGATGGCGGCGCGGAGGATCTGCTCCGCCTCGCGGTCGGCCACGGTCACGGGCGAGCCGTCCGCCTTGTCGATCACCTCCAGGCTACGGTAAAAGTAACCGAGCGTGTGGCGACCGGCCTCGTAGGCGGCGGCGCGTGCGAAGTCCAGGAATCGGGAAAGCTCGCTGGCGGCGCTCATCAGCCCATGCCCAGCGCGCCGAGGACGGCCTCCATGGTGGCGGGCACCACGACCGGCGGTTCGGCAGACTTGGTGGCGTAGTCGGGGTCCTTGAGGCCGTGGCCCGTGAGGACGCAGACGATGTTCATGTGCTTGAGGCCACGCTCCTTGCGGAGGGCGTCAAGCTGGCCTGCGTTCACCATCTTGAGGAGGCCCGCGACGCTGGCGGCGGAGGACGGCTCGCAGAAGATGCCTTCCTTCGAGGCGAGGTGCTTGTAGGCGGCGGTGATTTCCTCGTCGGTCACCATGTCGATCTTGCCCTTGGACTCGTCACGGGCGGCGACGGCCTGCTTCCAACTGGCCGGATTGCCGATGCGGATGGCGGTGGCGATGGTGTCGGGGTTGGGAACCGGGTGGCCGAGAACGATCGGCGCGGCGCCGGCGGCCTGAAAACCCCACATGGTCGGCAGAGCGGCGATATGGTTGCGTTGATGAAGCTCGGTGTAGCCCTTCCAGAAGGCGGTGATGTTGCCCGCATTACCGACGGGGAGGCAGTGCAGGTCCGGCGCGACGCCGCCGAGCTGTTCGACGATCTCGAAGCTGCCGGTCTTCTGTCCTTCGATGCGGTAGGGGTTCACCGAGTTGACGAGCGTGATCGGATTCGTCTCGCAGAGCACGCGTACCATCTCAAGGGCCTGGTCGAAGTTTCCTTCGATGCGGATGACCTTGGCGCCGGCAATGGATGCCTGGGCGAGCTTGCCAAGGGCCACGTTCTTGCCGCTGGGGATAAGCACGGCGCAGGTGATTCCGGCGCGGGCGGCGTAAGCCGCGGCGCTGGCAGACGTGTTGCCGGTCGACGCGCACATGATGGCCTTGGAGCCCTCCTCCACGGCCTTGGTCACGGCCATGGTCATGCCGCGGTCCTTGAAGGAGCCGGTGGGGTTGAGCCCCTCATACTTGATGAAGACGTCGGTGTTTGGCCCGCAGATGTGGCTCAGGTGGCAGCAGTGGACAAGCGGGGTATTCCCCTCGTTGAGGGTGATGACCGGGGTCTTGTCGGTGACGGGAAGGTACTCGCGATAGCGATTGATGAGACCCTTCCAGGGGCCTTTTGCTGCGGGGAGGGGGAGCACTTGCGTGGCGGACACGGAGAGTCGTTCCTTGGTGTGGGAGAGGGGCCCGTTCGACGCGGGGCCGGGGCGCCGAGCACTTGACGCCCTTCGCTTGCAACGGATGATGGAGGGAACGGCAGGAGGGCCTCGTGGAACAACCGGAAAATCTGAGACTGCTACGCTCCATGGCGGTGGCGCTCCCCCTGACCCCCGACCCGGTCGAGGCCCTGGCGACGGGATTTCGCCTCCCGCGAAGGGAGCTTGCCGCGCGCCTGGCGGGCCTGCGCGAAGAGGGAGTGCTCCTGGGTTTCTGGGGCGAGCCCAACCCGGCGCTGGCGGGGACGGAGACTCGCTTCGGGGGGACCGGCGTCCTGCGCTGGGCTGGGCGCCTTGAGTCGGGGGAGCTTCTCGAGTCCCGCACCGACCTGAACGCCGGAGCCAATACCACCGTGTTTCTCAAGGCCGGGACCCCTCCCATCGTGGAGGAAGGCGACGCGCTGCTGCACCCAGACCAGGATCGCACCTGCCAGATCGAGCAGTTTCCCCTGCCGCGGCAACCCCTTCAGGCTGTTGAGGAGCGCATGGCAGCGGCGCTGTCTGTCCCCTTGTCTTTCGATGGCGGCACCGACCTGTGGGAGCAGGCCGGTTCGGCTGCGGGCTGTACGGCGGGTGAGGCCGTCATGGTGATTCGTCGCCTGGTGGTGAACCGGCACTGGCGGCGCCTTGCGGCAAAACTGAACCTTGGCCGCGCCGGATGGCTTGGGTGCGGCGTGGCGCGTTGGGAAATGGATACCGCCACAGCGCGCCAGGCGGGCGCCGCGCTGGCGGCCTTGCGCTGCACGGGGGATGTGTGGATAGAGGAAGGGGCACTGGCGGGGCTGTTCATTGCCCGCCGGGAGGACGAGGGCCGGAAGGCCGCAGCCGAGGTTGCACGCCAGTGGGGTCGGCCCGTGGCCCGCTGGGATTCGCTGATGCTGGAGCAATGACGTGAGCCCGCCGAACGTTCCCATCACGCGATCGCAACTTCGCAAGAGGCGCCGTTTGCTGGGCAGCTTCTGGTTTGTTCTGACGGTCACGGCGGTCGGGCTCTTCCTCCTGTTTCTCGGACTCCGCAGCGAGGCCTTCTGGAAACGCTACATTTTCCCGCGGTTTTTCGGCCCCTACTGGTACACGGCGCTGAAGTGGGAATCCTTCACGCCAACGGTCTTCCCGCCGGGACTGCACTTTCGTAATGTTGAGCTGGTTGACCCGGAGTCGCGGTCCCGAGCTGTCCTCGCGGTGGAGGAACTGCATCTTGTATCCTCGTGGAGAAGCAGTTCCGAGGAGATCTCCCTGCCGCGCATCATGATCCTGGGGACCGCGGTGAATCTGGAGGTGAATGCAAACGGCGAGTCGAACCTTGACCGCGCGCTGACACGTCTCTTTGAGGGTTTACCCCCCGCGGCGGTCGAGCCCGGCGGTTCCACCTCGACCGGTATTCCGCGCATCAAACTGGGTCTGGTGGATGTGCGGGACCTGAGCCTTCGCTACGCGGACCTTCGCGACCCCGAATCACCCCTCATTGTGCAGTACGGAATGGATGGCTTGCTCGGCATCTCGGGTGGCAGCAGCGGGGAGGAGGTCGGTTCGATCGACGATCAGCTGACGATCAGCAGCCTCGGTGACCTTGCCGTTCACTCGGGCACAATGAGCTGGGGGGGAAAGCTCGATACCGGTCTGAAGCTGATGGACCTGGGGGGATGGCCGGAGAAGTCGCGGATGGAGTTCCGCACCTCCCTCCTCGGCAATGGCGAATCGATTCCCGCCGTGCGGCTTGAGGGAGCGATTCCGCTCAACCGGCTTTCCGTTCGCCCGTCCGCGACTGCGCTTGAGGGCCTCTCGCTGAGCGCCCGCCAGCGCGCCACCGGTCGCACGTTGTTGGAGGTTTCCGTGGCGCGCTTCGATCCGCTACGTGGCGACCTCGAGGGGTGGATCAAGGCGCAGGCGACCGGTCGTGAACTAGCTGCCTTTACCGAATCGTTCGTGCAGCCCAATGACATCGCCTCGTTCCGTAAGGGCGTCGCGGCCAGCTTCCTTGGGCCGCTGGTCTCGCCCCAATCGCCCGCCACCCTCCGCGTGTCGGGAACGGTGAAGGGGAGTGGCCTGCTTCAGTATGCGATCGTCGACCCGAGCGAAGAACTGCCGGCCTTCATGGAGCTGAACCTGAGTGGGACGCTCGGTTCCGTGGTGCCCAACGATCTCATCGGCCGATTCGAAGCGGTCGATGTCGGCCCCCTTGGCGACGTGATCCTGCGCGATCCGCTGGATGCGAGCGGAGAGGTCCGCGTCACCATCGACGAGCAGGCGGACCGGGGGACTGTCTGGGGCAAGCTGGCGTTCGAAC
Organism: bacterium; assembly: GCA_016125005.1. Taxonomy (GTDB): domain Bacteria; phylum Sumerlaeota; class Sumerlaeia; order SLMS01; family SLMS01; genus WGMQ01. The sequence goes on along the minus strand of WGMQ01000041.1, from coordinate 15,666 downwards.
CGCCACCCGGTGCACTGCCCGGCGCTGCGTTGGAGGTGACACTCGCCAGCAAGAGCAAGCCGACGGAGCCGATCACCTTCCGACTTTCCGCGGTGGATCCCCTTCAGGGTCCGCAGCTTCCCCCCGCCGAGCCCGCTGCCACAACGGAGCTGCTCTTCCCCTCCTACGAACGCTCGCTGGCGCTGGTGCGTGAGCAGCTGGCCGTCACGGCCGGTCGGCTCGACGCGCACGGCGTGGAGGACTCGCAGCTTCAGGTGGTTTTCCAGACTTCCAGTCGCCGCATCCTTTCGACGCTGCTGACACCGATGTTCTCGGGCTTCGAGTCGGCGCATTCGCTGGCCATCTCGATGGGACTCGATCGCGCCGATGCGCAATCACCCGTGAATTGGAAGGGAAACTTCCGCGTCGACGGCATCACCATCGAGGGCCTCTCGACGGAGACAGCGCTGGCGGGGCAGGTTGCCTTCGAGCAGGAGGGAGACATCGTCACTGCGCGGCAACTGAGCCTGGATCTGGTCAAGACGTCGCGCGATGGCGCCAGCCCCACCACGTTCTCCCTTTCCATGAAACCGCTGGTTCCTGGCGGGCCCATGCCCGAGTCGTGGCTGAATCTTGCGACGGGCGACGGACAGGTGGAACTGCAACTGGACGAGCTCAACCGCGAGATCGTCGAGGTTCTGCTGCGCCTTCAGACATTCGGTCTTTCCGAGCGCCTTGCCGCTCCGTTCTACCAGCGAGTGCTCGATCTTCTCGGTTTCCGACCCGATGATCCGCTGGCACGGACGAAGGCGGAGCTGACGCTGCGTGCGGCCTTCGGAAGAAAGCTCAACGTCTCAACGCTGCTGCATGCCCGCGACATACCGTCCACCAACTTCTTCCTGATGCTTCCGACCAAGGAGATCGATTCAGAGCGATTCGATGCGATCCTGGAGCAGGCCATTGTCCTCGATCGTGAGACAGGCAACCTGTCACCGCGCAAATTGCGACTGGCCCTTTTCCCGTCTGAGAAAACGGATCCGTTCGCGGAAATGTCGCTCCAGGCAGACGACTCGTGCCTGCTCTCCTACGGGGCGCTGATGAACCTGGCGCAGGAGGAAGTCGAGGCGTTGGCCATCGGCCCGTCGCCCTCTCCGATGGCCGCGTTCCGTGCCACCGTGAGGTCCTTCTTCGATCGGGTGGCGCGATTGCGTGCAGCCATCACAGCGGGACGTGCGACGGTGCTGCTATCGGTGCCGCGGCTGGATCTGGCGGAGTTCCGCCGCGCCGCGCAGGCGGCCGGCTTCCCTGTCGAGGGCGGCATCTTCCGCATGCTGCTCACCTGCGAGATCTCAAGCGACGCGGCGATCAGCGAAGTGGCCAACGGTGGATTCTCCCTCGACGGACTCATGTTGCGTGGCTTCCCGAGGGGCCTCCCGCGAGCGGAGGGAAACCTGGCGCTCGAGCGGCGCGGCGACATCGTGTCGATCCATGACATTTCGACCTCGGTGCGTTTCGATGAGAAGCGGCTGCCGACGTCGCTGCGATTCAGTGGCGACGTGAGGACCGACACCACGGACTCCTCGTGGACTCTGGCGCTCAGTCAGGTGAACGGCGCGGTGGTGGACGCGCTGACCGACGTGCGCACGGCAGGCGTCGGCGAGAGCATCGGCGTACTGTCGAGTCTTCCGCTTTCCTCCATCGCCGATGTGGCGGGCGAAAACGGTAACGTGGAACTGTCGCTCTCGGGCCGCACGGTCGCGGCGGAGCAGGCCGTCTATCTGACCGCGACGCAGCAGGGCCAGTCACTCAAGGTGCTGCCGAGCGTTTTTGAGCCGCTTTCCTTCTCGACAACACAGAGTGTGCGCATCGGCGAGGATGGCTCGGTGGAGGTCTCGCGGCTGGACGGTCGCCTTGACGAGCAAGGGGGTTCAGTGCCGCTGGCACTGCTTGGTCTTGATCGCCCCGTGCTGCTTACCTCTCCCGATTCCGACGATCAGGGCACCACAGCGACGCTGACGCTACAGTTGGAGAAGGCGCTGGATCGCGATCACCCGCTGTTTGGCGGCGAACCACTGCCTCTGTTCGAGCGCTCGCTTGTCGGCGGGCGATTCAGGGGGCTCCTCGTCACAGAGATTCCGCCCGGCGTTCTCTCCGGCGAGCGACTTGGCCGCGGGACCATCAGTCGTTTCTCCGCTGTGGTGGACGAGCTCGGTCTATCCGGTTTCGGTCCTCGCCTGGAAGGGCAACTGCGCGGCGTCTTCGAGGCCGACGGGCCCGTGATTCGTCTGCGGGATACCGTGCTGAGGACGGACATCGGCGGGGACTCCATGGGAACCATCAAGCTGAGCGCCTCCTACGATGCCACGACTGGTCGTTTGGTTTCGAACGCCGATCTCGAGCGCGTGCGTCCACTGATCCTGCGTGCCCTTCCCGCCGACATGGCAGCCTGGGCAGGTCTTCCCGAGTCGGAAATGAGCATGAAAGCCGCGTGGGATGGGGTGCTGGAGAGTGGTCGCGGCGATGTCGCGCTGTCGGTGCGCGGCCGCAATCTCGCCCTCCCGCCGATTGCGACCGACGATGGCGCTGTCTATACACATGACCCGCTGCATCTCGATTTCGATGCCGTGACGATCGTGGATCGGGTGACGAGCTCCATCCTCGTGCATGACTTTGCGATGCGCGTCGCGAGCACCCCCGCCATGCCGGTGACCGATCCCTTCGATTCGCTGACGACATGGACGACCAACATTGCAACGGCGCGCACACTGGCTCCCGTAGGCTATCGCTGGGACGATCTCACGCTCCTTCCGACCTTCGGCGAGGGGACGGGATTTGGCGGCGAATTGGGGCCATTTGACGTGGCGCGCTACAAGCCGCTGGTTGATCGCTTCCTGGGTGTCCCGATCACGCAGGGCCAATTGCAGGGGAGCTGGTCCCTGACTTCCGCCGGGGCGGACGCCACGCGGCGCACGCGGCTAACGTCAGAGATCACCCTCGACAATGCGGTCTGGCAACGGCGGGACGGCGCAGCGACGCCGCTTCAGGCTCGTCTCTCAGCCGACGGCAGCACTCGCCGGGGTATCGTGCGACTCGATGATTTGATCCTTCGCATCGTCTATCCAGGCATGGGGCCCGACGAGGTCGACGATCTCCGTGCCTCGGGATTCATCGACCTGGAAACCAAGTCTGATCGCCCCTATGTGGATGCCTCGCTCACCTCGACGGGAATTCGCCTCGATCGGATACTGGGCTTCTACGAGGACCTTCAGCAACCGGTGGGCGACGTGGGGACGACGGAGCCGGAGACCACCCCTGATCCCGTCACCGATCCATTGGATGGCCTGCGCCAGGTCGACGGCCAGTTGGCGGTCAGCTTCAATGACCTGCGTTTCCGCCAGATCGAGTTCTCGCGTCTATCTGGCAAAGTCTTACTCGACAACGGAGCCTTGTCTATACAGCACGCGAATGGTCTCCTAAGCGAGGGGCTGATTGAGATGACGGGCGAGGCCACTGTCCTGGCCAATGCCCCTTCGCCCTGGGATCTTGGGATGACCCTTCGGAACGTCGAGGTCACTCCCTTCGTGAACAGCTTCGTGGATCAGCGTTATGCGGATCTTGTGAGTGGACGCCTCAGTAGCGAGATGACTCTCGCGGGGACCGGTTTCTCGACGGGCGACCTTCGCCGCATGGAGGGGAGCGGATCGGCGAAGCTGACCGATGGCCGCGTGGTTGGCCGCGGGCTTCAGGCGCTCTTCGGAGAATCGATCATCGAGGCAGAATCGAAGTTCCTGATGCGCGGAAATCGGATGCTTTTCTCCCTAACAACGCCATGGAATCCATCGCGCGATCTCCAGTTGAATGGGATCTTCCGCGAAGTTGTCGCCGAGCCAAATAGCGCCCCATGGATCAGCCTGCTCGGCGAGTTCACGCGCACGACCACGGTCGGTCCCGGCGGACGTTACATGCAGGATCGCGAGGGGAACACACACCCGTTCCGACAACCGCTCTTCGCCGTTCGCGTGGAGGCCGATGGGCCGCTGGCTCCCGGCCGCTATCCAGAATTTCGCTTGCGCAACATTGACTATTAGAACAACTGTTCACCCGTACTTCGCGCAATTGAGGGAGAGGACAATGAAGAATCTGGCAATTGTTGTTCTGGCGTTGGGCCTGCTTGGCACCGGGTGCTCACGCGTCCAACAGTCACCGGCAACGATCGCCGTGGGCGAGGGCCTGACGGTGAGGGATCAGGTAGGGACGATGCTCCGCCTGAATCCCGAAGTGACCGCCATCACCGGTCCTTGGGAATCGACGAAAGCGTATCCGGCGACGTCTGCTGAGATGAGTGGTTCCGCCATCATCCCGGGCTTCCAAATGGATCGAGCCGAATGGTTTGTGCGCTACCGCATCGAGGGCGCGGATGGCGTGGCGGTCGTGGAGACACGGCTGGTCCGTTCGAAGAAGGAGCCCTGGGACTGGTCGATCACACGCGTGGTCCCCGAGCAAACCTTCCTGGATGGCTTCGCCGCGCCGATGCGGTCTCCGCTAGAGCGGGAACTGGATGAACTGCTGGCGGAAAAGCGAGGGATCCTGCTCGCCGCAATGGATGCAGAAGGGCTCAAGACTCCGGCCACAGTCGAGGCCATCGTCTATCCGCGCCCGCTGGACTCAGTCACGCCGGACGCGGCGATCAAGGACTTCGACGGGGTCGTTTCCGTCCAGCGTCTGTACAGGATTCGTGGGGCGGATTCGGGCCGTGCCGTTGTCGGTGTCAGCTTCCAACGAAAGAGTCTCGGCGCGCCATGGGAACTCGGGCCGGCGCTGATGCGATCCGGATCCGACGAGCCCAACTATGGCGCCTACCCGCCACCCGGATACGATCTCATCCTTTCCATCCCCAAGGAGAACTGAGCCATGCGCCATCTGAGAGACTATTCCCTCGTTCTCCTCGCCGCGTTGTCGCTCGGTGGTTGTGCAAAGCGCGTCGTGCAGCCGGAAAGCGTCATCCTTCCTGAAGGGTTGGCGCCGTCGCAAGTTGTCGGCGCGGTGCTCTCGGAAAGACCCGATGTGCTGATGCAGACCGGCTCACTGGTGTCGGCGGACCGTTACTCACATGGGCGTAGTTCCTACGCGAAAGTGATCCCGTTCTTCGGTCCGAAGTACCAAAAGGACACCGAATCCTGGCTGCATCGGATCGAGGGGAAGAAAGGGAGCGTCGTCGCACTGGTCGACATGACGCGCCTCAATCGCGGCCCTTGGACGTGGGAGGTGAAGGAGGTCGTTGGCGAGAAGGAGTTCCTGGCGCGCTACGAGGAGAAGCCACGGACGAAGACGGAGGAGGCTCTCGACTTGGTTGCCGTGGAGGCTCTCGGCAAGGACCAACTGATCCTCGCGGCGACCGGCACGATCCAGCAGATTCAGGTCCTCCAGCCGAAGCTCCTTTCGGCAAACAAGGGGATCGATTTCGAGGCACTGATGATGCGCCCCGACAAGGATGGAAACCTGCACGCGCGCCGCAGTTATCTGGTCACCGGCCCATCGGGAAGCGCCACGGTTCAGGTGCGTTTCAATGGCAAGTCTGACAGCGCCTGGCTTGTTGATGACAATGGCATCGTCGTGCGTCCCGCCGAACAGGAGGAGAAGTCATTTCCTCCTCCCTCGCGTCTATCAATCTATACAGCCGAGTAAGACAGGACGCTCCCCAGGCCGTAGACCGCGTTTATAGACATCTATACAAAAGGGCCGACGGGAGATTGTTCCCGCCGGCCCTTTTCTCTGACTTGCCTTGGAATACTTACTGGCGTTCGACCATGGTGTTGCTGCGGTTGTAGCGACCGAAGAAATCGGGCACTGACTTGCCGGAGGTCTTGGGCTCGTAGCCGACGGTCAGGTCGTTGAGGAAACGTTCCACGGTGACGCGGGTCGCATCGCTGCCGACGCCCTTCATCACGTCGATGAACTGGGCCGAGAAGGCGCGCGTGCCGTTGGCCTCAATGGCGGGGCCCCCGGTGGACTGCGGGGTCATGAATGCCCATCCCTGACGAAGCTGGGCGCCGGTCTTGGCCAGCACGTCGGTGGTGCCCGCGGCGGCGTTCCAGTCGATGTCGGCCACGACCACCACGTTCTCCGTGGCGGTGGATTCGGCGGCGGCCTTCAGGAAGTCGCCAAGGGTGATTGCTCCGCCCAGGATCTTGCCGGATTCCCAATCGCCCTTGCAGGCGACGTAGATGAGCGCCAGGTCGCCCGAAACCGGCTTGGATCCGAAGTTGGTGAGCATCTGGCGAACCGCAGCGGCATCATCGAGTGACGTGACGGTGGTGACGGAATCCGCCGGGAACTGGCCGTACATGGGATCGGCGAGGACCGGGGCCAGCGATGCGACACCGGCCGCGGCGGCGGGAGAGTCGGCACCGATGAGGAGCGCATAGCGGCGCGCCGGGGTGAGAGGCTGCGGAAGCCGGGTCACAGTGATGGAGGCGCGGGAGGACTCGCCCGTGTGGTCTTCCACGAGGGCTTCGAGCTTGTTGGCGCCCAGCTTGAGGGGGACGGCGGCCTCGCGCGGTTGGATGGTGGTGGGGGCGCTGGAAACGACGGCCAGGTCGAGCGGGTTGATGCCGAGGCTGACAGGCTCGTTGTTGGCGACCAGCACGACGTTCTTCAGCTTGCCAGGGGCGGTCACGTCCCAGCGGAGCGGGGCCGTGGCGCCGCGCACCACTTCGCCGTCTCCGGGGGAGAGGAAGCGGAAGCGGGGCTTACGGCTGTCGGCGATGGCCTGGGACTCGGCCTGGCGCGACGCGATGACCTGAGCGCCGCGTTCCTTCAGGGCCACCCATTCCGAAGCCTGCGCGCCGGGCAGGTCGCTCCAGGCCTTGGTGATGTACTCGTCAATGGCGGGTACCATCTTCTTCTCAAGGTCCTTCGTCTCGCCGCGATTCGCGTAGGTGGAAAGCGAGGTGCGACGGGTGATCATCTTGACCTGCTTCGGTTCGCCGACCGGTTCACCGGTGTAGGCATCGACGAGCTGGTATTCCCAGTCGATCTCCCAGCGGCGGACAAACTTGGGGACGGCGGTGTAGTGGATGAAGTCACCGAAAATCGAAAGGCCGTAGTAGTTGATGCGGCCGCGGGTGCGGAGGCGATTGATGGTGCCCTTCAGCTCGAGGTCGTAGTCACCAAGCTGCGGGTTCGCGTCAGGGGCCACGTACTCGACCTTATCAAAGACGCCGACCTCATTGAGGCGCTCTGCGACATGCTTTGCCACGAGTGTCGGGAAAGGGGCGCTCTGCGTGGGAAACTTGGCGTCGTGCAGGTCGTAGTAGAAATAGCCACCGTAGAAGTTGAGCGGCACCTTGGCGAAGTTGATATAGCTCTTCTCCTCGCGGGTGCGCTTGTCGGCGAAGTCACGCACCATGACGCGGAGTGGACGGGCGGGATTCTCGGCCCGTTGTTCCATGACCTTGAACTTGTCCGATGACGCGCAGCCGGTCAGCGCCACGAAGGCCATGAGGATGATTGCGGAAAAGAGGGAAAGGCGCTGGATCATGGGTCGTCTCCTGGGGGTCAGGGTGTCACGGCGAGACGGAAACCGAAATCGGCGTCGCGCGCGGTGGGTCGTTCTTTGCCGCGTGCCGTCACGCGGAGGTCGTCTTGGTTGAGGGACTTATAACCGCCGCCGCGCAGGACGCGTTCGGGTCGCGAGCCGGACGGTTCCGCAGGTCCCTTCGGGTCCTGCACGCCGCCGGCCACCTTGGCATCATTCTCGTAGGTCGATTCGCTGTACCAGTCGGCAACCCACTCGGCCACGTTCCCCGCAAGGTGGCGGAATCCGAGGCGATGCGCGCCGCTCTGCTGATCAGTGATGTTGGAGGTGGAGCCACTGGACCCGGAGAAGTTGGCGCGGTCGGAGGAAAGCTCCGCGTCGCCCCACGGATAGCGACCCCGGGTGTCGAAGCGCGCGGCCACTTCCCACTCTGCCTCGGTTGGGAGGCGGAAACCGCGACCCGTCAGGTCAGCAAGCCATTGCGTGTAGGCAACCGCTGCATTCCAGGAAATGCCGTTCGCCGGGTGGAGCGCGCGATTTGCCACGGGTGCATAGCGACCGTCCGTCAGTTCGATGTTCAGTCCCGCACCAGGCGCATAGAGCTCCATGGCCTTTGCCGCAGGCTGATCGTTGAGGAAGGTGGCAAACTCCAGCGCGGTCACTTCATAGACCCCCAGCGAGAAGGGGGAGACGCGGACGTTATGGATGGGTCCTTCCTCGGGGCGTTTGTCATTGTCGCTGCCGATGCTGACGACACCCGGGGCATTGATGGCAATCGTTGGGGCGCTCATGCCGATCCATTTGGCCAGCTTGTCGAGCGCTTCGCGCACTTCGGGCTCGTCGGCGAGCGCGTCGCGGGATTGGCTCTCCCAAAGACGGCATGCTTCGTTCCAGATGGCGGGGGAGGGAGCCTGCTTGTACTCGGCTTCGATCTTTGCCTGATCGGCCAGAATGCGTTCTGCACGGGCCTTCACGGGATTGACCGTAGGGGTTGGGACAGCCGTTGGGCTTGGCGGTGCCTTGGGGGTTGCGGCGGTCGTTGTTGGCTCGACACCGGTTACCGGTGTGGGAACCGGCGATGGCTCCGGCGCGACCACCGCGACGCTGTTGTCCGGCGTCGGTGTCGGCTCTACCTGGGTGCCGCCGTTGGGATCATTCTTGGGCGTCTTCTTCTTCCCCGACATCACCACGCCAACGCCAACCCCCAGCAGCAGGAGCGGCACGAGGACGGCGGCCAGCAGGAGGGGGAGCTTGCTCCCGGTCGCTGCGGGTACGGGTGCGGTCTCGATCTCTGCTGCCGACGGGGGCATGTAGGGGATCGTGGCGTCGGCCACGTTCCCGGGCGCCGTGTTGGTCGGGCTGGTCTGGGTAACGTCTCGACGCGGCGCGGGAGAACTGGCGGGTACGCCCGGTGCGGGGATGGGCCGACGATCGCTGCTGGGCCCAATGGGGCCCCCGTCGGAAATCGTCGGTGCGGCGGTTCCGGTCGGCATGGTGGCGCCGAGCGTTTGCTCCATGGCGGCCGTGGCCTTGATCGCCTCGGTGCCGCCGCCATCGTGCTGGGCGCCGGGCCAAAGGTTCACCATGTGCTCTTCGAAGAGCGGTTCGAGGGCCTTGTAGATGCGCTCGCCCAGATCCGACGCGTCGGAAGGGCGCGCTGCCGGGTCCTTCTCCAGACACTGGAAAATGATCGACTCCAGTTCCGGGGGAAGCGCCGGGACTGCGAGGCGGACCGACGGGGGCGGGTCGCTGAGGTGCGAGGCCGCGACCGTGAAGCCGGTGCCCGCGAACGGCGTCTGGCGCGTGAAGCAGTAGTGAATCACGCAGCCGAAGGAGTAGATGTCTGACTGGGAAGTGACGCCGGTGCCGCGGATTTGCTCGGGCGACATGTAGCTGGGCGTGCCGATGGCCTGACCGGTCACGGTCAGTTGCTCGCCGCCGAGCATGGTCGCATGCGTGTTGGCATCCATGTGGGCGATGCCGAAGTCCATGATCTTGACGCGCCAGCGACCGCGCGATGTCTGCGCGACCATGATGTTGTGGGGCTTGATGTCGCGGTGGACGATGCCGCCCTCGTGGGCGTGGGCCAGGCCCTCGCAGGAAGCGCGCAGGATAATGGCGAGGTCCTTGACCTTCAGGTCGGCGGGCGGCTTGCCGAGCATCGCCTTGAGGTCCTGGCCCTCCACGTACTCCATGACGATGTAGACGGAGTCCTGCGACTCCTGATACTCGTAAACCTGGACGATGTTGTCGTGGACGAGTTTGGCGACGAGGCGTGCCTCGCGGGAGAAGCGGGCGAGGAAGCCGGGGATCTCAAGGGCCGCGGGCATGGGCACCTTGATGGCGACGTCACGACCGAGGTCGAGCTGGCGGGCACGATACACGGTACCCATGCCGCCGGCACCGAGAATGGCCTTCACCTCGTATTTTCCCGCTAGTACGTCGCCTACGACGAATTGTGACATCGAAGAGCCGATTCCGTTCAGATGCCGCGGACTTTGGGTCCGCTATGCCGCGCTAGCCAACAACCCCCCACCACGGCTGGTTCCGCGACAGGATATTGGACGTCGGCAACTGGTAAATTTTCCCGCGTCAGCAGGTCAATCGCCATTCCCGAAAGTGCTTGCCCAAGGCGCATATTTCGAACGGTTGAGGTTACGCGGGGAGACCGAAGTCCGCCCGCTCGATCCGTTCCTTGATAGTGATCATGAACTGGTCGGCTTCCCATCCGTCGATCAGGCGGTGGTCGATGCCGAGCGTCATCATGGCGCGCTGGCGAATGGCGATCGAGTCCTGACCGTCGGGACCGGTCACCACGCAGGGCACCTTCTGGATGGCGCCCAGATGGATGATGCCGCCCTGGGGAGGCATGATGATGGGAATGGCCATGGTGGCGCCAAGCTGACCGGGGCTGGTGATCGAGAAGGTGCCGCCCTCCATGTCGCTGGCGCGGAGTTGGTTGTGGCGGGCGCGGGTGCTGATGTCGACCAGGCCGCGGGCGATGCCGGCAAGGCTCATGGCCTCCACGTTTTTGAGGACGGGTACGACCAGGCCTTCGCGCAGGGCCACGGCAATTCCGATGTTTACCACGCGGTGCTTCAGGATGCGGTCCGTGGCCCAGGTGGCGTTGATCGAGCGGAATTTTAGCAGGGCGTCCGAGACGGCGGAGACAAGGAACACGAGCGGTGTGAGGCGCGTGTTGAACTGTGTCTCGAAGACGGGCTTGTAGCGCAGGCGCAGTTTCTCGAGCTGGGTGAAGTCCACCTCATGGCAGGTGTAGGCGTGCGGGATGGTCTGCGCGCTGCGCGTGAGATTCTCCGCGATTTGGCGACGCATGAGGGAGACGGTCGAGAACTCGGCCGGGATCTCGTCGGCGCCACGGGGCGCCGTCGCAACGGTGTCCATGCGCATTTGCCCGGGCCGAAGCTTGGGCATGGGACGATCCTCTGCGGGACGCAGCGTCATCGAGGGGAGAGTCCCCTGAATTTTCTCCAGCTTCTTCTGCTCGGCCAGGAAGGACTCCACGTCGCGCTTGGTCACGCGACCGTTGGCGCCGCTGCCGGGAATCGACTCGATGTCGATGCCGAGGTCCTGGGCGATGTTGCGGACGAGCGGCGTGCTGCGGCGCTTGATGCGCGAGCGGCGCTCCTGTTCGATGTCGACGAATTCCTCGGTGGCGACGGGTTCCTCGACGGGCTCCGGCGTTGGCTTGCGGCGAGGGGGAATCATCGGCGAAGGCGTGGCCTGCGGGACCGGATCCTGGGCCTTGGGGACGGCCACGGGAACCGGCTGTGCGGCTCCGTTGACCGAGCCGTCAGAATGCTGGCCCATCCACGGCGAAAGATCGAGTGAATCGAGGTTCGTGTCCTCGGGAACGATGAGGGCGATCACCGCATCGACCGGGACCGTTGCGCCCTCGGGCGCCACAAGCGCCGCAAGGAGGCCGCTGGTCGGTGCGGGGATTTCGGACTCAACCTTGGCGGTGGAAATATCGAGAAGGGAGTCCCCTTCCTCGATCAGGTCGCCGACACTACGGCGCCACTTCGAGATGGTGGCCTCGGTGATCGACTCGCCCATCTGGGGCATGATGACGGTGAAAATGTTCGCAGGCATCGTCTATCTTTCTATACAGGCGTCATGGGGCGCGGAAACCGGGCGGGGGGGAAATCCCCGGCCCGGCTGCATCACGGATGGCAGGCGTCCTCAGTAGGTCGCGAGCGCTTCGATGGCCTTCTCCACATCGGCGACCTGCGGGAGCGTCACCTCTTCCATCTCCGGCGAGTAGCCAACCCAGGTGTCCTTCGAGGTGACGCGCCGCACGGGCGCATCCAGCCATTCGAAACACTCCTCGGTCACACTGGCAGCGATCTCGGCGCCGAAGCCACCGGTCTTCATCTCCTCGTGGACGATGAGGAGGCGGCCGGTCTTGCGGACGCTTGCCAGCACGGCCTCGCGGTCCCACGGCACGATGGTGCGAAGGTCGATGACCTCGGCCTCCACCTGCATGCGGCGCGAGATGCGGTCGGCGGCCTCGAGCGAGCGCTGCACGAGCGCGCCCCAGGTGACTAGCGTCAGGTCCGTTCCGCTGCGGCGTACCGCCGCCTTGCCGAAGGGAACCACGTGGTCGGGGCCCGGATCGTTGGAGCGATTGTAGCCCTGGAAGTAGAGGTGCTTGTGCTCGAGGAAGAGCACGGGATCGTCGCTGCGGATGGCCGCGCGGAGCAGTCCCATCGCGTCGGCGGCGTTACTTGGGTAGGCGATCTTGATCCCCGGGCAGGCGACGAAGATCGACTCGCCCGTCTGGGAGTGATAGATGGCACCGCCGCGCAGGTAGCCACCGATGGTGGCGCGCACGACGACCGGAGCGGTGAAGTCGCCGGCAGAACGCCAGCGCATGGTCGCCAGCTCGTTGCGGAGCTGGTTGAATGCGGGCCAGATGTAATCGAAGAACTGGATCTCAACGATGGGCCGAAGCCCGCGCGTCGCCATGCCGATGGCGCGACCGATGATCATGGCCTCGGCGAGCGGAGTGTTGAACACGCGGTCGCTTCCGTGCTCACGCTGGAGACCAAAGGTGACCTTGAAAACGCCGCCCTTCCCCTTGCATTCGGTGAGGATCTGCTGGCGGCTGGCGTCAGCCACATCCTCGCCGAAGATCACGATCCGTTCGTCGAGCGACAGTTCCTGAAGCATGGTGCGGCGGATGGCCTCGCCCATGGCGATGTTCTCGCTGCCGTGCGTCGGGACGCCTTCGTTGGAGACAATCTGGTCGGGGCCGTTGCCGGGGGCGTAGAGGTGCGTCATCACTTCGGCGGGACCGGCGCGCTTGGCGCCCAGGGCCGCATTGGCAGCCTCGCGAACCTCGCGGAGCACCTCGGCCTTCAGCGACTCCACTTCGAGCTGTGTGGCGTAGCCTTGCTCGACGATGTAGTCCTCGGTGCGGCGGAGACAGTCGCGGTCCTGCTCGCGGGCCAGTTCCTCGCGGGTTCGGTAGTAGGCGTGATCGTCGGAAAGGGAGTGCGAGTAGGGGCGCGTGACCTTGGCGTGGAGCAGCACGGGGCCGTTGCCTTCGCGCAGGTGCGTCACGGCGCGGCCCACGACAGCCAGCGTCTCGACAAGGTCGGTTCCGTCGCAGCGCATGATCGTCAGGCCCGGAATACCGGAGAAGCAGGCGCCGATATCGCCGCCCGCCGTGGTGACCTCCACGGGGACGCTGATGGCGTACTCGTTGTCCTCGATGAGGAACATGACCGGTAGCTTGCGGTTGGAGGCCACGTTGATGGCTTCCCAGAATTCGCCCTCGCTGGTGGCGCCTTCGCCGGAGGACACGACCGTCACTTCGTCCGCGGAGGCAGGCAGGTCGATGGCGCTGGCGATGATGTGGCGACCGGCCTCGGCACAACCGACTGCCTGGTTGTACTGGGTACCGGTCGGGGAGGACTGGCTGACGATGTTGAGCGCCTTGTGGGCCCAGTGGCAGGGCATCTGGCGACCGTGGGAGTTCGGGTCGTCAAGGGCGCCCACTGCGGAAAGGAACATCTCCCGTGGGGTCATGCCGAGCTGAAGGCACAGGGCGCGGTCGCGATAATAGGGATAAAACCAGTCGTAGGCAGCGCGGGCGTGGTGGCCTACCGCCACGCCGATTGCCTCGTGACCGGCGCCGCTGATCTGGAAATAGATCTGCTGGCGCTTCTTGAGACGGATCTCCTCGTCGTCCACAGCACGGGAGACGAGCATGGTTCTATACAGGGAAAGGATGACAGAGGGGGCGTTGTCGAACGGTGTGGAACGCGCGTGGACGTCACCCTGGATGGTAGACATTCAGTCTGCCTCCAATGGGGGAATTGGCGCCAGGCCCGTGAGGGACGAACACTCACCGGGTTGCTGGGTCAGACGATCTGCGCACCAATCCCGTCGTATCGGGGACCTGCAGTACCGCCACACATCTCGTCCAGATTCAGTGATAGCTCCGGACCGCCGCAAGGAAAACTGAAGCCAAACTTAAGTGCTTTCGGATCAACCGTTTCTTAGGAGATCGGTTGATGGGGCAACAAATTCATCCCTTTGCAAGCAGAAGCGCCAGTGGCTCGGGGAGGCCGGAGGGGTGATCGACGACCGCTACCGGGCCGTACTCGAGCAGTTGCTCGGCGGTGCGGGTTCCCCAGGTGACCGCAACGAACGGGACACCCGCGGCGCGGGCCACCTCTCCATCGGGGCGACCGTCGCCAACCATGATGGCGTCCTCGACACCGAGGCGTTCGAGCTGAAGCCGCAGGCCCATCGGGTCGGGCTTGCGGGGCACACCGGCGCCCTGCTCGCCCGCCACGTCGCCGAAGAAATCGGACAATCCCAGTCGCTCACAAGTCGACAGGGTCATCGCGTGGGGCTTGTTGCTAAGGACACCCATGGGGACGCCGCGGGACCGGAGCGCCTCGAGGACCGGGAGAATGCCCTCGTAGATGAACGCATGGTCCGCGGGGTGGTCGCGATACCAGGCCATCATCTCGGCGCGAACGCTCTCCAGGGTTGCCGCATCAGTGCCGGGCGGGACGGATCGCTCGATCAGCTTGCCCGCGCCCTCGCCGACAAACGTGCGGATTGTGTCAACCGAATGGGTCGGCATTCCGCGCGCCGCCAAGGGGCGATTGATGGCGTTGGCGATGTCCTGGAAGGCATCCACGAGGGTGCCGTCCAGGTCGAAGATCACGGCGCGCTTCCGCATCCCGATCAGACGCGCTTGAAGACGAGCGTGGCGTTGTGGCCGCCGAATCCGAGCGAGTTGCTGAGCACCGCATTCACGCGGACGTTGCGCGGTCCCTCGGTGACGTAGTCGAGGTCGCACTCGGGGTCAGGTTCGCTGTAGTTGATCGTCGGAGGGATAACACCGGTCTCGATGGTCTTCAGGGCGGCGATGGCCTCGACGCCGCCCGCGGCGCCGAGCAGGTGGCCGATGGCGGACTTGTTGGAGACCATGGGAATCTTGTAGGCGCGCTCGCCGAAGACGGCCTTCACGGCCATCGTCTCCAGCTTGTCGTTGAGCGGGGTGCTGGTGCCGTGGGCGTTGATGTGGTCGATCTGGTCGGGGGTGAGGCCGGCCGAGCGAAGGGCCATCTTCATGGAACGCTGGGCGCCT
This sequence comes from bacterium, assembly GCA_016125005.1. GTDB lineage: Bacteria > Sumerlaeota > Sumerlaeia > SLMS01 > SLMS01 > WGMQ01. The sequence continues at coordinate 517 of WGMQ01000041.1, read as the reverse complement.
GCGCCCTCGGGGGCCGGGGCGGTGATGTGATAGGCATCAGCCGTCATGCCGTAGCCAACAACTTCGCCGTAGATGCGCGCGCCGCGAGAGACTGCGTGGTCGTAGTCCTCAAGGAGGAGGACGCCGGAGCCTTCGCCCATCACGAAGCCGTCGCGGTCCTTGCTGAACGGGCGGCTGGCGGTCGTGGGGGAGTCGTTGCGCTCACTGAGGGCGGTCATGTTGGCAAAGCCTGCGATGCCGAGCGGGGTGACCACGGACTCGGTGCCGCCCGCCAGCATGGCGGTGGCGAGACCGCGCTGGATCAGGCTGGCAGCGTCGCCGATCGCATGGGTGCCGGTGGCGCAGGCGGTCACGACGCAGCTATTCGGGCCGAGCAGGCCGAGCGTGATCGAAACCTGGCCCGCGGCCATGTTGGGGATCAGGCGGGGAATCAGCAGGGGTGAAACGCCCTTGGGGCCCTTTTCCTTCAGGACGAGCGTTTGTTCTTCCATCACGCTCAGGCCGCCGATGCCGGAGC
>WGMQ01000052.1 GCA_016125005.1 bacterium | reverse complement strand
TGGCCGAGGAACGCGCGAGCGAAGCCGCCGAGGCACGGGCAGCCGCGGAGCGACTTCGCGCCACAGCCGAAAGGGAGCAGTACTTCTCCGCCATCGGGCTGGCAAATGCCTACATCGATGAATCCCGGGTCGAAAAAGCAAGCGATCTACTAATCACACGCACTCCGGCCGACTATCGATCCTGGGAGTGGGGATACCTGCTCGCTCGCATCAACCGCGATGACCTGCTACTCGCTGCCGAGCAGGGAGACCGCGGCAGTCACGTGTTCTCGGTGGCTTTCTCGTCGGACGGCGCCACCATGGCCACGGGTCACTTCAAGGGGCTCCTGCGCATCTGGGATACCGCCAGCGGCCGCCTTCGCTATGAGCGGAAGTACGACCTGAAGGGTATTTGGGATGTCGCCTTCTCGCCCGACGCCCGCCACATCCTCCTAACGTCGACGGACGGCCAGGGACTCCTCGTGGCGGGAAGCGACGGCGACATCAAGGCCAGCTTCGAGATCACCGCCCACAAGGAACTGCGCGTCATGCGCGGTGGCGCCTTCTCCCCCGACGGAAAGCTATTCGCCACGACCGGGCACGACCAGAACCTGCGCATCTGGAGCGTCGAGGACGGTAGTCTGATTCGGACGGTTGCTTTCGACCGCGAGACTTACGACGTACAGTTCAGTCCCGATGGAACCATGGTGGCAGTGGCCATCATCAACGTGGGGCGCTGCGCACTGGTCGATGTCGCCACAGGCAGCATCCTGCGGACCCTGGAGGGACATGATGGATCGGTGCTCTCGGTCGTCTTCACCCCGGACGGCAGCGGCGTTGTGACTGGCTGCGCCGACGGGCACGCCCGTCTGTTCGACGTAAAGACCGGTGAAATGGTTTGCAACTTCGCCCTCGAGGAAACCTCCTGCCGCGCCGTCGCCGTCAGTCCCGACGGTCGATATTTGGCCGCGTCGGGGCTCGATGGCCTCTGCCGCATTTGGGATATCAAGAGCCGCGAGAGCATGGGCGTCCTTCAAGGTGCCCGCCAGATGGAGAAACTGGCCTTTCATCCGACGCGCAACCTGCTGGCGACCGCCTCCTTCGATGAAGTCCGACTCTGGAACATCGACCGTCTGATCAGCCCGCCGGTCCCCGTCGTCTCCGACGGCACGATCCCCCCCGTCGGCCGTACCCTGCAGTTGATGGGGCTCCCGCGTTCCCGCACCGACGTATGGCTCGGCTATGACGACCACTGGATCCAGGGCACCGGTAGCGCCGACGTTGAAGTGGCCGGCGAGCGCATTCGGATCGATAGCTTCTACCGGCAGGACTCCCCGGACGGAAAGTGGCGCTTCGTGATGGATCCCTCCGGAGAGTCCGGCATGATCGTCTCCCGCGAGACAAACGAGCCCGTTCATGAGCTATCCAAGGACTCCTGCTACATGGGGCGCTTCAGTCCCGATTCACGGTACTTCGCATGGACGCCGGTCATCGGTCCGCTGATCATTCTGGAGACGGGCACCTGGAAAGAACTGGCGCGCTGGCAACCCGGCCCCCAGGAAACCCAGTCGGTTCGCGCTATGTCCTATTCGCCCGACTCCAAGCGGCTTGCAGTCGGCATGGCCTTTGGCAGCGTTGCCGTCTGGAATCTTGAGCGCGGCGCGCTGGACTTTGAGGTGCGCAACGCCCATGGCACCGCCAAGCCAGTCTATGTTGTCACGTTCAACCACGACGGGACGCGCATCGCCTCCGGCGGCGTCGACGAAGTTGTTCATGTGTGGGATGTGCCATCCGGCAAGGAGGTCTCCACCATGAAGGGACACGGTCTAATCATCATCGCAGCGGACTTTAACGAGCATGGCGATCGCCTCCTCACGGTGGCCATGAACGAGCGCCCCAAACTCTGGGACGTGGAATCGGGCCGTGAGTTGCTGACGTTGAATCCCTTTCCCGGTCGCCGTGAGCAGTTGATGGGGGCGCGCTTCCTCCCCGGCTCACGCAAAGCCGTTTTTGCCACGGCCAAGGGAAACGTCGGCATCCTTGAGTCACTGGACGTTACCGGGCGGGAGATCGACTGCGAGGGCGCGGATTCCCGCGCGTGCATTGAACTCGGCAAGCGCCGCCAACGCTACTTCCCGCAGGCGCAGCTGACCGACATCGAGTGGCGATAGTCGGCAAGCAAGGTTTCCATGGCCTGCAACCCGCTAACTTGTCATGCCGACTGCGCCAATTGTTTCCATCGCCAAAAGGAGTCAGCGCGTGTCACTTGGTCCTGCCGCATCGCTCAAGCTCTGGCACATCAAGCAGTGCCCGCTCTTCAGCCAGCTCCCACCAGCGGAACTGCGCGAAGTCATGGACATGGCCAACGTCGTCAGTTGCTCCCCCGCCGAGCTGATCCCCGTGGACGCCGACTCTGAGGGCGCCGTTTGGATCGTGAAGCGCGGCCATGTGAAGATGAACTACACCGACGGAGCCGGGCGTCAGGCCGCTGTGCTCCTGCTTGGTCCCGGCGATATGTTCGGTCTGGTCGAACCGGGCAAAGGGGGCGACTTCGGCGAGCATTGCGAGGCCCTGACCGCATGCTGCCTCTGCCGCATCAGTCGGCGCCGCTTCGAAGCGCTCCTGCTCCGTCATCGCGATCTGGGCCTGCGCGTCATGAAAAGTTCGATGGAGCGCATCGCCAAACTACAGGTCCGGCTCGCCGACCTCATGATGCGTCCGGCCGAGGCAAGATTGGCACTGATCCTTCTAGAGCTGGCATCCGTGGCGGGACAACCGGGCGATGTGGCTGAAAGTGTCCGTCTCGATCTGCCAATCAGTCACAGCGATCTGGCCCAGCTCATCGGCACCAGTCGCGAGATGGTGTCCTACGTCATGCGCCGCTTCCGGGATCGCGACCTGATCTCCAGCGCCCGCAAGGACGTCACGCTCCTCGACCTCGAGGGTCTTCGCAGGACCCGCGACGAGTTCTAACTTTCGACCGCGAATTGCCCGGAGATTCCCACCATGTCCGCCGAGTGTTCCCCGATGCCCATCGTGCGCAATGGCGTCTACCGATCCTCCAGCGCAACCACCGAGGAGTTGGAAGCCCTCCCCAAGTCGGCTGAGATAACCGAGGTCAACCTCCGCGGATCCGTGCAACTGACTTCCATCGAGCCGCTCCGCGGACTTCGGTCGCTTCAGCGGGTCGACCTGACCAAGACATCCGTGGCCGATATTTCCCCCCTCGCCGGCCATCCGGCCCTGACGCATCTCTCCTTCATGGCTCCCAAGGAACGCTGGGACCACGAATCACTGCGCCTGCTCCCCGCTCTGACGCACCTGTGGCTCGGAGGCGACCCCGCTGCCGCGGACCTCGCCTTCCTGCGTGGCCTCGGCAAACTCCGCTTCGTCGATCTCGGCTACTGCCCGGTTGGGGACCTGTCGGTGCTCGCGGAACTGCCCGCGCTGGAGGAACTGGAACTCGGCTTTGCGCAGCTTTCGGACCTGGAGGGACTACGCGGTTGCCGCAACCTGCGCGTGCTGGGCCTCGCGGGCCTGACGCAGTTGCGCGACCTCGGTCCCCTTGCTGGCATGGAGAGACTGGAAGTGCTGATGCTGGACGGCTGCACGGGACTCACCGACCTGAGCCCGCTGGCGGGACTGCTCGCACTGGAGAACCTGATGCTTCTGAATTGCACAGGAGTGACCGACCTCAGTCCGCTCGTGGGACTGCCCAACCTGAAGGGAGTCTCCACCTCAGGAAGCGGCGTCGAGCAACTGCCCGAAGGTCTCAGCGAAGATTTGCTGATCGATTGATCCGCTGCTCAGCGCGGGTGGCGGAGCTTGCGCTCCAGGTCACCCATGCGCGCGCACGAGCCCTTGCCACAGCCGCAGTTCGACTTGGCCCGCAAGGTCATCCACGCCATGCGTCCCAAATAGGCCGCCGCTCCGGCGACAATCAGTAGGACCACGGCATGTTGCAGCAAAGCGTTCATGCTATCACTAGCCCGCGATTAGCGTGCCGACCTGATAGACCAGCAGGGCGCCGATCCACGCCAGCGTGGTCATGTAGACGAAGGCAAAGATCGGCCAGCGCCACGAGTTCGTCTCGCGACGGATGATCGCCAGTGTCGCCGCACATTGTGCGCACAGGGCGAAGAAGACCATGATCGAGACCGCCACCGGGATCGTGAAGATCGGCGATCCGTCCGCCCACTGGGCAGCCACAAGCCGGTCGCGCAGCGCATCGCTCTCCTCGTCCGCATCGGAACCCACGTCGAAAATAATGCCGAGTGTGCTCACGACAACCTCGCGGGCGGGGAAGCTGGCGATGACCGCCATGCCGATGCGCCAATCCCAACCGAGCGGCCGCACCAGCGGCTCGATGGCGCTACCCATGCGGCCAAGGATCGACTGGCGCAGATAGGCGCCCTCGATGGCGCGATCACGCTCTGCCGTCAATTCTTCGGCGGTGTCGCCCTCTGCGGCAGCGATGCGTTCGGCATAGCGTGCCTCAATGCTTTCCGCCACAGCGGCGGGACGTGGATAATAGGTCGCGGCCCAGACCACTACCGAGACGGCAAAGATCACCGTACCGGCGCGCTTCAGGAAGGCCCCGGCGCGCTCCAGCAGGCGAAACCCAACCTGCTTCCAGTTGGGTCGACGGTACGGCGGCAGTTCCATCAGGAAGGTGGGCTTTGGCCCCTTCAGCAGCGAGCGCCGCAGCAGTAGCGCCACCGGAATGGCAACGGCCGGTCCCACCAGATACATGGCGAAAAGCACCAGTCCCTGCAACCCCAGCACCCCGCCGATGCTGTAGGCGGGAATGAAAGCGCCGATCATCAACGCATACACGGGGAGGCGGGCGGAGCAACTCATGAGCGGCGCCACCATGATGGTGGTCAGTCGATCCCGCGGGTCCTCGATGGTGCGCGTTGCCATGACGCCGGGGATGGCACAGGCGAACGAGCTAAGCATGGGAATGAAGGAGCGTCCCGAAAGGCCAAGGCGGCTCAGGAGCCGGTCGGCCAGGAACGCCGCCCGCGCCATGTAGCCGCAGTCCTCAAGTATCGAGATGAACAGGAACAGGATGATGATCTGGGGCAGGAAGATGACCACGCCGCCGACGCCCGCGATCACGCCGTCCGCCAGGAAACTGGCCAGCGGGCCTTCGCTCATATTGGCGGTGACCTGCTCGCTCAGCCATCCGAAGCAGCCGTCGATCAGGTCCATAAAAGGCGCGGACCAACTGTAAATCGCCTGAAAGACCACCAGCATCAGCGCCATGAACACGACCACACCCCAGACGGGATGGATCAGCACGCGGTCGATGCGGTCCGAGGTGGTCTCACGGCGGCCTTCCGGAATCTTCACGACTCCATCGAGGACCCCGCGGATCGAGGCATAGCGCGCCTTGGCTTCCAGGCTGACCAGGCGATGTCCTGCCTGCTGCAAGGTCGCCCGCGCGCCGTCGATGGCCGCGGCGGCCTTGTCGCCACCCTGCGTCCGCATCCGCTGCTCGGCCATGCCGCCGACTTCCAAGAGGGCGCGGCGAAGAAGGAAAGGGGTCGTGTCGCGCGCGGCAACGCCCGCGGCGGTGAGCGCCTCGCCAAGGCTCGTGGTGGCGCTATCGAACGCCTCCGGGAAGACCACGCGCTGCGGGGACCTCGCTAGCGCGGCATTGTCGCTGCAAATGAACTGACGCAGGGCATCCAGCCCCGTGCCCTTCGAAGCCACCACGGGGAAGACACGAACCGACAGGCGCCGCTCAAGCTCCGCCGTGTCGATGGAGATCCCGTTGGTCTCCGCCATGTCCATCATGTTCAGGACCAGCGCACAGGGGAGGCCCGTCTCGAAAATCTGCGTGGCGAGGAACAGGTTCCGTTCAAGGTTCGAAGCATCCAACACGACCAGCACAAGGTCGGGCGGCGTCGGGTCCTCGCTCCGGTGCCCCAGCAACACGTCCACCGCCACCATTTCGTCGGCGGAACGGGCGGAAAGGCTGTACGTACCGGGCAGGTCGATGATCTCGGCCGGGATTGTCCCGCCCTTCAGCGGGCCGGACTTCCGTTCGACCGTCACTCCGGCGTAGTTGCCGACCTTGGCGCGAAAGCCCGTCAGTGCGTTGAAGAGCGTGGTCTTGCCAGTGTTCGGATTGCCAACGAGGGCGACGCGGCGGGGAGAACTCATGCCTGGGGCTCCACGACGATGGCGTTGGCCTCGACGCGGCGCAGGGAAAGGTAGTAGCCCCGCACCCGGATTTCCATCGGGTCGCCAAGCGGTGCAAACCGCACGACCTCCACGGTTTCACCGTCGGTGAGACCGAGTTCAAGCAGACGCTGGATCAAGGCGGAATCGCCCTGCAGGTCCGTGATAAGACCTTTTTGGCCAATGGCCATCTGTGAAAGTTTCATTTGAGGAGGCTGCGATCAGAGGGGGGAGACGCGAATCGCGCGGCACTGCTCGCAGCGGAGCATCAGGCGCGTTTCGCCCACAGCCACCGCGCAGGGGGTACCGGGCATCAGCACCTGCAGGACGCAGCCGACCGAAAGGCCCATCGAGGCCAAGTGCGCCCCTTCGGTTCCCTGACAGTCAACTTCCTCAACGACAGCCATCTGGCCGCGGCGAAGTTGATTCAGGTGGACGAAGGTCTCGGTCGAGAGTTGCATCGAAAGGCCCCAAACTTCGGTGGACTTGTGTTCAACACGGGCGATAGGGGCACGGACTGTTTGGCATGTCAAAGCCAAAATCGCCGCTCCAAGACAGGTCGCGATAAACCAAGTAATTAAGTACACATGCTTCGCGAAAACGGTGCAGCCGACCGAACGGAAGGCAGGGACCGCGCTGGGACGGATAGTCAGGACCCCTGCCGATTTACATTGCATTGGCTGATCGGCCCCCCATACCGTCTCGCCAACATTGTCGTTCTGTCACCTAGAGTGTTGATCCATCCATAGCCTCCCTCTCAGTTTTGCTCCCCAGATTTCTTCCTTTCATTTCCGTCGCGGTTCCTTTGGTTCTTTGGCGGTCGGCGAGCAGCCAGAACCAGTTGCCTTGCACTGTACACAATGAACCCACGTACGGAAGTACTACATGACATTCGATTCACTGCGGATTGATACCCGCTGCCTCGCGCATCTTCGCGAGAAGGGGATCACCGCCCCGACGCCCATTCAGGCCCAGGCTATTCCCGTGGCACTGACAGGGCGCGACCTGACCGCCATCGCCCAGACGGGCACCGGCAAGACCTTGGCGTTCGGGCTCCCCGCCCTGACGCAGATTGCGGCCCTCCCCAAGGGATACACCCGCATGGTCCTGCTCGCCCCGACCCGCGAACTGGTCCAGCAGGTCCACGACGTGCTGGCTCCCCTCGCCCGGGTCCTTGGCCTCAGCACCGCCTGCGTCTACGGCGGCGTCGGCATGGAGCCCCAGGCCCAGGCGCTCCGCCGCGGCACCTCCATCATCCTTGCCTGCCCCGGTCGTCTCCTCGACCACGTCGGCCGCGGCAACCACCGCTTCGACCATGTGACGACGCTCGTCCTGGACGAGGCCGACCGCATGCTCGACATGGGCTTCCTCCCGGACATCCGCCGTGTGGTGGCCACGCTGCCCACCAAGCGCCAGACCATGATGTTCTCGGCCACCTTCCCCAAGGACATTGCCAAGCTGGCCGAGTCCATGATGACGAACCCGGCACGGGTCGAGGTCGGCACCGTCGCCCGCCCCGCCGAGTCCGTTCGCCAGTCTGTGGTCAACGTCAACCACGACGGCAAGATGTCGCTCCTGCGCGACATCCTCGCCCGTGAAGAGGTCGGAAGCACCATCGTTTTCGTCCGCACCAAGCGCGGCGCCGACCGGGTGACCAAGGCCCTTGAACGCCAGGAGATCACCGCCGTCTCCGTCCACGGCGGACACACTCAGGGTCGCCGTAACAGCGGCATTGCGGGCTTCCGCTCGGGCCGTCATCGGGTCCTGGTCGCCACTGACGTCGCCGCCCGTGGCCTCGACGTCAAGGGCGTCAGCCACGTCATCAACTACGACATGCCGTCGACCACCGACGACTACATCCACCGCATCGGCCGCACGGCCCGCGCCGAAGCAACCGGCGACGCCATCACCTTCGTGACCGGTGAGGACCACGGCGCTCTCCGTGACATCGAGAAGCACATCGGGCGCAAGCTCGACCGCACCCGCTGGGAAGGTGGCCCGACCGCCGAGGACGTGGCCGACCGCCGCGCCGAACGCGCCGAGCTCGCCGCCGCAGCAGCTGCTCCCCCCGCCTCTCGCCGCCAGTCAGCACGCCCGGCGCGCCCCAGCGCCAACCACACCCCCGCTCCCGCCGGCCACCCCCGCCGTCGCCGCCCGGCCCCCAGCCGCGCCGGATCACGCGGCTAAGTACCCACAGCCAGTCACAAAACGAAGCGCCGCCTCCGATCAGGGGGCGGCGCTTCGTTTTGTGTCAGTGATCGAGGGGAAGCGTCACTCGACCGGCGATTGCTCCGCTTCCAAACTTGCCGCAAGCCTCATGGCGCGCAGGTTCCTTCGCGCCATGAGCACCGAGCCAGCCAGATAGACAACAAAGCCACCGAACAGGAAGAGCGGCAACGCATCCTGGAAGACGATCAACAAGCACGCCGTGAACATCACGATGATCAGGCTGTTGAAGGGCTTGCGCGAAAGGGCGATCAGGTTCTTCAGCTTCGGGAAGGGGATCTCACTCACCATCAGGACCGACAGCGCCAGCATCAGCAGCAGCACCGACCGGTGGAGGATGCGCGTGATTTCGTACTCAGCCACGAACGGCAGCTTGGTGAACCATTCGATGAACAGGTAGGCCGCCACCACGGTGCCAGCGGCGCCTGGGGTCGGGAGCCCCTGGAAAAAGCGCCGTTCCACGGTGCCCGCCTGAATGTTGAATCGCGCCAGGCGCACCGCCGAGAAGATCGCGAACAGCGCGCAGGCTCCCAGCGCCAGCCGCGGCGCATAGCCGGGAAGCATGGTCGGATCGAAACCCCGCAGGTTCTGATACATCAGAAAGGCCGGTGCCACGCCGAAGGCCACCAGATCGGCCAGCGAATCGAACTGCACCCCGAACGAGGAGGAAGTGTGGGTGAGGCGGGCCACGGGACCGTCAATCGCGTCGCAGATGGCCGCGCCAAGGATCAGCCAGCAGGCCATGACGAACTGGCCCTCGGCGATCTTCACGAGGGCAAACAGGGCGAGGAAGAGGCTCGTCGCCGTGAAAAGGTTTGGCAGGAGGTAAAGGGAGCCTTCCGGAAAGCCGGGATCGCGGAGGAAACGGCGCTTGGAAGAGGCTTCCGGGCTGCGCCCGCGCCCGCGCGCAAGTGACCGAGACCTGGCGACGGGAGGGGGTGTCACGTTAGCCGGCCGCTTGAAGCGTGGGGTCACGCTGGACCGCGTCGCGGGACAGGCCCTTGCGGACTTCTTCCTCGAACAGCACCGCGAGGCAGGTCTCGCCACCGACCACCTTCTGGCCGGGGGTGACCTTCACGTTGGCGGTCAGCGGGAGGAACAGTTCCACGCGGGAGCCGAACTGGATCAGGCCGTAGCGATCGCCGCGGACAACCCGGTCGTCACGCTCGATGCCGCAAACGATGCGGCGGGCGATGGCACCGGCGATCTGGCGCACACCGACGGCTCCATAGAGGGAACGAATCCAGATGGTCACCGCTTCGTTCTCTTCGGAGCACTTCTCGTTCAGCGCGTTCATGTACTTGCCCGGGCGGCGGTCGACCCGGTAGATCTGGCCACTGACGGGGATGCGCTGGACGTGGACGTTGAAGATATTGAGGAAGATGGCGACCCGGAGGGCGCGGCCTTCCGGCATGTCATCGCAGGGGACCTCGACCACCGACACGACCTTGCCGTCAGCGGGCGAACAGATCGAGTTGGGGATTCCCGGTGTCTTGCGGGAGGGATCGCGGAAGAAATACAGCACGTACCCCGCCAGGATCGCAGGCACGATGGCGAGCCAGGGAGAGACGAAGATACCGAGAAGAATCGCGAGGGCAGCGAGCGGGAGGAAGAACTTCCAAGCAGGGCGGGCGAAACCGAGAAGCGGTTCCATCATTGATCAGTATCCTTGAGTACAGGCGGGGTTTCGACTGCGCACCCGACTGGTTCTGTTGTGCTCCAACCCCAGACCCCATGCAAGGGATGATTGCATTCCGGACCACCGCGGGTCGTCCCCCCGATCTCATCTCGCGAGGAGTGATCTCACCCACACACGCCCGGAGGTCGATACAAAATACTGATTAAAGACTATTTACACGCACCATGCTGCGCGAAATCGGATCATGGAGCACTGCGTGCAGTTGATAAAAAATTGCTCACCAAGTGGCATTTGCACGGCTTCTGAGGGCTCACGGGGGGACTTCCTCCGCCGGTTATGCGGGAGCGCCGCCCTGCGGACTCGGGGCGATCAGAGGTTGAATATGCCGTTTACCTTGAGAACGTACAGGCCAAATACCAGCCCCGCGAGCATGAGTCCGATTCCGATCTTGTTGTCCATCTTGGCGGTGATCCCCGCTCCGATGGCCAGCACCAGAACGGACAGACCGATGGCCGTGACCATGTCGCCCTTGGCGAAGCGGTTGATCGTTTGGATGATGGCGAGGGACGTCATCGGGAGTTCTCCTGGTCTTCAGGATCGGGGCCGAACAGGGCGCGGCGCCGCTTGATCTGGTGGTGCACCAGTTGCCGACAATCGGGACACAAAACCAAGCTGTATTCTTCAAAGACCTGGTCGCTGGCCTCCTGCCGGGCCTCGTCCGACATGGCTTCCATGCGCGCGATCAGGGCTTCCATCTCGCGACGAAGGTCCGCATCGGCAGGCGGAAGTTCCAAGTCGATCACCGGGCCGGGCTCCGCAACCAGCGAAATGCGCATCTCGTAGAGGATTTCCCCCTTGTCGATCCAGCGACCGCACTGGTCGCAGACCCGCTCGCGGGGGGCGGTCACGCAGGCTGCCCAATGGCGACCAACAGCGCGGCGACGAGGCAGAGCGCCGCAATTCCAACCAGCAATACCTGGGTGATGCGGCCGAGGAATTGGCACAGGGACGCACTCAGCACGTCGTCATGGGAGAGGCGGCGGAAGTGGTAGAGGGACTTTCCCGGTCGGAGACCCATCATGGCGAAGAAGAACGCCGCGAGTTGTCCCGCCGGAGTTTCCGGTCGCTGGGCGAGGGCACGGCGAAGCTCGGTCAGGGCAACGGGAAGCCGCCCGGCGATGATGGCCGTGCGAACCAGCGCCAGAAGAACGCGCCCGTTGGCGGGCTGGATGTCGATCAACTCGCGATAGGCGGCAAGGGCTGCATCGTGGCGCCGTGCGGTGGACTCCATCTCGGCACGCGCCGCCCACAGGGCCGGATGCCGTGGGTCAATGGCGAGACCACGTTCCAGCGCCTGGCGGGACGCCGGGAAATCGCGGGCAACCCAGTTCATGACGCCGAGGTGATAGAGCAGGTCGACGTTGTCGGGGGATTGCGCGACTGCCTTTTCCAGCGTATGGCGTGCGGCGACCGCGTCACCGGCACGGGAGAGGCAAATCGCGGACTGAAGAAGCGCCTTCACGTTTCCCGGCTCGAAGGTCAGGACTGCGCGGTAGCACTCCAGCGCCTCGCCAAAGTTCTCCAACTCACGGTGGACTTCCGCCAGTTCGACGAGGACGGCGGGATGGTCGGGCTCGCGCTTGAGCGCCACTTGAAAGAACAGCACCGCTTCGCGCGGCTTGTGGTCGCGGCGCAACATGCGCGCGTAGTCAACGGCGGCCTCGGAAGACTCAGGATCGAACTCGATCGCTTTCCGATAGTGCTCGACCGCGTCGGCGCCCTTCCCTTGCAGGTCCAGCGCGCGCGCCAGATAAAGGTGGGCGCGACCGTCCTCGGGATCGAGGGCGATGGCCTCGGAAGCAGCGCGGGCTGCCTGACGGTAGCGATCAAGGACGAGCAGCGCAGCGGCCAGTCCGCAGTGCGTCGCTGGGTTGTCAGACTCGCTGCGAATGGCCCGCTGATAGTGCTGCACTGCGGCCTCGTAGTCACCGAGCGCATGGTGGGTTGTGGCGATGGCACTCTGGAGCGCGCTGTCGTCCGGCACGTACTCTGCCATCCCCTCCAGCACGCGGAGCGATTCGGCGAACTCTTCGCGATCGAAGTGAAGCGAGCCCAACGCCAGCGCAGCGTACAGGTAATCGGGAGCCACCTCGAGTGCCTTGCCGTAGGCGCGGATGGACTCCTCCTCGCGCTCCTGATCACGGTAAAGCTTTCCGAGATTGAAGTAGGCCACGGGTTCATCTGGCTCGCGCTCGATGCACTCGAAGAATGCCGCCTCCGCCTCCTCATGGCGCCCAGATTCGGCCAGAGCCACACCGCGATAAAGCCAGGGTGCGGAGCCCGTCGGGTCGGCGCCCACCGCTTTGTCCAGGTACTCGAGGCATTTGTCGTAACGCTCGCCGTCAAACTCACACTTGGCAAGACCGAGCCAGCCGTCAGCGCAGGAGGAATCCAACTCGATGGAGCGCTCGAACGCCTCGATGGCCTCGCCTTCCCGATCGTCGCTCTGGTAGGCGCGGCCAAGGAGCGCATGGGCCTCGGCGTGATAGGGGTGATGCCGCAGCATGTCCTTCAGGATGGTGACCGACATCGCCATCTTGCCCAGCTGAAGGAACACTTCGCCCAGCAACATGGCCGCGTCGGGATTGTCGGGCTCCAAGCGAAGCGCCTCGCGCAACTCCCCCACCGCGTCGTCGAGCTTGCCGGTCTGGAGATGGTAGGAGGCGAGTTGGAAGCGCGCATCGGGAAGACGGGGAGCGAGTTCAACAGCGCGTGCAAAACACTCACCGGCACTGTGCAGCCGCCCTTGCTCCAGAAGGCGCAAACCCTTCTCGTACAGGGCTTCAGCCTCGCCGATGTTGTCCTGCCAATCAGACATTCAGGGCATGCCTTTCGGCCCGCTGAAACGGGCGTTGGGAAGGCTCTCCGACCGCTCGGCCCTTGGCAAGGACCTTTGCTTGGATCGACCCACGGAAAGAGTCATTTCGCTTTTTATTCACCATCCTCCTTGACACCGCAAAGGCTCCTGTTAAGCCTCGCCGAAGTCACTACAACGCTTTCCCCATTTGAGGATTCCATCATGGCCGCAGCCCCCAAGCAGTCGGAAGAGCGCACCCGCAACGACGAGAAGACCCGTAACCTGGAACTGGCGCTTTCCCAGATCCGTAAGAGCCACGGCGACGGCGTGATCATGCGCTTTGGCGACCGCGCCCTTCCCGAGCTGGCCGTCGTGTCGAGCGGATCGATCTCGCTCGACCGGGCGCTGGGGATCTGGGGCTTTCCGCGCGGCCGCGTGGTCGAGATCTACGGCCCGGAATCGAGCGGTAAGACGACGCTGGCGCTGCATGTGGTGGCCAACGCCCAGGCGAACGGCGGCACCGCGGCGTTCATCGATGCGGAGCACGCCCTCGATCCGAAGTATGCACGGGCTCTCGGCGTGAACCTGGACCAGTTGCTGATCAGCCAGCCGGACAACGGCGAGCAGGCGCTGGACATCTGCGAGACGCTGGTGCGCTCCAACAGCGTGGACGTGATCGTGGTGGACTCGGTGGCGGCGCTGGTCCCCCGCGCTGAAATCGAAGGCGAGATCGGCGACAGTTTCGTCGGTGTCCACGCGCGCCTTATGAGCCAGGCCCTGCGTAAGCTGACCGGTGCCATTTCCCAGTCAGGTTGCATCGTGATCTTCATCAACCAGATTCGCGAGAAGATCGGCGTAATGTTCGGCAGCCCCGAGACGACGACGGGCGGTCGCGCGCTGAAGTTCTACTGTTCCATCCGCGTCGACGTGCGGCGCATCGCCGGCATCAAGGATTCCGCGGCCGCGGCGACAAAGGAAGGCGGCGGTGACATCGGCAACCGCGTCCGCGCCCGCATCGTGAAGAACAAGGTGGCACCCCCTTTCCGCGAGGCAGAATTCGACATCCTCTTCGGCGAAGGAATCAGCCGCGAGGGCGATGCGATTGACCTTGGCGTCATCATGAAGGTCGTGGACAAGAGCGGGTCATGGCTCTCCTACAAGGGGGAGCGCCTCGGTCAGGGGCGGGAGAAGGTGCGCGAGCTGCTTCGTCAGAATCGCGACCTGCTCAAGTCGATCGAGACGGACATCCGCGCCGCCTGCTCCCTCAAGCCGGACGTGGAGATTCCCTCCGCTGCAGACAGCGAGAAAAGCTAACGATCCTTGAGCGTCATTCCGGCCTTCGACCTGCATTCAGACCTGTTTCTACGAGTCCTCGAGAACGATCTGGACATTGGCGAGGAGACGCCGTGGGCACAGACAAACCTCCCGCGCATGGAGCGTGGCGGCGTGGCGGAGCAGGTCTTCGCCATCTGGATCAAGGAAGCAGACTGGCCCGCTGAGCGCGGCACAGCCCGCGCCCTCCGGATGATCGAGGCCTTCTATCGGACGCTCGATCGCTACTCCGACAGGATGGCACTGGCCACCAGCATGGCAGAGGCCGATGTGGTCACGGCCTCCGGTCGCATCGCTTCCTTCCTCTGGCTGGAGGGCGGTTCACCCATCTGCGGCGAGTTGGACCTGCTGGGTGCGTTCCATCGGCTAGGAATCAGGGGCATGACGCTGACCTGGACCACGAACCTGCCGTGGGCCGGCTCCGGCACTGATCCGCACGAGCCGAATCGCGGGCTCGACAAGTTCGGCAAGTCTGTCATCCGCGAGATGAATCGGCTCGGGATGATCGTCGACATCAGCCACACCTCCGAGCGGACCGCGCTTGACGCCATCGCGGAGAGTTCCGCGCCGGTGATCGCCTCGCACTCCGGTTGTCGCGCACTTGCAGACACTCCCCGCAACGTCAGCGACAAGCTCCTGCGAGCCATCGGTGATTGCGGCGGCATGATTGGCATCGTCGTGGTTCCCCAGTTTCTCAGCCTCGGCTGGGAACCGGCCTGGGACCGCGCGGCGGAGGCATCCAAGCAGGAAATCGCCCACATGGCCAGCCAGTACGAGCAGGGTTGGGCGCATCCTGAGTTCCGTGCTGCGCGCAGCGCGCTGCTTCAGAAGCAGCTTCCCGCGAAATCCATGGTAACGCTGGATACCTGGCTAGACCACGTGGTCCACGCCGTGGATCAGGCAGGCATCGAGCACGTGGGCCTCGGCAGCGACTTCGACGGGGTCTGGTCCCATACCGTGGGGCTGGAGAACTCCAGTTGCTGGCAGGCAGCGGTCGAGGGTCTTGCCCGGCGCGGCTTCAGCCCGACGGAGATCCGGATGGTCATGGGTGATAATGCCCGGCGGATCTTCCGTCAGGTTCTGGGCTGACTACCCGATCCCCAACTGCTTCATCACAGCCTGCATATCCCCCCAGACGACGCGCTTGAGTGACTGATCCCCGTGGATCAGCTCGAGCGAGAGCGTCGGCATGACGGGGATCCGCTGCCACTCGAGCCAGCGGCCACGGACCCGGTCGAGCCCATCAGCGGCCTTGGCAGGAAGAATCGCGGCGAGTGCTTCCGACCCGCAGGTCACGATGACCTCGGGCTGCACCAGTTGCAGTTGGCGCGCCAGGAATGGCTGGCACGCGCGCCGCTCGATCGTGCTGGGAGGCCGTCCCTCCGGCGGGCGGCACTTGACCGCCGTGGTAAAGTAAACTTGCTCGGGCGTGAGCTTCATCGCCGCGAAAATCTTGCGGGTCATCTCACCGATGGGGCCGTTGAGCGACGATCCTTCTGCGTCGTCCGCCGCCAGCGGCACCTCGGCGATGACAAACAGTCGGGAGTCGACCAGACCGGCACCGGGGACCACCTGCCCCCTCACCAGTTGGAGGTTGCAGCGATCGCAGCCTCGCATGGAGGTCTCGTGCTCGATCAGGGCTGCCTGTCGCCCCGCCTTGTCAGCCGGGATGGCCGCTGCGGGACTGGTCGGCGCAACCGGCACCGCAGTGCGCGGGGGGAGAGCCGTGCGGGACTTCGGCCCGGCGGCGGCGGGCGGTGAAGGCACCCGCTGGGGAGCGCCTGCGGCCTGTGCCGGAGAGTCCGTGCGGGGCTCAAAGGGGACCTCGATGAATCCGAAGCCGAGCGACTGCAAGAGCCGTCGCTGCGATGCGAGATCCGAACTTTCCTGTGCCACGATGCGCCTCCGCGGAAGTCTTCATCAGCCTAGTTTGCTGCGCCGGGACGGCAAGGGAAACAGGGCCAATGGCGCCAGCGATCTGGGATGCCAACTATCCTGTGCAAGAGGTGGCGCTTTAGCTTGCACGCCCCCTCGATCCATATCACAGTCCGTGCTTAGTCAGAGATGAGGTCCAAGAATCCCCGATGTTGCAGGCTGTCAGTGGTGAGGCGACATTGTTGATCGATTTGGAGCGTCAGGGTGGCGAAGCCATCCTCGATGCAAGCGACGCAGCATGCCACCTGCTGGGCGTGACGAGGGATCGGTTGGCGACCTTGTCACTGGCGGACCTTTGCGCGGGTGCGGACAGCGAGAACGGCCTCTGGCAAGGCAACAACGGCGCACTGCGAATGAGGCTCAACCGACCGGACGGGCGGCCGGTTGACTGCGACGTGGGCCATCAGGTGTTCATGCTGGGTGAGCGCCGCATCGGCCTGATGATCCTGCGGGATCCGCGGGGCTCGGAGCGTCAGGCTCAGCTCAAGGATGAGTTTGCGGCGCTGGCTCTTAGGCTGAGCGCAGCCCGGACACCGCGAGAAGCCAGCCTTGCAATCACCGAGGCGGCCGACCGCCTCTTCGGCTGGGATGCCAGCCATGTGAATCTCTATCCCGAGGGACGCGACCGCGCGCTCTCCGTCATCAACATCGACACGATCGACGGGGTGCGGCAGGAGTTCCCCTCCGCCTCACCCGAGACACCCATCAGCCCCATGTCGCGCCGTGTCCTGCGCGAGGGAGCACAGCTGATCCTCAAGGGGCGCGACAGCGAGGCGCTGGACGAGGAACTGGGCCTTGTCACCTTCGGCAACCCGAACGCCTTCTCCGCCTCGCTGATGTACGTTCCCATCCGTAAAGGCAGGAACAACGTCGGCGTTCTGTCTATACAGAGCTACCAGCACGACAAGTACTCGCAGGAAGATCTCGCGGCACTTCAGACGCTGGCGGACCAGAGCAGCGACACGTTCGAGCGCCTGTTGGCCGAGGAGGCGCTTCATCGCCAGATTCAGTTCACGCGCAAGTTCGCCGAGCTGGGCCAGCAGCTCAACGCGGTCTCCACCCCGGAGCAGGTCGCCGAGGTGATCCTCAAGGTGGCAGACGACCTCTTCGGCTGGGACGCCTGCTACGTCACGCTCTATGACGAGGAGGAGGATCTCATCCGGTGGATCATTGCCAGGGATCTGGTGGATGGGAAGAGGACAAACATCGGGATGGACTGGCGGCGTGAACCCCCGGGTCCCTTCTTCAGGGAGGTGCTGGGCAGGGGGGCCAAGCTGATCCTTCGCGGCAGCAACGAGGACCGCTCCCAGCTTCGCACCATCGGGGACGACGCGCGTCGATCGGCGTCGCTGATGTTCACGCCGGTTCGCTTCGGCACACGGCGGGTCGGCCTGCTCTCCATCCAGAGCTACCGCCACGACGCGTACACGCCGGAGGATCTCCAGACCTTCCAGGCGCTTGCCGATCACTGCTCGGGGGCGCTGACCCGATCCTTCGCCGAGGACAACCTGAGGCGCAGCGAGGCGCGACTGCGACTCGTCACGTCCCAGATTCCCACCGTGCTCTGGTCCGTCGACCGGGACCTCAACCTGACGCTGTTGCTTGGCGAGGCACTGGCGGACCTGGGCATCGACCCCAGTGTCTATACAGGCAAGCCGTTGCGCCGACTCCTTGAACCGGATGGCGCATGGGAATCGGGCGAATGGATGCACGAACGCGCGCTGTTGGGGCACTCGGGCACCTTTGAGCTGACGCTGGGCTCGCGCATCTTCCACTCGCATGTGGAGCCGCTGCAGGAAGCCGACGGCACCGTGATTGGGTGCGTGAACGTGGCCCACGACGTGACGGCGCTTCGCATTGCCGAGGAGGAAATGCGGAAGTTCAAGATGGCGATCGAGCAGGCCCCCGGCAGCGTGGTCATCATCAACGCCGCCGGTGTCGTTGAGTACGTGAACCCTGCATTCGAGCGCCAGACTGGTTACACCCGCGAGGAGACCGTCGGCCGCGTCCGGCCGTTCCAGTCCATCGGCATCAACTCCGGCGATTTCTATCCCGAGCTAAAGCGCCGGCTGGACGAAGGACTCCCCTACAACGGCGTGGTGACTGCGCAGCGCAAGAATGGAAACTACTACTTCGAGGGGAAAGTCATCACGCCTCTCACAGATGCACAGGGCAACATCACCCACTACGTCGAGACCGGCAAGGACATCACGGAGAAGCTGGAGGGAGAACTGGCCCGGCAGCGCGCGCACGATGAACTGGAGAAGCGCGTCGATGAACGGACCGAGGCCCTTTCCAAGGCGAACAAGCAGCTTCTCAGCGAGATCAAGGTGCGACGAAACGCCGAGCAGGAGCTCGAGCGATCGCTGTCCCTCCTCCGCGCAACGCTGGAGTCCACCACGGACGGCATCATGGTGGTGGATCTCGCCGGGCATCTGGTGAGCTTCAACCAGAAGTGGCTCCAGATGTGGTCGATCTCCTTTTCCTTGGCGGAAGACCTGGGTGTTGAACAGCTCCACCATCTGCTGGCGAACCAGCTCAAGGATCCGTCCGCGCTCGCAGACTTCAAGGCACCGCGCTCCTCCGCGGAGGCCTTTCAGTTGCTGGAGCTGCTCGACGGACGTATATACGAATGCTCCTCCAAGGCCAGCATGATCGGCGGCATGAGCGTCGGTCGCGTATGGTGCTTCCGCGACATCACTCGCCGAAGGCGCGACGAGGAGGCGCTCGCTCGCTCGGAGCAAATCTATCGCGAGGCCATCGAGAACGCCTCGGGCGTGCCGTACCGCTGGGACTACAAGGGGAAGCACTACGACTTCATGGGCGAAGGCATTCGTCAGCTCCTTGGTTTGGAGCCAAACCAGGCCACCAAGCAGGGGATCGAAAGCATGGTGATGGAGTACGTGATCCTCGACCCGGATTTCAAAGGCGACATCCGCGCCTATCGCCGATCAGTCCGCGAGGGGAAGACCCCGCAGTACCGCGTCGACCTTCGCATGGAGACAATCACCGGCGAGCAGAAATGGGTGAATGACTGCTCGGTCCCCATGCGCGATCCCAAGACCGGAGAGATCGTGGGAACGCTCGGCATTCTTCAGGACATCACCGCACGCAAGAAGGCAGAGGAAGAAGCACGCGTCCAGCAGGAGCGCCTCATCCAGTCCGAGAAGCTGGTGGCCTTGGGAACGCTGGTCTCGGGCGTGGCCCATGAGATCAACAATCCCAACAACTTCATCATGCTCAACACCCCGTTGCTGCACGACGCCTGGACAAGCATCGCACCAATCCTGGAGGAGTACTACGAGGACCACGGCGACTTCATCGTGGGTGGCCTGGATTTCAGCGAGATGCGCCACGAGGTGCCCAAGCTCACCCAGGCGATCCTGAGCGGTGCCCAACGCATCCGCACCATCGTCCAGGAATTGCGGGACTTCGCGCGGCCCAACCCGAACTCCGCCGGCGAACCGGTGGACGTCAACTCTGTCGTGAAGTCCGCGCTCATCCTGCTCCAGAACGTCATCTCGAACTCGACAACGCGCTTCTCCCTCGATTGCAACGAGTCGTTGCCCGCCATCATGGGCAATTTCCAGCGGCTGGAGCAGGTCGTCATCAACCTGATCCAAAACGCCTGCCAGGCGCTCGATCACCGCGACCAGCCGGTGGCCGTGCGCACCTGGTTCGATGATTCGGAGGGCTTCGTGGTGATCGAGGTCGCCGACGGCGGACGCGGGATTTCGCCGGAACACCTGAAGCAGATCACCGATCCATTCTTCACCACCAAGCGCGATTCCGGAGGCACCGGGTTGGGACTCTCGATTTCATCGAACATCGTCCACAACCACGGTGGCTTGTTGGAGTTCAGCTCAACTCCGGGCGAAGGGACCATCGCCCGCGCCAAGTTCCGATCGGGACAAGGCACCAATCCCCCCATCCGAAGGCCCATTGCGTGACTCCCGAACTATTCCCAACCTACCCGGTGCTACTCGTCGACGACGAGGAGCAGACCCTCATGAGCAGCAAGATCGTGCTCAAGGCATCCGGCATCACCAACGTCCAGACACTGAGCGACAGCCGACGCGTCCTCTCCGTGCTGGGCACCGAGCGATTCAGCGTCCTCATGCTGGATCTCTCGATGCCCCACATGACGGGAGACGAGATCCTGCCGCGGGTCCGCGAGGAACATTCAGAAATCCCCGTCATCATCCTCACCGGCGCCAACGACCTGGAAACCGCCGTGAATTGCATGAAGGAGGGGGCCTTCGACTACATGGTCAAGCCGGTGGAAAAGAGCCGCCTGACCTCCGCCGTTCACCGCGCCATCCAGTTCCGGGAACTCACCCGGGAGAACCAGCTCCTCAAGCAGCACATCCTCAGCGATGAGCTCTCCCACAGCGAGGCGTTCGAGGGAATCCTCACCGTCAGCCCCCAAATGCAGTCGATCTTCCGCTACATCGAGTCCATCGCGGCCTCGATGCAGCCGGTGCTGGTGACGGGCGAAACAGGCGTCGGCAAGGAAAAGATGGCCCGCGCCATTCACAATGCCAGCGGGCGGGCCGGCAACTTCGTCCCGATCAACGTGGCGGGGTTGGACGACACGGTCTTCTCGGACACGCTCTTTGGTCACAAGCGCGGCGCCTTCACCGGCGCTCAGGACGCGCGCAAGGGCCTTGTCGAGTCGGCAAGCGGCGGCACGCTCTTCCTCGACGAAATCGGCGACCTCACCATGATGTCACAGGTGAAGCTGCTGCGGCTCCTGCAGGAGCGCGAATACTACCCGCTCGGGTCGGACGTCGCCAAGCGCTCCGAGGCCCGCATCGTCGTGGCAACGAACCAGGATCTGCCGAGCCTCATCCGACAGGGCACGTTCCGCAAGGATCTGTTCTATCGCCTGCAAACGCACCACATCCACATCCCACCGCTCCGCGACCGACGTGAGGATCTCCCGGTGCTGGTCGAGCACTTCGTGCAGGAGGCCGCCAAGGCTCTCGGCAAGAAGATCCCAACCATCTCCCGCGAGATGACCACGCTGCTCGGCGTCTATCAGTTCCCGGGCAACGTCCGCGAGCTGGAGTCGATGGTGTTCGATGCAGTCAGCAAGCACGAATCGAAGATGCTCTCCCTAGACGTCTTTAAGCAGCGGATCTTTGGCGACAAGGGTTCACAGGTGGCCCTTCCCATGGACGAGCGCGAGATGGCGCCCCCCGTCAGTTGGGGGGAGAAGCTCCCGACGCTGAAGGAAATCTCAGAGTTGCTCATCGACGAGGCCCTGCGCCGCACCAACAACAACCAGAGCATCGCCGCCCAGATGCTCGGGGTGACCCAGCAGGCCCTTAGCAAGAGACTGCGGAACCGGAATCAGGACACGCACAACGAGCTGTAGGACAGGGAATTGCTCTTCCGTCTTGCCGGTCGGGGGTGGGTTCGGCAACAGTCGCGACAGGATCGCGACACAGGAGCCACCGCCGGATGACCATGCAGGAAACCCAGTACTTTCGCGCCAGCCTGGGCATGAAGCAGGAAATCGCCCCGGCCATCGCCGCGGACTACCACAGCGGCATCGTGAATTGGCTCCGCGCGAACGGGCATGAGCTGCAACTCCCGGGTCTCCGCATCCGCCTCGCCAAGGAGTTCGGCTTCTGCTATGGCGTGGACAAGGCCGTGGACATGGCCTACGAGGCCCGCCTCAAGTTCCCCGATCGACGCATCATCCTCACCTATGAGATCATTCACAACCCGAGCGTGAACCAGCGCCTCAAGCAGATGGGGATCGTGTTCCTGTCCGGAGCGCTGAAGGACAACATCACCTCCGACGACATTGGTCCTTCCGACGTGGTTCTCCTCCCGGCATTCGGGGTCCCGGTCTCCGACCTGGAGAAACTGCGCGCCAAGGGATGCGTGCTGGTCGATACCACCTGTGGATCGGTGGTACACGTATGGAAGCGCGTCGAGCGCTATGCGCGGGACGGATACACGTCGCTGGTGCACGGCAAGGCCACCCACGCGGAAACGCTGGCGACCGTCAGCCAGGCACAGAACCGCGGCGGCGCGACGATCGTGGTCCGCGACATGGAGGAAACGGAGTTGGTCTGTGATGCCATCCGGGGCAAGCGACCGATGGCCGACGTGATGAGCCTTGGGCCCAAGGCCTTCAGTGCGGGGTTTGACCCGGAGCTGCACCTCCAGCGCATCGGCGTTGCGAACCAGACCACCATGCTCGCAAGCGAGTCACTGGCCATCGCCCGCCGGGTCGAGGCGGCGCTCTCCGACCGCCACGGCGCCGAGAATCTGGCCGCGCATTTTCGCTCCTTCGATACCATTTGCTCCGCCACCCAGGAGCGCCAGGACGCCATCATCGCGCTGGTCGAGTCCGGCGACTTGGACATGGCCCTGATCGTCGGAGGCTATAACTCCTCCAACACCGGGCACCTGCTGGAGATCGCCGGGGAGAAAACCAAGGCCTATCACATCTGCGATGCAGGCGAGTTGATCGACAGGGACCGGATCCGCCATCGTCCCCCGGGTGCCAAGGAGACCGTCATCACGGAGGCCTGGCTCCCCGCGCACGACCTGACAATCGGCATCACCGCGGGAGCGAGCACCCCCAACCGAGCCATCGGCGAAACCATCCAGCGCCTTGTCGAGCTGCGCGGACTGGTGATTCCGTCCGAAGTGCTCAACTGCTCCGGGTGACCGGAACTTTCAGTCGGAGTCGGTGATTTGCTCGCGGAGGCGTTCGACGGTGCCATCGCGGAGGGTCTGTCGCAACTCCCGCAGCAGTTCTTCGCGTACTTCCCCATAGGGAGTTTGAACGGGGGGAATCGACGCGACCTTCTGGAGGATGAAGACTCCCGAGGCGGTCTCAAGCGAATCAACCTCGCCCGGCGCCAGACGGAAAGCCAACTGCTCGAAGGCGGGCTCGTAGGTCCCACGCGCGAAAGGATCGAGTTCGCCGAATCGCGAGCGGCTTTCGTGGCGCGATTCCGTGGCGGCCAGTTGACCGAAGGTCTCCCCGGCCGCCAGTCGCTCGCGGACCTTGGCGGCATCCTCTGCGGTCGGGACAAGAATCAGGCGCACATGCGCCCGCTCCGGTCGACGGTAGCGATCGGCTCGCAAGTCGTAGAGGGCACGAATATCCGCTTCGCGAATGGGTCGACCGTCAGGCCAGCGCTCGAGCGTGGCGTCCGCCAGCGCGCCCAGCAGTGCCATCTGGCCGGCGGAATCATCGGGCGGCTCCCCGGCACGGGGCCCGGCGGACGAGTTCATCCAAGCGAGCGCCAGGAGCTGCTCCTCCAGGATCAGCCGGTACTGGTTCTCGAGGGCCTGCGAAGGCTGGCGTCCGGAAAGGAAGCGAACATATCCATCGGAATACTGTTCCTTCGTCAGTGCGAAGCCATGGGCCGCGAAGCCCTCCTGCTGTTCCCGCGAGCCCTTCCGGAAGGCTTCAGGGGCCAGCAAACGCTGCGAACCAGACGCCTGGGAACGACTTTGCCGGTTGGGGCGGGGGGCAGGGGTTGGGGGGGGCGGAGGAGAGACGCTGACAACCGGCTCTTCGGAGGTTGTCAGGTCGCTATCGGGCACAGGGGCGGGGGGAGTCTGGCAACCAACGAGGGCCGCCATGATCGCCGCGAACAGTCCGCGATGCAAATTTGAGAAGCGCCACATGGCAGGTACCTTCCACATCCTTGAGCGAAGGGGGTTTGACACCGCCAACGGTGTCAACTTGATTGAAGTCGCCGGGAACGCCCCGCGCTGCGTTTTTTTTGCCCCACCCGCCTCGTTTGTTGGCTTGCGGTCGTGTTACCCGAAACGCATAACCTTGATGACCATTTCACTGCCGTCAGGAATCCCCCCAAGTCCCATGCCAGAGATCATCGTCAAACTGGGTGATCGGATTATCCACCGCTACTTCTTCGACAAGGAGATGGTGAGCGTGGGACGGGCCCGTGACAATGACATCGTCATCGAGAACCTTTCGGTCTCTCGTAATCATGCGCGGCTGAAAAAGCAGGACGGCAAGTTTATCCTGACGGACATGAACTCGGCCAACGG
The DNA here is from genome assembly GCA_016125005.1 of bacterium. Lineage (GTDB taxonomy): Bacteria > Sumerlaeota > Sumerlaeia > SLMS01 > SLMS01 > WGMQ01. Next base: position 38,452 of record WGMQ01000052.1, on the reverse strand, counting down.
AACGCTGGTCAATGGCGTCCGGGTGAGCAAGACCGAGGTCGCCCACAACGACGAGATCACCGTTGGCAAGCACACGCTGATCTTTCTGGCAGAGGATGCGCCGGGAGCGGTCCCCGCACAGACCGCAGCGGCGGATGATCCGTCGAGTGTGGCCTATCAGGGTGAACCAAGTTCCCCCGCCCTTCCCGCCAGCGCCCGCCTTGGCGTGCTCAACGTCATCAAGGGCAAGCAGTTGGGAACGGATTTCCGCATCACGCGGACCGAAAGCCGCCTCGGCCGCGCTGGCGAAAACGACATCCGTATCCACGATTGGTTCGTTTCGAAGAAGCATGCCACCATCAGTTTCCAAAACGGGGTTTACCTGCTGCGCGACCTTGATTCGTGGCGCGGTACCACCGTTAACGGCAACTCGATCCGCGAGATCGAGCTGAAAGACGGCGACGAAATCGTTGTCGGCACCACCACGCTGACGTTCCGCTTGGTCGATCCAGCGTCCCTGCCCGCCCAGGTCGAACCCGCCCTCCCCGAGGAAGATTGGGGTGAAGGCGATCCGGAGTGGGAGAGCAACCACACCTCGCGTGAGGTTCCGCTCCCGACCAAGGACTCCTCCTCTTCCCAGCGTGCCCTGCCCACCAGTCCGCCCAGCGTTCGCTCGGCCCCAAAGGGCCCGGCGCACAACCAGGAAATTCAGTACGCCGCCGACGCGGACCTGGACCAGCTCGAATCCGAGTTTGACCAGCACGTCGGGACGCAGGCAGAGGAAGAGGAAAACCGCCGCGCCGCCTGGGAAATGGCCGAGATGGAACGGGCCTTCGAAACCGGCGCCGATTCCGCGGGCTTCTCACTCGGCGAATCCGACGAGGTACTTCGCGAGGCCGAGGAATCATTCTGCTCCAGCAACATCTCCCCCGACGATAAGTTTTCCCTCCCTTCGGACTACGACGCCGAGGAGGAGGAGGCGCTCTATGGCGCTTTGATGACCGACACGGAACCCTATGGCGAGCCGGTGCTGGCCGTCGTAGCTCCGCCGTCGGCTCCCGCCATTCCGCGACTCGCAGCAGCACCGGCCCCGTCCTCAAACGAACAAAGCTCCCGCTCCTCAGTCTCCGTCCCGATTCTTCAGGGCGAGGGAGCTGCCAGCCGGGAGATCGCCATGTGGGAAAAGGCCCTTACCAACAAGAGCGCCCTGATTCGCAAGAACGCAGCGAAAGAACTCAAAAAGCTGACCGGAAAAGACTATGACTGGACCATCGACCCCAGCGGGCATTGAGCTAACCCAGAAAGCCAAGCGAGTCGGCGTCATCTCCGACATCCACGGCAACCTCCACGCGTTGGAGGCGGTGCTGGAGCAGCTCCAGAAGGAAAACGTCGACATGATCGTCTGCTGCGGCGACGTCGTCGGCTATGGCGCCCGGCCCAACGAGTGCGTCGATACGCTGCGAAAGCTCGGCATCCCCACCATCGCCGGCAATCACGACCACGCAGCCCTCCTCCTCACCGATATCAGCAACTTCAACGAAATCGCCAAGGCAGCGGTCCTTTGGACCAAGCGCGTCCTCACCGAGGAAAACATGGAGTTCCTTCGCCAGCTCCCCCTGACGCTGAAGGATACCGCCAACAACGTGTTCTACGTCCATGCCTCACCGAAGGAACCGGGTGAGTGGAACTACATCCTCACCATGGGCGAAGCCCGCACCAACTTCAACTACTTCACCGAGCAGGTCTGCTTCATCGGCCACAGCCACCAGCCCTTCATCATCGAAAATGATGAGGGCAACCTGGCCTGCCCGACCCGCCCGGAAATCGAGCTGCGCGAGGGACGGCGCTACCTGATCAACGTGGGATCGGTCGGACAGCCCCGGGACCACAACCCGCGCCCCTGCTTCGTCATCGTTGATTTCGAGGCCAGGAAGCTGGAAATACGCCGCTGCGATTACGACCTCGCTGGGGCCCAGCAGGCCATCATCAGCGCCGGACTCCCCCGCGAACTCGCCGAGCGCCTCGCACACGGGATGTGACGGAAACCGGCCCCACTCCGGGCAGATTAACCACCTAGCAGAATAATCGATCGGATGCTTCCGGCGAGCCATTAGGCTCGTCAGGGGAGCTCGTGGGTTGCATCGACCGGCGTTGATCCGGCCGGTTAAGCGACAGTTTCCGTCGATTCAAAGTCACATAGCAGAAACAGCCGCCTCCGAAGAGGCGGCTTGTTCAAGCTGTTTGGGGCTGATGAGAGGGCTTGCGCCCCCTGTGTGTTACCAGCTGGCCTTGGTGAGTCCGACGATCTGGCCCATGTGGGCCAAGCGACGGATCTCATTGCGGCACAGGCCGAACTTGCGATAGACGGCGCGGCCGCGGCCGGTCGTCTTGCAACGATTGCGGTAGCGAGTCTTCGAGGCATTGCGGGGCAGCTTGCAGAGCTTCTCAAATGCCGCGTTGACGTCCTCGGCGCTGGCCTCGGGGTTGATCAGGGTCTTCTTGTACTCCTGACGACGCGCATCGAACTTGATGGCGAGGCGCTTGCGCTTCTCGTTGCGGGCAATCATGCTGGTCTTTGCCATGGGTATTCCTTGATTCCTTGGAGACAAAACGGTCGGGCAGGAGGCTCTTCAGATGCCCCTGCGGAGATGGAGGAGACTAGGCATCGCCCGCGGGCTGTCAACGACTAAGATTCCCCCGGGGTGATTCTGATGTCGTTTTCTGCTTTACTTGGTGGTTTGGGCAACCCACTGCCACAATCGCTGGCACATGAACGGAGGAAGGTGGGAGTAGTCCCGGCAGGGACCTAGCCGACCTGGAAGGTGTGAATGGCGCCGAGATGCGCCTTGATCGCCGCGCACATCTTGACGTTGTTCCCGTGCGATCTTCTCCTCGGTGCCGGACGTAGGCCTTGCCGCGGTACTTGGATGATTCGAACTCCCTTCCGCTGTACTGGTCGGGGAGGCGGGGCAGTCCCGGGAGGGGTCGGACAGGCGGGGGATCGAGGACCTCGGACGCGGTATCTTGTCGGACCCACTACCGGGGTCCGATCCAGGTCCGCACGGTCTCCCCACCATGAATGGGTGGGGCTGGGATTGTTTGGGTCCCTGCCGGGACCAAAGTCTGCCATGACCGAGCCTGCCTCCATGCTGGGAATGGCGGAGAGATGCTCCCCGATCGCCATCGGAGGGCAACAAGCCCTTGCCTTGCGGCCATGAGGCAGAGGACACTTTGCCCGCATTTTGACCGGCCAAAGGGCCGCACCACAGGAGCAAGCAACGATGGAAGATCTGAAGCGCAGCCGAATCGCGGGCAAAGCCATCCCGGTCCGCGGCAACGATATCGACACCGACCGCATCATTCCGGCCCGGTTCCTTCGCTGCGTGACCTTCGATGACCTCGGTGCCCATGCCTTCGAGGACGACCGCGCCCAGCTCAAGGCCAAGGGCCAGACCCACAGCTTCGACGAGGCCAAGTACGCCCAAGCCACGGTCCTGCTCGTGAACAAGAACTTCGGCTGCGGCTCCTCGCGCGAGCACGCCCCGCAGGCGATCATGCGCTGGGGCAACGGCATCAAGGCCATCGTTGGGGAGAGCTTCGCCGAGATCTTCTTCGGCAACTGCGTCACCCTCGGCGTCCCCTGCATGACCGTGTCCGAGGGCGACATCGAGAAGCTGATGGCCGCCGTGGAGGCAAACCCCTCCGCGGAAGTCGTTGTCGACGTGGCGAAGGGTCAGGTCACCGCCGGTTCCGTGACCGTGAGCTGCCACATCGCCGACGGCCCGCACGAGGCGTTCCTGAAGGGCACCTGGGACTCGACCGCCGAACTGCTCGCCGCCAAGGGGCAGATCGCCGCGACCGCCGGGAACCTCCCCTACTTCAACGGCTGGAAGTAATCCCAAGTCCCATCGAGGTTCTTCCGATGGCAGTGCCGCTGCGGACCGATCCCGCGAACAAGAGCTCGGTGGACGAGATCCGCAAGCGGTTCGACGGTGACGTCGAGCGGTTCTCCAATCTGGAGACGGGGCAGTCGGCGAGCGTCGATTCTCCCCTGATGTTGAGTCTGGTGACGGAAGCGGCGGCGCGCACAACGCCCGCCGCTTCCCGCGTTTTGGACGTCGGGTGCGGGGCCGGGAACTATACATTGAAGCTGCTGGAGCAGTTGCCGGGTCTCCACGTCACGGCGCTGGACCTGAGCGGTCCCATGCTTGACCGCGCAGAAAGCCGCCTGCTGGCGGCGGGCGCCTCCAGTGTCCGCAAAGTGCAGCAGGACATCCGGGACTTTCACGGTGAGCCGGGAAGCGTCGACATCATCGTCGCCGCGATGGTGCTGCATCACCTGCGCACCGACGACGAATGGCTCGCGACGTATAGAAAGCTATACAACCTGCTGGCCCCGGGCGGTTCGCTTTGGGTGGCCGATCTGGTCGACATGCAGGGCTCGGGTGCACGCACGGCGGCTTGGCGCCGCTATGCGGAGTATCTGGAGCAGTTCCGCGGCCCCGAATACCGGGAGCAGGTCATGGCCTACATCGACCGCGAGGACACGCCTCGCCCCGTGGTCTTCCAGCTCGATGCCATGCGGGCGGCGGGCTTCGTCACCCTGGATGTACTGCACGCCAACTCCGTCTTCGCCGCATTCGGCGGCATGAAGGGCTGATCGTGGGGCTTCGCCGCTGGCTCTCGCACAAGGTGAACGGGATTCGGCCCGGCTTCGGCGAAGAAGCGGCCGCTGTGGAGGTTGCTGTCTCCGCAGCAAATCGCCGCCTCACCAACTGGTTCTTCCCGCTGGCAATCACGCTGCTCCTGATGGGAGTAAACTTCGCGTACACGGCGACGCTGGGCATTGCGGGATGGCCGCTGCTGATCGCACGCATCATCTTCTTCGACTATCTGGTTTTCTTCTTCGGCTGGCTGGCGGGCTGGAATGCAGCGTCGCGCTGGCGCCGCGACCAGGATTTCCTCTGCGAGCTCACCACGACCCCGCTCTCCCCCGCTGTCGTTGGCAATGTGCTCTTCGCGGGAAGCCTGGGCGTCTGGTGGAAATGCATACTGCTGCTGGCGCTGAGCGACCTGCTGATGCACGTCTATACACTCGGGGTCGGGATGCCGGAGGAGAAGTTCATCGTCATGCTCCCCATCGCACTGCCGCTGTGGCTGCCGACGTTGGTGGTGCTGGCGTGGTTCCACCTCGAGACCATGCGCCTTGCCCACTGGATGTTTGCCATCACGGCGCTCCCGGGGCTGAACCTGATCAAGCGGGCCGTGCTGATGTTCATCCAGATCCTCGGATTCGTGACGGCGCTCACGCTGCTGGGCTCTGCCATCACGGGCGCGTTTTTTCTGGTGCTGATGATCTTCGGGGGGATTGCACTCGGCTTTTTCACGAGCGGCAACTTCTCCAATTCACTTGGATCGGACATCATGGAGATGAATCCGAACCCCATGTGGCACCTGGCGGCGCTTGGCGGCCTGCTGGGCGTGGGTCTGCTGAAGATGAGCCTGAGCCAGGCCTATGAACGCGCCTTCTGGGGGCGCTATCTGATGTTCACCTGGTGGGGCGCGGCGGAGCGCAATCATCCGGGGGAGTACCCGGTTGTCTATACACAGCGCGCCGCCCAGTACGTGCGTGCCCTCAACAGCAACAGCGGAATCACAAAGGTCGTGGCTCCGACCAACCCGGAGCCACGACCCGCTGATCATCCCGCTTCCGGGCTCTGATGCGACTTCTCAACCGCCGTGCGACTTGGTGAACTCCTCGGTGGGGATGTCCGCCACGGCGGCGCCCGTCACCTTCGGTTCGTCCGGCAACCGGATCTGCTTCAGGCGGCGTAGCGTCTCCTGAATGAGCTGCACCTTCTCGCGATGATGAAGGAACGCCGACTTCAACGCGTAGACGATCAGGTCCTTGATCTCTTCCAGCGTGAAGCCCAGCTCGGTGTGCGCGCGGTAAAGCTCCTCAGTCACTGTTGTGCCGCTGATGAGACGGTTGTCGGTGCAGATGCAGCAGCGCAGGCCGAAGTCATAGTACATGCGGAGCGGGTGGAACTTGAGGTCCTTCACGGCGCCCGTCTGGAGGTTCGACGTAAGGTTGATCTCCAGCGGGATGCGGTGATCGGCGCAGTAATTCAGCAGGTCGCCGTCCTCCTTGAGCCGCACCGCGTGGCCCAATCGGTGGGCGCCGCAATCGTGCAGCGCCTGGCGGATCGATTCGGGACCGTAGGCTTCGCCGGCGTGAATCGTGATGTTCACGTTGTTCTTGAGGATCAGGTCGAAGGCTTCCTTATGGGCGGCAGCGGGATAGTTCGCTTCGGCACCGGCCAGGTCGAACGCCACGACGCCACGGTGCTTGTACATAACGCAAAGCTCCGCCATCAGCAGCGTGTACTTGGGCTCGGACATGCGCATGCCGCAGATGATGAGGCCCCAGCGGACGCCGAACTCGCGCTCGCCCTGACGAAGCCCGTCCAGCACCGCCTCGACGATGTCGGCCAGGCGCATTCCCTCGCGCTGATGCAGGATCGGTGCGTAACGAACCTCGAGATAGACCAGGTTTTCCGCGGCGGCATCGGCCACCAACTCATAGGCGACACGCTTGAGAGCGTCGTAGTCCTGCATCACGCTCAGCGTCACGTCGAATGCCTTCAGGTATTCGACCAGGCTGGCGGCATTGTCCTGCACCAGCAGGCGACGGAGTTTCGCGGAGTCTTCGGTTGGAAGGCGGACCTTCCGTTCCTTCGCCAATTCGAGGATGGTTTCCACGCGGAGCGAACCGTCGAGGTGGCAGTGGAGGTCGACCTTCGGCAGTTGGCGGATCAGTTCGCGGGACAGACGGGTAGCCATGACTTGAGTTCCTTTCAATCGTTAACCCCGCATTGAAAGTGAAAGCGCTTGGGGTGTCCAGTCAGAAGTGTTGGCGCCACGCAATTGTACGGTCTATTGCGTCGCGTCGCTCTTCGCTTGATCCGATCGCGGGGCGGTGGTTTCTTGTCGACCGGAAGCGGAAAACCTGACGCGGGAGAATGCGGTCATGCCTGAGAGAGTATCGATTTTTGTCGAGGACGCGCCCCCGCCCTTCGGCCATTTTGCGCAGGTGCTGAAGTTCGGCAACCGCATCTTCATCAGCGGCCAGCTCCCCATCGATCCGGCCACGGGACGCCTTGTGAGCAACGACGTGACGGAGCAGGCAAAGGCCGTGTTCAAGTACCTGACGAACGTCATGCAGGCGTGCGCGGGTCAGCTCTCCAACGTCATGATGACGCGCCTTTATTTCGTCGATTTGCGCGACTATCCGGCGGTCGATAAAGTCAGCAAGGAGTTCTTCTTCTTCGTCCCCCCGGCGCGCACCGTGGTGCAGGTGGCATCGCTCCCCTACGGCGCCCGCATCATGATCGAAGCAGAGGCCGAGCTGGCACCGGTCGACGCGGGAATGAAGCGTCTTATCTGATCCCGGAAAAAGGAGCACCGATCGCATGTCCCGAGGCATGTTCGCAATCATCGCGATCGGAGTCATCCTACTGGCCGGTGCGTTCTATTTGGGCATCCTCGACTTCGGTTACTGGCGCTCGCGCGTCGGCTATGAGGTCAACTCCGCGACGCGGGGCCTGATGCCCTCCGGTCCGAGCGAATCGCCCGCCCAGGCGCGCAGTCGCGCGGCAACCTGCCGGGAAAACCTGAGGCGGATTGAACTGGCCAAGCGCAAGGCGGCTGCCGCCAGCGGGCTCACCAAGGCCGACGTGACCTGGGCCGAGCTGACGCCGCACCTCGGCAAGCAGCGCCCCGCCTGCCCGAGTGGCGGAACCTACAACATCGGCTCGACCACCGTCATGGCCAAGTGCTCCATCAGCAACAACCACACGACCGACGACGCCGACGACCATATCCTCAAGGCATTCTAATGACTGACTCTCCCATCACCATTCGTCCCGCCCAGCTTGGTGACGAACAATTCATCGCGGACCTGATCTACGGCCTGGCACTCTATGAGAAGGCGCCGGAAAAGTGCTTTGCAACCGCAGAGACCGTTCGGCAGCAGATCTTCGGCGACCGCCCGGCGGCGGAGGTGCTCATGGCTCTCGACGGCGACCAGCCCGTGGCCTTCGCGCTCTTCTTCCAGAGCTTCTCAACGTGGCTTTGCCGCCCGGGCATGTACTTGGAGGACCTGTTCGTGATGCCCGAGCACCGCAAGCGCGGCATCGGTGGAGCGCTGCTCCGGCGGCTGGCGGAGATCTGCGTGGAGCGCGGCTACGGCCGCATGGAATGGGCCTGCCTGGAGTGGAACGAACTGGCCAAGACCCAGTACCGCAAGATTGGGGCGGGGCCGCTCGAGGAGTGGCGCACCTGGCGCCTCGAAGGGGATTCGATTCGCGAGTTGGCGGAGGCTTGAGCGTTTAGCTCTTCCCGCTGCGGCGGAAGATGCCGCTGGGGGTGGATCGATTGATCGGCTGGTCGCTCGCCTGACCGCTCAGCGTGGCCTGAATGTGGGAGCCCAGCATGGGCACCTCGGTGGAAACGCGGCTGATGATCGTCTCCATCGCCTGAAGGCTCTCGGCCAGTTGCTTCGCGTCGGTGACAACGCTGCCGTCTTCCCCGCGCTCCGCATGGCCTTCGGAAATGCGCTGCACGAGGTCGCGGATGGTTTCGGCGCTCTGCTGCTGGCGCAGGTTCAGCAAGGCCATCTGGCGGCGCATGGTGAGGACCATCTCCAGCCCACGATCCAATTCGCGTTCGAGGGCCTCAAGCGCCTCAGCGTCGTTGCTGTGCTTGGCGAGGTCCTGAAGCAGTGCTTTGCTCCCGCCCGAATCGAGGGGACCGGAAAGCTGACGGGAGAGCACCTGGGACTGGGCGTTGAGGCGGCGCGCCAACTGGAGAACCCTCGGCGGCAGCTTCTTCTCCTCCTCGGTCAGATCGCTAGCTTGCGTGTCGCGCGCGGTCGGGAGCGGCGTCGGCATCTGCTGCATGGCCGCGGTATTGACCTGCTCGCTGGAGTCGAGGGCGCCGGAGAGCGGCTGGTCCTCGGCGGCCTGCTGTTCCGCGTGGCCGCCGGCGATTGGCAGCGGGGTGTTGCGCGAGGACGTGAGCCGATGGGGACGCGGCGAGCTCACCTGACGGGCCGCCTCCAGAAGCTCCGGTGGGACCTGGCGAAGGAATGATTCGGGCAGGTCATCGAGCGCGATCAGTTCGGCCTTGCACGCGATGGCGGCCTGGGCCGTGACGAGGAGCAGGTCCTCCGCATTGCCCGGCCAACCCCATTGGCGGAAAAGCGAAAGCACTTGGGGGTCGGCGCCGGAGGACTTGGAACGACCGGTCTCCCGGGCGCGGGTGGTGGCATAGCGCACGAGGGCGGGAATGTCCTCCGGGCGGCTGCGAAGTGGCGGAATCACGATGTGCTGCGACTCGAGCAACTCGCGCAGTTCGGGGAGGAGTTCGCTGCGGCCGGCAAAGTCGTCCAGGGTCTGGCTGGTCAACAGGATGATGCGCACGTCGGCATCGACCTGTTCACCGGTCATTGGATCCGTGAACGACCCGTGGGAGGCCAGCTCCACCAGGGTGTACTGCATGTCGATGGGAAACTCTTTCTGGAGGTTGAGGACCACCGTGCCGCCCTTCGACGCCTCGAAATACTGGCGAAGGTCGGGTGGGAGCTTCCAGGAGACATTGATCTTGTTGAGCGGCCGGATCGCCCGATCGCTCATCTGATGGATGAGTTTGGCGGCAAAGGACTTCTCAGTCCCCACCTCTCCGGAAATAAAGACCGGACTGCTGTTCATGGCAGCAGCCTTCAGGAGTTCGTTGGTCGCAGCCGTGAGGGATGAAATCCCAGGCAGCAGCGTCATACCCGCTGGATTCTTCACGTGATAGATCCCGGACTAGCCAGTTGTCCCAACGTCGTTTCGCACTGAGAAAAGACCGAACCATTCCGCTGCGCAACGTCAAACGTCTGCAGGTGCGTAGTTTTGTGCCGAAGCGGTGATTTGACCGAGGATACTCCGGCGTGCTCGGCGAGCCACGGATGCGGGGGAATGGGGTGCCAACTATTTCTTGGATTTTTTCCGCTTCCGGATGATCGGCTTAAAGCTCTGGGAAAATCAGTACACACCCGACAACCAGCGTTGTGCAGGGTCTGCACAGATCAGGGATTCCCTGATCGTATCATCAGAATTTACAGGGGTCGGGAGAACTTTTTAGTTGTGACTGGGCGATTCTGCGTTCATGTTTCGCACCCAGATCAATGCAGGGAAAGATGCTGGATCGGGTCCATCAACCCGACCAACCAACGAGTACTTCGTTGATTGAAAAACCAAACATTTGAAAGGAGAGCGCCATGATTCAGTCCAAAGCACATCAGGCCAAGCGATTGGCCACCGTGCTGAGTTCGACGATCCTGGCAGTACTTGGGGCTTCCCAAGTGCGGGCGGATGTGGTGCTGGCGGACTTTTCCAGTCCGATCGGCGTCGCGAATGACCCGGCAGGCGCCGGACAGTATTCGGTCTGGTATGACGCGACCAACAACACATTTGGTACGCCATCGTTGTCGAGCGGCGCCATGCGCATCGACGACGGCGGTTTTGTGAACGGCGTTTATGCAATCTTTCAGGCGGCGGTCCCGACAACAGGTCAGTACTACCTCGAAGTCGATATGAAGGTGGAGGAACCTGGTTCCGCCACCGGCATCAGCGCTTATGAGGTTGGCGTGGCACTCGGCTCTGGCGCCATCCACCGTGGCGTCAACCCGAGCACGCTCTCCGGCTCCGCCCTGTACGGTTCCTATGCAGGCCTGACGACTGGCAATGACTCCGGCCTCCCGACCCAGAAGGTGACCGTCGGTCCCTTCTCGGCCACGGCTGGCGAAGACATCCGCATCGCCTTCGGTACGGACGTCCGTACTGGCGCATGGAATGTGGGTTCCGGTACTTGGGGCGGCAACTACGTGCTGGTCGATAACATCGTCCTGCGTGAAGTGGTCCCGACTCCGACCCCGACCCCGTCACCCACCCCGACGCCGGAGCCGACCCCGACTCCATCCCCGTCGCCAACACCTTCTCCCACCCCGTCCCCGACACCGTCGCCGACTCCGAGCCCCACTCCCTCGCCGACTCCGTCGCCGACCCCCTCTCCGTCTCCCACACCGTCCCCGAGCCCGTCTCCGACTCCGTCGCCGACGCCGATCCCGGACGATTGCGGCACGGCGTTCCTTTCGCCCATCTTCGAGTACAACGTCTTCGTTCAGGGTAACCTGACGGCGCAGAACAGCAACGTGCAGGGCAAGGTCGCCGCGGGTGGCAACGTCACGTTGTCTTCTTACTCGCTCGGTACGGGTCTCGCGCCGAATGGCTCCGAGATCGCGCTGACGGCCGGTGGCAACGTCAGCATCACCAACAGCTCGATCCCCAAGGGTAGCGTGGTTTACGGCGGCACTGCCACCGTGACCAACGTCTCGATCCCCAAGGGCACCGTGACCCAGGGCACCCCGCTGGACTTTGCGTCCATCGGCGCACGCGCCCTCAACGAATCCAGCCGCTTCGCTGACCTGCCCAACACGGGCACCACCTCGGTGCAATACTGGGGCGGGCCGAAGTGCCAGATCACCATGACCGGTACGCTGAGCGGCCTGAACGTCTTCTCGGTAAGCGGGCAGGATCTGTCGAATGCCAACACTGTCAAGATCACCGCTCCCACCGGCTCCACCGTGCTCGTGAACGTCGACGGCTCGACGATCAGCCTCTCGAATGCCGGCTTCAGCTTTGGCGGCGGGTATAAGTCGAACGGCGTGCTGTACAACTTCCACGACGCCACGACGGTTACCATCTCCAGCGTCGGCTTCAAGGGCTCGATCCTGGCGCCTTCGGCCAATGTGACCTTCAACAACGGCTCGTTCGCCGGGACGCTTGCGGCCGCCTCGTTTAGCGGCAGCGGTACCTTCAACAGCGCTCCGCTGAGCGGCTGCCTGCCGGGTGCCACGCCCACCCCGACCCCGACTCCTTCCCCCACGCCGAGCCCGACGCCGTCCCCGACACCAACCCCGTCGCCGACGCCTTCCCCGACTCCGTCTCCGACGCCCAGCCCGACTCCCTCGCCGACTCCGTCGCCCACGCCTTCCCCGACGCCATCGCCGACCCCCACTCCGACTCCGACACCGTCGCCGACCCCGACGCCGGTGCCGACTCCTGTGGTCATTGCGGACTTCACCACCGGCCTGACGGCCGTCAACGATCCCGCCGGTGCCGGTCAGTACGGCATCTGGTACGATGCGACCAACGCGACGTTCACGAACGTCACCGCCTCGACTCTGAATGGCAGCGCGTCGCTCCGCCTGACGGACGGTGGCTTTGCCAACGGCGCCTACGCGATCTTCCAGGGTGCGATCCCCGCGACCGGCACCTATGAGATCAGTGCAGACATCAAGGTGTTTGAAACCGCCACGGGCCTCAACGGCGTGCGTGCCTTCCAGATCGGTGCTGCCACTGGCGCCGGTGCGGTGCACCGCGGCGTCAACCCCAGCAACGCCGTCGCCCTCCCGAACAGCGCCACGCTGCTCGGCCTCACTCCGGCCGACGACAACGCTCTCCCCATCCAGACCATCGTGACGGGCACCTTCACGGCGAATGCGGGCGAGGACCTGATGATTGGCCTCGGCACCGACGTAGTCAGCGGAACCTGGGCCCAGAACTCTGGTACCTGGTCCGGAAGCTACGTTGAAATCGACAATATCGTCCTGCGCCCCGTGATCGTCGACCCGGGCCCTGTCGAGGTCATCGCTGATGACAACGACGCGACCGGCTTCACGACGACCGGCTCCTGGACGTTCAGTTCCTCCACCGGCTACAACGGCACGAACTACCAGTTCGCGACCGCTGGCGCCGCAGCCACCGCCACCTGGACGGTCGACCTGCCGACCTCCGGATTCTACGAGGTCTACGTCCAGTACCGCGCTGGCACGAATCGCGCCGTCTCTGCCGAGTACACGGTTTCCACCTCCGAAGGTCCCGAGACCGCGCGCATCGACCAGACGCTCAATAACCTGAGCTGGGTCCTCTTGGGCGAGTACGACTTCAACGCGGGTGCCAACACGGTCACGCTCAACGCCGCGAACTCGCTCCCTGCGGGCTCCGTGGTCATGGCCGACGCGGTTCGCTTCCTCGAGAGCGACGGCCCGCCGCCGATCGATCCGCCGGAAATGCGCGTCGCGCAGGTCCTCGTGTTCGACACCATCAACAGCGCTGCAGCGGTCCAGAACTGGGTCGACCAGATCAGCCACGCCCGCTACAACGCCATTGCGATCCACGCCCGCTATCGTGGCGACGCCACCTACTTCCCCAACAAGACCAACAGCACCTTCCCGAACAACGAACCCCGCAACCCGGCCGCCGGCAGCATCGACGTGCTGGAGGAGTTCGTGACCCGCGGCCAGGCTGCCGGCCTCAAGGTCTTCGCCTACGTCAACACGCAGCTCGTCACCGACGGCTCCGACAGCGATCCGCGCCCGAACCACGTCCTGACCCTGCATCCCGACTGGGCAACCTACGAGCGCAATGGTGGCTCGCCGGTTCCCCAGACCACCGCCACCGACGGCGACGGCATCTGGCTCGACCCGGCCCTCCCCGAGGTCCAGGCCTACAACGCCAACATCATCGGCGACATCCTCATGAACTACGATGTCGACGGTATCGTGATTGACCGCCTCCGTTACCCGGACACGTCCTTCAACCGCACCGACCGCGACTTCGGCTATCACCCCTATGCGATCGCCGAGTTCAACGCCCAGTACGGCAAGTCCGGTGTGCCCGATCCGTTCGACGCCGATTGGCGAGCCTATCGCGAGGCGAACATCACCCGTCAGATGCAGCTGCTCTACACCACCATGGTGCAGATCAAGCCCCAGGCGATCATGCTCTCCTACCCGATCGGTCGTCTTGAGGACGCCGTTCCCTACAACTACCAGAACTGGCCGAACTGGCTGCAGCGCAGCCTGACGGACGGCACGCTGCCCCAGATCTATACGGACAACAACGGTACCTTCAGCTCCCGCGTTGGCCAGGCTCTAAACGCCTACAACGGTCCGCGTCTGCTCGGCGCCACGCTTGACGTCTTCCGCACCGGCGTCGACGTGCTCGGCCAGATCCAGATCGGTCGCACGCTCGGCCTCGATGGCACCTCGCTGTTCTACCACAGCCGCATCGGTCCCAACGGCTACAGCTCCGACGTCGCTGCCGGTTACTTCGGCATCGCCGCATGGCCTGACATGCCTTGGAAGTCGCAGGCTCTCACCTGCTCCGGCGTGGCGGTCATCGGCACGGCCGACGCCGACATCCTTACTGGCACGGTCTGCGACGAGACGCTCGTTGGCGGCCTCGGCAACGACGACCTGACTGGTGGTGATGGCAACGACACGGCTGCATTCAGTGGCAACCAGGCGGATTACACGTTGTGCCTGGCGACGAACGGTGACCTGATCGTCACAGGTCTCGACGGCGTCGACACGCTCCGCGAGATCGAGAATCTCCAGTTCGCCGACGGCACGGTCACTGTCAGCTCGCTGACGCTGGCCAACTGCCCGTAATCCTCTCCTGCAGTGACTCAGCGCACCCTCCGTCAAAGAGGGTGCGCTGACTTCCCCCCCCTTTGTACTTGCCCACCGTCGCCTTTCCCCCCATCTACCCCCCCCACACCAATCAGGCACTCTGCTCATGAAACTCACGACCCGATTTTTTGTGTCCGCCCTGGCGCTGCTGACGATGAGCGCTTCGGCAGAATACAAGGCCGTCTTCACCCAGGACTTCGAGAGCGCCGAATGGCCGAACAAGCTGGAACACGGCCACAATAGTTCGCCTTACACGACTCAGCTAACCCGCCTCGAGGCTCCGCTCCCAGAGGATCTCTTCTCCGGGATAGCGCCGTCGGTGGTGGGAAAGCAGGCCATCCGCTTCCAACCGCTCGTCGACGACCCTCACCTGAGCGTCATCAACCGGTCCGTGCTCTCGCGCGAGAAGCTTGGTGCCAACGGTGCCGCCATCTATCAGGTCGACTTTTTCCTCGACGCAGAAAGCCCAACAAACCCCCGCATTGCCCTTCTCGCACAGGCCAGCGACCCGGTCGTGGTCGGCAGCAAGAAGGTGTATCGCTTTTACCGCTTCGGTCTCGATGAGAAGGGGCGCGTCTACTTCTCCTTTACCAACGAGACTCCCACGCCTGTCATCTTCCTTCAGGAATCGATCACCAACTTCGACCTCAAGCGTCCGGGCTGGCACCGTTTCCAGATGGTCTTCAAGGGACAGGATCAGATTTTCTGCCTCATTGACGGGCGTCCCACCAGCTACTCTCCGATCACTGAAAGCACGCTGAACTTCCTCGCCGCGGGCATCATGGTCACACGCACACCCGGCGCCGAGGATCCCACCATCTTCGCCGACAACCTCAGCATCTACTGGTCCGAGAACAAGGACGACGCACTTCCCCCCTCCCCCTGGGTAGGTGCTGGCGGCGGAATGGTGACCAAGGTTGACTGGAATACCCCGGCGGTGAACTGGCTCACCAGCACCTCCGAAGCATGGAAGGCATCCCAGGAATCGAAGCGCGTGATGGTGGTCCTCTTCCACGACGACAGCAATGAGGTGAACACCCAGCTTGTCCGCATTCTGGGCACCCCGGAAGCGCAGGCTGTCCTCTCGAAGTGCACGCCGCTCCGTCTCAACGTGGCAACGCCCGGTGGTCGCAAGGTAGCCGACTCCTTCCAGTTGGCGACCGCCCCGGCCCTGATGGTTTGTGGTGCCGATGGCAAACCGATCGCACAGACCTACATCGACGTGGCGGCCAATCCGACCTGGAACGACATCTACTCGAAGCTGCGGGTGCAGACCGCCGTGCAGCAACCCGGGGCCCAGCCCGCTGCCGGACAGTAAGCAGAGCAAGCTCAAGTTCGCCGCGGGGGCGGGAGGCTGAGGAAGCCTTCCGCCCCCGCTTCTTTTTGGTGTCGTTCTATTCCGCGGTTCCGAAGGCGCGGATCATTTCCTCGATACGCCCGAAGCTGCCGTAGCGCTCGCCCCCCTGCTGTCTGGCCAGTTCGAGTGTCTTCCGCGCATCGTCCCACTGGCCGAGCGCTGCCTCGATGCGCGCCTGTGCAATGAGGGGTCGCGGCGCCGGATAGCCTTTGGCGATCAACTCTTCCGTATGGGCACGAACCGGACCCAGCAGCGCGCGAAGCGCGGCGGGATCGGCCAGTTGAGCCTCCGACAGTGCCACGTTCGCAGGAGGATCGAAAGTCGGCAGTCCGTGTCGACGCACCACATGCGGCGCCGCCATCAGGAACCCGGTGTTGTCCCAGGCGATGGTCTGCCATCCGAGCGCGGAAAAGTGCCCGTAGAGCCCCGAGGGGCTGAAGGTGGGCCAGAGTCCCTCCCAGGTCTCGAAGTAGAAGGCGATGCCGTTGCGCGCGTACCAGACGCGAGGGTCCTCGTCGGTCTCCGCGAGTCGCTTGGGCTGGAGCGCGACTGTATAGACACTCTCGAAGTAATCCTTCGGGTATGCCTCCTGCCGCCCGTCCATGACGATCCCCTGCCGCGCAACGGCGGGATGGACCAGCAACATGCTCGACATGCCGAACTCGGAGAGAATGTAGCCCTCGCGATCCGGGATGCGATCGAGCGCGTCGGCGATGCCGCGCGAGTCGAGCCGATCATCGAGACCGAGGCCGAGCAGGCGCCCCGGTCGGCTGGAACCGCCGTAGGCAGCCAGAAGGAGGAGGGCAATCACCGCGGTGGCCTGCCAGCGCGCCTTCGCCGCCCCGATTCTGCTCACCAGGTCGCAGATGGCAGGGATGGCGAGAACCATGAGCGGGAGCAGCGCGCGGGGAATCTTGATCGAAAGCAGCACCAGACCAGCGAGCGCGATAGCCTCGCCACGACGCCCGGAGCGCCACGCACACCACGCCGCCAACGGACCGAAGAGGAAACCTGCCGCAAGCGGCGGATAGAGCCTGAAGGCCTCGAACCCGTATTCCTTCACTTGAAAGTCGGCACCGGTCCCGCCGAGGAACCGGAGCGGCGCGAGCAAGACGGAGGCACCTGCGGGATGGAATACGGCAAAGAGAAGCACCGGGACTGCGACACAGGCACCAACCGTCGCCGCGGATCGGGGACTGGGGCCCTCGCGATCCGCCAGCAGCAAACCCGCGGCAGCCAGCCCCACGAGCCACTCGGCATGAAGCCAGGGCCACAGCGCGAAGACTCCAATGAGCAGCGCGCGCCGACGCAGCCCCAGGTTGCCTGATCCCGCGAGGAGCCACATGACCGTGCCAAGCAGCAGCACAGAAAAGCAACCGGGGCGCTCCACGAAGCGAACGGCGATGACACACGTGGCCATGGTTGCTGCGACCGCGGCGACGAATTGATCTGTGCCGCGCCGCACCGCCGCGGCGGTGGCCAGAATGATTCCACCCGCATAGCAGGCGGCACTCAAGAGGGTGATTCCGGCAGGGCCGGCGAAGGCCCACGAGACGGCGAACAGCGTCGCCGAGATCAACCACTGGGAGGAAAGCGGCTCGGAAGAAAGGAGCGGCGCGAGGAATTCGTTCTGAGGTACGCCCTGCGCCAGAAACTGCCGGCCGGACGCGACGTAGAATCCGAAATCCAGGTCACCGAGTCGCCGCACCAGCACCAACGCCAGCGCTGTCCCGAGCATCCCCCAGCCCCAGAGAGCGGCGCTGCGACCGCGCTCAGTTCCCAAGCTCGAGTGCCTTCAGCAAGTCCTTCGGCTCGATGCGCTTGCGATAGTCCGCCGAGTGGAATGTATAAACAAGTCGCCCTTCCTTCGACGCGATGAAGACCGCCGGGGCGGGAAGGAGCTTGTGCGCGTGACCGCTGGATTCGATCAGGTCGATGCCCGCGGAGCGGAGGCGCTCCACCTCGTCGTCAGTGACACGGTACGCCACACGAAAAGCGCGAATGGCATCGGCGGCGCCGTCGGAGTAGAGCGGAAACGGGAGCGGGTGCTCGGCCTCATAGCGGGCGATCAGCTCGGGGCGATCCATGCAAATACCGATGAGCCGCGCCCCCTTGGCGCTGATCTGAGGTTCGATCTTCTTCAGGTCAGCCAAGTGGCTGTTGCAGTAGGGGCACCAGCCTCCGCGGTAAAAGACGATGACAAGCTTCCCTTCGCCGAGGAGGGAACGTAGCTCGACCGGCTCGCCGTTCGAGTTACGGACGGACACCTCGGGGACCTGTTCTCCAACGGCAAGGGGCTCCACATCAGCCGGTCGGACTGGCAATGGGGCGACGGCTGTGGCCGTGGGGGCCGGTGCTAGAGCGGGGTCCTCCGCAAGCATCGGAACAGCACAGCAGGTCACGGCAAGCAGTGCTGCCAGAAGGCGGAGACGACTACCGATCACGTCCCGTTTGCCTGGCTGGCGGCGGTCTTTGCGGCCAGCGTTTCCTTGTGCTTCTGTTCCCTATAGAGGCGTATAGCGTGGAGGATGCGCTTGCGGGCAACGTCGACCGATTCCCATCCGAGCGGCTGGGTGCGGGATCCCTCAAGGTCCTTGTACACGGTGAAGAAGTGCGCCACTTCGTCGAGGAAGTGGGGCGGCACATCGATCAGGTCGTGGAAGTTGCGGAAGTAGGGGTTACCGATGGGGACGCACAGGATCTTGTCGTCGTGCTGCCCCTTGTCCAGCATCCGGAAGATGCCGATGGGGCGGACCTCGACGATGCAACCGGTGAAGGTGGGCTCGTTGCCAAGGATCAGGACGTCGAGCGGATCCCCGTCATCGTAGTGCGTCTGGGGAACCAGGCCGTAGTCGCCGGGGTAGATCATGGGCGAGTACAAGGTACGATCCAGCTTGAACATCCCGGTTTCCTTGTCCAACTCGTACTTGTTGCGCGAGCCTTTCGGGATCTCCACGAGGCAGTGCATCTGGAGAGGCGGGTTGGGACCGGGTGTGATGTCGTGCAATGGATGCATATTCTTGAGGGCGATTCCCTTCTCAGTGTGGGGTGTTGATAGGCGGGCGGTCCGTGTGCAGCAAGCAAAGAAAAGCTTTGCACATGGCGCTCATTCCACAGCCCAGGTCGCGCCGTGACTGGGTGGATCCGGGAGGTCCAACACGAACACGCCACCCGTGAAGTAATCGAGCAGGTATACCTCGCCACTGGAATCCCGCCCGAACCCGGCAAATCTGGTCGGCGCACTCTGAGGGACAAGCCGCTCGGCTGTCGCCGTCCCGCCGTCGTACTCCATGGCATATACGCCACCCATGACCGCGTCCGCAAAGAGGAACTTTCCGTTGAGCGAGGGTTCGCGTGTTCCCGTGTACGTGTAGCCGCCCGTCAGGGACCGAAACTCCTCATTGGTCCAGGGGAAGACAATGATCGGCGCAGTGAAGTCCTCGGGGTTGCATGGCTCGCCCGGGCGGAGGCACAGGTCCCCTTCCATGACACTCCAGCCGTAGTTCTGGCCCGGAAGCACATGGTCGATTTCCTCGCGCGACTTCATTCCCACGTCGACGCAGATCAGACGCCCGCCGGGATCGAATGCGATGCGCCACGGGTTGCGGAACCCGTAGGCCCAGATCTCCGGCAACGTGTTCTCCACCGGCCCCCCGGCCACGAACGGGTTGTCGGGCGGCACGGCGTAGAGCTTCCCCGAATCCGGCTCGCCGGTCACATCGATGCGCAGAATCGAACCGAACACGTTGGCGGGATTCTGGCCCTGCCGGAGCGGATCCTGGCCGTCGGGATCGGTGTTCACGAAGTCGTAGTGCGAGCCGCCATCGCCGAAGGCAATGTACATCATCCCGTCGGGACCGAACTCGATGGAACCGCCGTTGTGGTCGCCGAGGATCTCGTTCTGGTTCCGGCGACTGATGAAGAGGTAGGGCTTGGGGTGGGAGTGGAGAATTTCCTCGGTGGAAGGATCGATGGTCGTAGCGGCCGCGGAGGACGCAGTGAAGCGGGAAATGCGCGCGGTGCCGTACTCGGGATCGGTACGACCGGCGGGGTTTCCGAGTCCCTTGCTCCAGTTGTAGTGGAGGTAGAGCTCTCCGTTGTTCTGGAAGTCGGGATGGAAAGCCGCACCGTTGAGCGCAAGGTCGTGGTAGGAAGCCACCTGGGCGCTGATGTCCAGATAGGTAAAAACCTGGGTCGGGTTGGAACGGAGGAAGTACTTTACCCTGCCAGCACGCTCGAAGACATAGAGGCGGTCCGAGTCGCCGGGAGCCTCCAGCATGAGCACGGGAGCCGTGAAGGACACGTTGGGAAAAAACCGGGTGAGAGTCGCTGAATCCCTGGCCGGGAGGGCGGCCAAAAGGGGGGTCACAGGCAGAAGAGTCAAGACGGCGGTAACCGCAGAGATCAAACGCATGTGCGTGGCTCCTTTGCTCGCTATCGTCGTGATTCGAACCGTCTTGGGCAAGGCATTCCCGCGACGGGTATCTGTTTGGCGTATGCGGGCGGGCAAAGTGGGTTAACGACCACGCCAGGGGAAGTGCCGCTGCTTTTCCTCTGGACCGCCTTGGCGGGCAGTGGTGCCTTCAACGGGCCCTTGGGCAATCTCTTCCTGTCTTCGGAGTACTCGGTTGATCCACATCGGGATGTCCTCAACGCTGCGCCTTGATCCGCTCCCCTCGGATCGGCCGCTCGTCCTTTCGGTTGTCATACCCGTCTACAACGAGGCGGCGACCGTGGAGTCGCTGATTCGTTCGGTTGTGGCCGCCCCCGCTGCGGGGCTCCGCAAGGAGTTCGTGATCGTCAATGACTGCTCCAAGGATGGGACCAAGGAAGTACTCGAGGAGTGCGTCCCGCGTCTTCAGACCGAGTTCCCCGCCATCCGGTTCCAAGTCCATCACCACCCGGTAAACCAAGGGAAGGGAGCAGCTCTCCGCACCGGTTTCTCGCATGTTACCGGAGATATCGTCATCATTCAGGACGCCGACAACGAGTACGATCCGAACGAGTACGACAAGCTGCTGAAGCCGATCCTCGCGGGGAAGGCGGACGCGTGCTTTGGCTCGCGTTTCCTCGGCGGAGACACCCACCGGGTCCTCTATTTCTATCACTACGTCGGCAATCGCTTCCTGACGCTTTTCAGCAACATGTTCACCGACCTGAATCTGACGGACATGGAAACGTGCTACAAGATGTTCCGGGCGGAGGTGCTCGACCATATCTCCATCGAGGAGAATCGTTTCGGATTCGAGCCCGAGTTCACTCAGAAGATCGCCCGACTGAACATTCGCATTTTCGAGACGGGGATTTCCTACTACGGCCGCAGCTACGAGGAAGGGAAGAAGATCGGCTGGAAGGACGGTGTCCGGGCGATCTATTGCATCCTCAAGTACGGCCTGCTCCGGCGCGGACGCGGAGCTGGGTTGCGCGGCGGCAAAGCGACGAAGTAACAAGTCTCCTCAACCGCATGTAAACAACTCGGGCCGCCTGGATTTCAGGCGGCCCGAGCTCTTGTGGACTACTGACTGATCTCCGATTACGGAACGGCGGGGGTGGGGGTGACCGTCGGGGTGACGGTCGGGGTCGGCACCGTGACTTCTTCGCTGACGGGGGCCAGCCCACGCAGCGAGTCGATCAGCTCTTCCTTCGCCAGTGTGGTGGTCAGGTTGGCGTTGAGAGAGATGCCCATGGAGCAGGTGGCCGCGCCGGTGACGCTGCCGAGGGCGGCGATCTGGGAGGAACGCTCGGCCACCACATTACCGCCGGTGGACAGCACGAGGGTCGAGTAGGCCTTGCCGCGCACAGCCGATTCGTCGGTGCCGTGCAGCGTCAGGCGCTGACGTCCAGCGATGTTGTAGTTGCGACGCACCTCGCTACCGGACTCGAGAAGGTAAATGACCTCGACCGCAACGGTGCTGATGTTGGGATTGGCGATGGCAATATCGGAGCGGAGGTTGTCGAAGGATGCACCTTCCGGCAGCGCCCAGACGTTGGCGGTGCGCGGCGATCCGACAGTATTGTGTCCCGAGAGCCAGGTGACCCCATTGGATGTGAAGTACATGGAGCGTTCGGCGGCAATCGGTGCCGTGGAGGTGACCGCCAAGCCGTGACGGATCTTCGTGGTCTGATCGCCGAGGCCGGTGACAGCGTCGAAGCCGACGTTCACCGTCTGGCGGGAGTTGGCCGGAACGGTCACGCTCTTGGTGATGGCGGCAGTTCCCTGGAGCAGGTAGTCGAGGGTAACGACCGCGTCGGTGTTTCCGGGGTTCGCAAGAAGGACGAACTCGTCGGTGCCCGGGAGGTTGTTGCCCTCGGCGAAGTACCAGTTCGTGGAGAGCTCGGGGATGCCCAGAGAGTTGTTGCCCTCGACGAAGCCACCAAAGCCGCTCTGTGGATTGCGCCACCACATGGCGCGCTCCGCGTAGAAGGTCAGGTTAGGAGAGCTGATCCGGGTGAAGAAGGAGGTGTTGGCAAGGCGGCTGTCGAGGCCCGGGCCCGGCGCGACAGTCAGGCGGCGCTTGGCAGGTGCCACAAAGGTCTTAGTGAAGCTGGTGCCGTCCTGCAGGAAGAACGTGAAGGTAAGCGGAAGGGCCTGGTCGTTCGGGTTGGCGACGAGCAGGTAGGTTTCGAAGTTCGTCCCCGGACCAGCGACTTCCACGGTGGATCCCTCAGGGAAGTACCAGGTGTTGCTGGGCGTGGTGGCACCGACAGAGCTGTGGGCACCAACCCAGTTGCCGCTGGCATCAAGTGAGTAGATCGCGCGCTCGGCGACGAACGACTTGCCGTTCACCTCGCGTGCCGAGATGGAGACGCCATCGTTCGCGATGAAGTCGTCCACCAGCACCGTCTGGCGGCGGTAAGCCGGGATGGAGTATTGGGCGACCTTGTTTTCCTCGTTCTGGGCCAGGAAGGTCAGCTCGACCGTGATGGCCTCGCTGCCGGGGTTCGAAAGGAGGACGTAGGTGTCGAAGGCTGGGCCGGTGACGCCCTCGGCCATGTAATACTGCGAGGCGAAGGGAAGATCGATGGGCTCGGCGGGATCAATGAAGTCCTTGATGCGATCATAGGTGACGCGGAAGGCGCCGTCGACCGTGCGGTATCCCGTGACGTCCTGACAGGGCGTGGAGACGCCAACCCCACAGGCACCAAGCAACTGGCCAACGACCAAGCCGGTGCTGGTCATGAGCGGCGAGCCGCTGGAGCCGCCCTCTGCGGCACCGATGTCGGGGACGCCGTAAATGAAGCGCGAGCGAGGCGCGAAGTCGTCGCAGTAACCGTCAGGTGTCACATTGTAGCGGGTGAAGTGAAGCGGAGCACCGGCGGGATGGGAGAGCCGGAAGAGCTTGGTTCCGGCGGTGGACTGCACGTTGGCGCGAGTCCATCCGAGGTAAAAGGCATCGCTGGGGACTACACCGGTCAGTCGCAGGAGGGTGAAGTCCGTGACCGCGGGCGTCGCACCCGTGGCAAGCAAGCGGGCGCCAAGCGTCTTGGGGAAGCGCGATTCACTGTAGTCGGGGCAGGCGGCGTCGCAGCTGGGCGTTTGGTAGCGCCAGGTCACCTGAAGCGACGAAGCCGTGGCCTGGGTGCTAAGGCAGTGGTTGGCCGTGAGGAAGTAGGGGGTCTTGGACTGGCTGACGTCGGCAAGCAAGCCGCCGGAGCAGAGCGCCTGGCCGCCGCTCACGGAGAAAAGCATCTGGCCCATCGCCTTGCGGGCATTCACGATCGGGGCGAAATCGGCGACGCCGAAACAGGTGGCGTCCACCATGCACGCCTCGGTCACGCCGTCGCACTTCTTGTCCACACCGGGGAAGAGGGTGCTGTCGAGGTGGGCGACTTCATTCAGAACGAAGGAAGTCCCCGCGAGCGCGGCAAGGCTGGCGGCGCGGATTTCGAGGAACACGTCGCTTCCTGAAATCGAGTTCGACCAGAAAACACCGTCCTCGTTCGGGCCCTGGGCGAGGTACGGGCCGTAGGCTTCCTCGTTCCAGTTATAGAGCGTCATGCCGACGCCATCGGGCAGGTTGAAATCGGTGAAGCCCACGCGCATCCCATAGGCGCCCGGCGAAGAAACGCCGACGGTCCAGACCAGTTCGCCCGACGGGAGGGCACGCAGCACACCACCGTTGAAGTCGATGGGCTTGAGGCCAACGCGACCGGGGAGGGCGCTGAAATCGAAAGTCTTGCCGATGGAACCGTTCACGCCCACGCGAATCAGTGATTCGCCCGATACGCAGGTGGGACAGGTCTTGTCCTTGAGGAATTCCAGGTCGGCTTCGGTCGGCACATAGGTGACGGTGGTCGCCTCGGTAACCTTGTCGAAGTCCATCGTCAGCCCGTCGTAGAGGGCCTTCTGTGACTTGGCGTACTCCTCCAGAGCGGGAGGTCCGCCCCCTTCATAGCCACTGGTTTCCCAAGTGTTTCCAGCAATGAGCGCGGCTGGTAGGCAGGCAGTCACGCCTGCGAGAATCAACGCGATGCGACTCTTCATAAAACCCCTTCCAAAAGAAGCCGGAATTGCCTCTGACCAGATAAAGGAAAGCTGATCGAATGCAGGTGTCAAAGCCTATCGCCCCCGGTGGGTCCTCGAACCGTCACTTCTGGGACGGATTGCTCCCCTGTCACGAGGTCGTCATGGGGAGGCGGTCAAGAATCCTTCACAAAGCGGAGTGCCCAGGGGTTGAAGGGAAGTCCAAGGCTCTCCTGAACGAAAAGCGCCAGTGCCGCTTCCTCCACAACCGCATAGGCGGGCAGGTTTCCGATCCGTTCCGCCGTGAGGGTGTAGATCTCTTCGGCCAGCATCTGAAGGACCGCCTGCTCCTTTTCCCAGCGGCGCGGCAGGCCGGCGTCGCGCAGGGCGGCGGCCCGCTGACCCGCCGTCACCATGTCCAGCAGGATCGTGTTGCTGTCCACCCCGGCGGCGGCGAGTTCGAGGGGGGACGGCTGGCCCTTTGGCGAGATGTAGACGGACCAGCCAAGTCGGCGCGCAGCGGCCCGCAGATCGCGCTCCACGGCCTCCGGGTTCCAGGACTGATCCCAGTGGCGCTTCGAGCTGATGGCGAGACGCGAGGTCACGCGGTTGTAGTTCTGGATGATGCGGAGCCGCGAGCGAACGCGCGACACAAGCTCGGGGCCGCTGAAACCCGGCTCGTCCTCGCCGTGCGGCTCCTTTGCCCAGCGCGCGGCCAATTGCTCGAACTTCTCGGACCACAGCGTTGAGGTGGTGGCGTTCATGGGGCACTTCCTTGAAGAATGGGGGTCAGGTCTGTTGGGCGATGCGACCGCTGATTCAACACCTTCATGGTGTGGAGTCGCCGCCGCCGGGTAATGTCGGAGGTCGCATCCCCGCCGAGCAGCAGCGCGGGATTCTCCATCAGGAGGGACGTGACGGCCACGCAGAGGCGATTGCCCTCCATCATCTGAGACGGGGCCTCTCCGATCATCACGTCGCGCACGACCCCCATGCGGCGCAGGGGATTTTCCAGGACGTCAAAGCCTTCCGAAGAGCCGGGCATCTGGTCGATGATGACTAGCTCGCGTCCGCCCTTTTCGTTCAGGTACCAAGCCTCGTCCCAGCTGGAGTCCTCGGAGAAATTAACGGCGAAGTATGGCACCTGGGCGTAGCACTCGGCCACGTGAACGGTGGAGTTGCGATTCTGGCCGACGCCAATCAGGAGGATGCGTCCGCCCATCATCTGGGCACGATCCAGGGGGCTTCCAATGCCCAACGGTTCGTAGTCGATCCGGTCGCCGATGAGGTCCGCCGCGAGCGGACCAATCGCCGCGACGCTGTGGGTCGGATGACTGGAACGAACCGACCCATCGAGATGCCGAAGCGCATCGGTCAGGACACCCACGCGGCTGGGCGTGCGTTCCGGGTCGAAGGGCGGCATTCCCCAGCAGGACAGATTAAAAGTAAAGGTGGGCATGACAAGAGTGCCGCGAGGGCCAAGAACCGCACGCAGTGCGGCCAGGGCATCGAGCGGGCCACCCTGGATCCAGCCGACGCGTGACAGGGAGGAATGCACCACCAACAGGTCCCCATCGCGTACACCGGCCTCCCTCAAATCGCGTTCGAGGTCGATGCGGTTCACGGTGTTGGGTCGACGCTGCATGGTCCACTCCGCGGGCCTACCGTAGGGGCGAAAGTAGGCACTGCGGAAACCATGCCCGTCAAGGGGGCGCTGGGCAGGACCAGATGCCCTGTTCACGATTTTCAAAATCTTTCATTGACGCGTGGGGTGTGGGTGGTGCCCTCTCTGCGGGCTAGATCAAACACCCGCAGGACCAACAGTTCAGTTTATCGATCCTCCTTCACAGCTCCACGTCGCAGTAACCGCTGCATGTGTTTCTCGGCGAAGGGCCACCAGCCAGGTGGTTTCAATGCCGTCGAAGATTCGTCCAACTGGAATCGGTCATCAGGATGTCGATCAGTACAACACACTTTTCCAGAAGGAAAACACTATGCAGACCGGTATCGTCAAGTGGTTCAATGATCAGAAGGGCTTTGGATTCATCTGCCCGGATAACCAGGGTGATGACCTCTTCGTCCACCACACCGCCATCCGCACCGACGGCTTCCGCACCCTGAAGGAAGGCCAGCGCGTCGAGTTCGAAGCGGCCCGCGGCGCCAAGGGCATGCAGGCCACGAACGTCCGTCCGATCAACTCCTGATCGACGTTCTCGGTTGACGTTACACTCGCCCCGGTCCAAAACCGGGGCGAGTTTGTTTTTAATCCCGGAGGTCCATACTCCCCTCATGAATGATGGTGCCTACTGGCGCGCCAACGTGCGCCTGATCGTGGTTTTGCTCAGCATCTGGGCTTTTGTCTCCCTTGGTTGCAGCATCCTCTTCGTCGATCTCCTCAATCGCATCCCCTTCTTTGGCGTTCCCTTCGGCTTCTGGATGGCCCAGCAGGGGACGATCTGGGTGTTCCTTGGCCTGATCGCTGTCTATGTTTGGCGGATGCAGGTTCTTGATCGTTTGCATGCGACTAACGCGCGACAGGAGGAGAAAGAGTGACGACGGAAGCGTGGACCTACTTATTCGTAACAATCACCTTCATGCTATACATCGCCATCGGTTGGTGGGCGCGGGTTAGGGAAAGTTCGGGGTTCTTTGTGGCGGGGCGCGGTGTGCCCGCTGCGGCAAACGGCATGGCGACGGCGGCGGACTGGATGTCGGCGGCCTCCTTCATCTCGATGGCCGGCATGATCTCGTTCATGGGCGCGGACGGCTCGATGTACCTGATGGGCTGGACTGGCGGCTATGTGCTCCTGGCGCTGTTGCTGGCGCCCTACCTGCGGAAATTCGGCAAGTACACGGTGCCTGACTTCGTCGGTGATCGCTTCTACTCGTCGACGGCGCGCGTCGTGGCGGTGGTGGCGGCGATCTTCGTATCGACAACCTACGTGGCGGGCCAGATGCGCGGCGTTGGCATCGTGTTCAGTCGCTTTCTGGCGGTCCCGATCGAGACGGGCGTCATCATCGGCATGGTGATCGTCGGATTTTTCTCGGTGCTGGGCGGCATGAAGGGCATCACCTGGACCCAGGTGGCGCAGTATGCCGTGCTAATCGTTGCCTACCTGATTCCTGCCGTGGCGCTTTCGATGATGCTGACGGGGAACCCCATTCCCCAGATCAGCATGACGACATCCGATGTCTTGGCAAAGCTGGACCAAATCCAGACGGACATCCTGGGGGTGGCATACAGCACGCCATTTACGACTACAACGCGGTTGGACGTGCTGTGCACAACGCTGGTGCTGATGGCCGGCACAGCGGGACTCCCCCACGTCATCGTGCGATTCTACACGACCAAGGATGTGAAGTCGGCGCGCACCTCGGCGTTTTGGGCGCTGCTCTTCATCGTGATCCTCTATACGACGGCTCCGGCGCTGGCGATCTTTGCCCGAACGAACCTGATCCAGAGTCTTCACAACAAGCCACTGACGGAGGTTCGCCAGCTTCCCTGGGTGGAGAAGTGGGAGAAGACGGGGCTCCTGAAGTTCGACGACAAGAACGGCGACGGTATCATCCAGATGGCGAAGGGCGCGGCGAACGAGCTGACCATCGACCGCGACATCATCGTGCTTTCGACACCGGAGGTGGCCAACCTGGCGGCTCCGATCATCGCACTGGTGGCGGCGGGGGCACTCGCGGCGGCGCTCTCGACGGCGTCGGGACTGTTGCTGGTGCTTTCCAGCTCACTGGCCCACGACATTTACTACCGCATGATCAACCCGCGTGCGTCTGAGGCGAAGCGTGTGATGGTTGGGCGCGTGATGGTGCTCTTCGGAGTGTTGGTGGCCGGGTACTTCGGCATCAACCCGCCGGGCTTCGTGGCGCAGGTGGTGTCGCTGGCGTTCGGTCTGGCCGCATGTAGCTTCTTTCCGGTGATCCTGCTGGGAGTGTTCAGCAAGCGCACCAACCGCGAAGGCGCCATTTCCGGCATGGTGGTGGGGCTCGTGTTTACGCTGGCCTACATCATCACGGTCAAGTTCATGGGATGGAAGCCGTGGATCTTCGGCATTTCCGCCGAGGGCATTGGAGCCATCGGCATGGTGCTCAACTTCGTCGTGACGATCGTTGTTTCGCAGCTGACGCCGCCTCCGCCTGCGGAGATCCAGCAGATGGTGGAGAGCATTCGTCTTCCGGAGGGCGCTGGCCAGGCGGCGGTCCTGGACGAGGCCACCGAGTAAGCACAGTGTAGCCGTTTATTTCCCGGGCGGGTCGAATCATCGTGATTCGGCTCGCCCCTCCCTCCCCCCATCACTTGCAGTGCGCGCAGATTTTTGTGGCTCGGCATCATCGGCCACGCGAGGAGCACTGCTTCCAATTGGCCACAGAACCCAACGCCGTTGACCGCCCTGTGATTCTCTCTGTGGAGAGCGCGCAGCGCGTTTTTCGCATGGGCGAAGTGGAGGTCATGGCTCTCCGTGACGCGACGCTGAAGATCTTCGATGGCGAGGTGCTCGTGATCCTCGGCCCCAGCGGCTCGGGGAAGAGCACGCTGCTGAACCTGATCGGCGGCATGGACCGGCCCACGGGCGGCAAGGTTCTTTACCGCGACCGGGACCTCGGCAAAAACAACGACCGCGAACAGACGATGTATAGACGCTACGAGGTCGGCTTCGTCTTCCAATTCTACAACCTGGTGCCAACGCTCACGGCCCTGGAGAACGTGGAGGTCGTGACCGAGGTTGCCCGCAATCCCATGAGCGCGAGGGAAGCGCTGAGCCTGGTTGGTCTCGCGCACCGGCACGATCACTTCCCCGCACAGATGAGCGGCGGCGAACAACAGCGCGTCGCCATCGCCCGCGCCATTGCGGGGAATCCGTCGATCCTCCTCTGCGACGAGCCCACCGGCGCCCTCGATATCCGCACGAGTCGCGAGGTGCTGAAGCTCCTGCTGCACTTCAACAGGGACATGGGGAAGACACTCGTCATCATCACGCACAACGCGGCCATTTGCGGCATCGCCGACCGCATTGCCCACATCCGCGACGGTGCCATCGCGTGGGTGAAGGACAACGACAAGCGGGTGCCGGTCGAGGAACTCGACTGGTGAGTCCCACGCTGCTCCGCAAGGTCGTCCGTGACTTGCTCGGGCGAAAGGCATCCCTCTTCGCTCTGGTTCTCATCATGGGCTTCGGCATCGCCGCGTTGGTGGGGTTCCTCGGCGTGGCGCGCGACCTCGAGTTCGCGAAGGAACGCTACTTCGCCCAGACGCGCATCGGCGATTTCTACGCGCCGGTGAAGCGCGCACCGGCCTGGGTGACCGAGGAGCTGAGGGAACTGCCGAACGTGCGCGAAGTGCGCGGACGGGTCCGGTTGCCAATCCTCGTCGACCTACCCGACCTGACGGAACCGGTCACGGGCACGGCGCTTTCGCTCCCGGCCGTGCGCCAACCGGTCATCAACGATGTGCTGCTCCGGCAGGGTTCCTGGTTCTCCGGCACGGGGGCCCAGGAGATCCTCCTGAATGATTCCTTTGCGCGGGAGAATCACCTGCACCCGGGGCATCGACTGCGGATCATGCTGCTCGACGAGCAGCGCGAATTCCTGGTGGTCGGCACGGTGACCTCGGCCGAGTACATCTACCTGATTCCGCCGGCCGGTGGGCTGGCTCCCGATCCAAAGCGATTCGCCGCCATTTACTTCGAGGAAAAGTTTCTGCAGGAGGCGGGCGATCTCGCCGGCGCGTACAACGAGTTCCTCGGCACCGTCTATGACAAGAGCGACGGCGCCGTGCTGCCGATGCTGCGAAGCGCCAAGGAGGTGCTCGACCAGTATGGCGTGGTGGATGCGCAGCGCATGAATGAGCAGCCGTCCACCAAGTTCCTCGAGAACGAGTTGGAGAACGTCAAGAAATCGAGCCTGATCACGCCGGTGATCTTTCTTTCCATCGCGGCGCTGATCCTGAATGTATTGGTGGCTCGACTCGTCCAGCAACAGCGCGTCGTCATCGGGACGCTGAAGGCCATTGGCTATACATCTGTACAGATCATGTGCCACTATCTGCTATACGGCGTGATCATCGGTGCCGCCGGTGCATTGCTCGGATCGTTGCTGGCGCTGCTCATCCAGTTCGGCATGCTGAGTCTATACAGGGCGATCTTCGAGTTCCCGCTGATCGAGCAACGTTATCACTTCGATCTATACATCACGGGTCTGCTGGTCAGTTCGCTTGCCGCGGCGGGAGGTACGCTGAAAGGCACGCTGACCGCGCTTCGGCTGCAACCGGCCGAGGCCATGCACCCTCCCCCGCCGGAACGGGCGCACCGCACGCCTATCGAGCGCTTCCCGGCGCTGTGGACGCGTCTTCCGTTTCGTTGGAAGATGGTGTTTCGGGCCATCTTTCGCAATCCGTTCCGAAGCCTCGTCAGCGTGTTCTCCGGGCTGGTGGCAACGATGCTGATCATCGGTGCCTTCGCGATGCGCGATGGGATGAAGAAGCTGGCGCGCTACGAACTGGAGGAGGTCTCGCACCAGGACTTGGCGATTGCGCTCCGCGATCCGAAGGGACCGGGACTGGCCTCCGAGGAACTCCAGTTCGTGCAGCAGGTGGAGCCGCAGCTCAATGTGCCCGCGGACTTCGTGAACGGCGCACGACGCCGCACGGTGAGCATCACCGGTATAGACGCAGGCAACTTCCTTTATACACCACTCGACCAGGCGGGGGAGCCGATCACGATTCCCGCTTCGGGATTGGTGCTTTCCCGAAAACTGGCGGAACTCCTCGATGTCGGGGTTGGGGACCAGCTCATTGTGCAGCCGCTCATTGGCGAGCGACGCCAAACGACAGCCACAGTAGTGGCATTGGTGGACACCTACGTCGGGTTGTCAGCCTACGCCCGTATTGACTATCTGAGTCGGTTGATCGGCGAGGAATGGGCCGCCAACCGAATCCTGACGCGCTCGTTTCCCGGGAGCAGCGATGCCGCCTATCTTGGGCAGTTGAAGGAGGTCCGCGATGTGGTGGGGGCAACACGCCGCGCGCAGGCGCTGGAACTCTTCGAGGAGACCTTCAGCAAGGCCAACGCCGTCATCATCGGCATCTTCATCATCTTCGCGATGGTGATCGGATTCGGGAGCGTGCTCAATTCCGCTCTGGTGTCGTTGAGCGAACGCCAGCGCGAGGTTGCCACCTTGCGGGTCCTTGGATTCACGACAGGACAGGTGGCCCGCATCTTTGCCATCGAGAGCCTGATACTTTACGGCCTTGGTACTCTGCTTGGTCTATACGCGGGCGTTTGGTATATACGCTTCCTGACGGTGGCGTATAGCTCGGAGCTATTCCGCTTCCCGATGGTTCTCAAGGCGGAGCGCTTCGCACTGACCGCGTTTCTGATGCTTTCCTGTATCCTGGCAGCCCAGGTGGCCGTCCGGGCGTTGATCGAGAAACTCGACTGGTTGGAAGTCATGAAGGTTAAGGAGTGATGGAGATGAACAATTCAAAGTTGAGATGTGGACTGGTGCTGGCGCTTGGACTGTTCGCCATCGCGTGTGGTGGCGGGAAGGAAGTCCCCGTCGTGAAGGTCCGCAAGGGGACGATCAGCGAGACATTCACGGAGCCCGCGCGCACTCGGTTGGAGATTCGGCACCGCATCGCGATGCCCGTGACCGGGGATGTGGCCCGCATTGAACTGAAGCCCGGCGACAGCGTGACGAAGGGCGAATCGCTTTTCCGCATCGACATGGTTCCCCTGGAAACGGCGGTGCACGAGGCCGAGGCGAACATGCTCCAGATGGAATCGCAGCTGGCGATCCTGAAGGACAATACCGTTGAGGAAGCGGATCTGGCCAACGCCGTGGCTCTCGCGGAGGCCGCTGCGGCCAATGCGACCGCCGAGGAACTCAGCCAGGAGGACCTGCGCCTGCGCGATGAGCGACTGGCGAAGGAACTGGCCCGGCTCGAGAGGCTCAGCGGCGACAGCGCCGTTGCCGAGCGAGACCTTGACGACGCACGGCTCGCGTCCGGTACGGCGCACGTTGCCGTCCAGCGGGGTCGGGCCGATCTGGCGCGGCTGCGCGCGATGGCGGTTTCATCGCGCGCACAGGCCGATGCGATTCGTCGACGCATCGAACGGAAGAAGCTGGAGGAGGAATCGCTGACCCACCAGATCGAGCAAATGCGCGCTCGTCTGGATCGGGCCCGGCACGATCTGGAGCTGGCGCGCGTGCCATCGCCCGTGGACGGCATCGTCCTGGATCGCTATGAGATCGGCGGTGGCCCGCTGAACGCCGGCACGCCGGTCATGCTGGTCGGCACGTTGGAGGAACTTGAAATAGAGGCGGACGTGCTCACGCAGGATGCCTATCGCCTCGTGGTGGGAGCACCGGTCGAGTACACCGTCTCGACGGGAATGCCCGCGCTGCGCGGAACAGTCACGCGGATCGATCCGGCGGGCTTTACGAAGTACTCGTCGCTCGGTGTGGAGCAGCAGCGCGTGATCGTCATTTCCAGTCTCGACGAGCGCCCTGCCGCCCTTGGGCTCGGCTTCCGCGTGCTGGCCCGCTATACAAAGGGAAGCAAGGATGCGGCGCTCATCGTGCCTCGCTCTGCTGTGCTCGAGGATCCGGACGGCAGCCGCTTCGTCTACAAGTCGGTCGGCGGTCACGCACAGCGCACCACCATCAAGCTGGGGCTGCGGGCCGATTTCGAGGTCGAGGTGATCGAGGGCTTGCAGGAGGGTGACACGCTGGTGCTCACGCCCGATTCGACCACGCGCGAGGGCATGAGGCTATGAATACCCTTTCCCCCTCCCGTGCGAAATGATCCGCTGAACCCACGATTGCAGGCGCCAGTGGCGCCGCCAAATCCACTCCAAAGGACCTCTCCATCATGGCCCGGAAAAAGTTCATTGCCGGTAACTGGAAGCTGAATTGCCTTCAGGCCGAAGCCGCCGACCTGGTCAACGGACTCGCCCAGCTTGTCCAGTCGGTGCAGGACGTCGACATCGCCGTCTGCCCGCCGTTCCTCTCCATTGCCACCGTTCGCGAGCGCGTCAAGGGCACGCCCATCAAGCTCGGCGCGCAGAACGCCTTCAGCGTCAGCAAGGACGGGAAGTCGGTGATGAGCGGCGCCTACACGGGCGAGGTCTCCCCCGCCATGCTGAAGGACGCGGGCGTCGAGTGGGTGATCCTCGGCCACAGCGAGCGCCGCCAGTATTTCGGCGAGACCGACGCCAAGGTGAACGCCAAGATCCGCGCCTGCTACGAAGTGGGCCTGAAGCCCATCGTGTGCGTGGGCGAGCTCCTGGAGGAGCGCGACCTCGGTATCACGAATAGTGTGGTCGAGATCCAGGTGCGCGGCTGCCTGGCGGGCCTTCCTGCCGAGAAGGTCGCCGAGTCGGTCATCGCCTACGAGCCCGTGTGGGCCATCGGCACCGGCCGCACCGCCACCCCGGCGCAGGCGCAGGAAGTGCACGCGCACATCCGCTCGATCCTCGTCGTGCTCTACGGCCAGTCGGTCGCCGACCAGGTCCGCATCCAGTACGGCGGCTCCATGAAGCCGGACAATGCGAAGGAACTGCTGGCGCAGAAGGACATCGACGGTGGCCTCATCGGCGGCGCGTCCCTAAAGGCCAAGGACTTTGCGGACATCATCCTGGCTGCCCGCTAACGCACTGGTATAGACGTATAGATGTATAGACGAAGCCCCGGCCATCATACGATGGCCGGGGCTTATTGCATTCGAGCGTTGTTATCTTAGCCCTGGTTGCCCTCAGGCGGCTCGGGGTCCTCGTCCGCGTCAGGCACATAGGCCAGAGCCGCGGCCTCGACTTCGTTCTTCACCGAGAGGAAGTCGATGCTCTCGATGGGGAGGTCGTCGATGAGGTAGGTTTCCTCCAGCTTCGGATGGAGGAACGCCAGCTTGCCGTCGCGCAGTCCGCTGAAGGTCAGGACCTTGTAGCGCATGAGCAGGTGGGCGAGGAAGAAGAGCTGCGGGGCGAGATCGCTGTTTCCGGAGGAGTGGAGCGCGCTGAAGAGGCGCCAGAGGGCCTCGTTGCGCTCGCCGCGGGCGAGGCGGCGCTGCTCGGCACTCGGTGCATTCACACGCTTGGTGACCCAGAAGGAAAAGTAGCCCTTCTCGGTCATGCGGCCCCAGCAGGTGGGACAGAAGTCCTGCCGGATGGCTTCTTCTTTATCAGAAAGTACGATAACCGAGGGGTGGCGGCCGTCGACGTTGAGCGGGGCGGAGCACAACAGGCACGCATTGCGCGGCCTGGTGACGTGCAGATAGGAGTCGCGTTCGTTGGGAAGTCGGGCCATCGGCATTACCTGAGCGGACGGGGAGCGGGAGGTGGAAACCCTCGGTTGGATCGCGGGGTTACGGTTTCCATGCGGTGCGGTTCGGGCAAGGGGAGTTTTCCACAGGTAGTAACGGGCTTGAGACGAAGCCGCCCGGCGGATCGGAGGAAAAGGGAGCGCTTCGATAGGAGATTGAAACACTCAACTCGTCTGTAATCAAACATCCCTATCGGCAATGTTTGGCTCGGTCGGGATGCACGATCAGCTGCATGGGATGGGGCTAAATCGCGATGCGGCGGGAGTTTTCCCCAAGTTTCGGCAGTCAGTTGGCGAATGAGGTGCATTTTTCCACAGCTTCTGTGATTTTTTTGTTTGACCACCGGGGGCTCACTCTGCCCTCTTCTCACCAGCGTACCTGCCTGGCAGATGTTCCTCAAGCCCTGTTCAGATCATCGGCAAGAGAACAAGCTCCGTGGCATCGATTGACGGTCACCATTTCTCTGCACAGGAGTGCACATCCATGGCTAAGAAAGAAGCGAGCGCGCCGAAGAAGGAAGTCAAAGAGAAGGAAGCGGCTGCTCCCAAGTCCCTGACCAAGAACCAGCTCATCACCCTTCTGGCGGAGAAGTCCGATCTGCCCAAGAAGAAGGTCGCCGAGCTCCTCACCATCCTGCTGGAAACCGCCTACAAGGAAGCCAAGAAGGCCAACGGCTTCGTGTTCCCCGGCCTCGGCAAGCTCGTCATCAGCAAGCGCGCCGCCCGCACCATCAAGAACCCCCAGACCCAGGAGCCGATGAAGGTTCCCGCCAAGAAGGTGCTGAAGTTCCGCATCCTCAAGGCCGCCAAGGATGCCGTCCTCGGCGCCGCCAAGAAGTAACCCAACCAAGCAATCTCCTATACCTCTCCTGCGAGCGAATGTCCCTGCCAGCTTCAACTGGCAGGGATCTTCGTTTTCAGGGGGATGGCGGCGCCTGAATGTGAGCCGCATCCCTTTGTCGTTGCCCCAAAACGGGTTGGCGACGATGCAAGGCGCGGAGGTCGCCGACAGCTTTCGTGACCAGATCGAAGAACCGTCCGGAGCGAGCGCTCCGACCCGAGGCCGCATCGTCCGCGCCGTCCGTCGCGGCGTGCCTCCTGTTGATCCTCGTCACCTGGAGCGCCCTGTTCGCGGTCCGCGCCACGGCGCCCCCCTCGATCAATGACGACGACCAGGACAAGGCGATTGCCTACGTCATGGACGCGGTGGTGAATGGTAACTGGATCGTACAGCGGGACGACACGGGGGACATCACCTCCAAGCCGCCGCTCTACACTTGGGCCTGTGCAGTCCCCATGGCTTTGACGGGGTACCACGGACTCGCGTTCCCCTATCTGGTGAACGGTCTGGCGACCCTCGGGACGTTGCTCCTGATTTTCTTTGGCGCGCGCAGGCCGCTCGGCAACCTGACAGCGCTTGTGGCCGCGATCACCTATCAGGTGTCCATGATGGGTGGGCGCCAGCTTCTCCTCATCCGAACCGACAGCCTGCTCACGTTCGAGACACTGGCGATGATCCTGCTGATCCTGGCGGCGATGCGCGGCAAGACATCGTGGATCTGGTTCTGGTTCGTGGCTGCTCTCTCCGCACTGACCAAAGGACCGGTCGGTGTCCTGATTGCCTCGTTCGCAATTCCCGGCGCTCTTCTGGCCGGACGCGACAAGGATGAGCGTTGGCACTTCCCACTGGTCCAGAACGCAGCTGGCCTGGGCCTCTTTCTGTTCATCACCGGCGGCTGGTTTTTGCTGGCATGGCTGGTGGAGGGACAGGCGCTGATCGACAAGATGATCGGGAAGGAATTGGTGAATCACGCAAAGGGAACGACAGGCAATCCCACCTGGTGGAAGCCGACAGTCTACTTCCTCCAGCAGTTCGCTCCTTGGTCGCTTCTCACATTTCCGGCGCTGGGATGGGCGATTTGGAAGGGACGCAGCACCCCGGCGGGCCGCCTGGCGCTGCCGCTGGCCACGGCTTTCGCGCTGGGTCTTGTCATGTTCAGCCTGGCCAATCACCAGCGTCAGTCTCTCTACATGCCTTTGACACCGCTGGCGGCGGTGATCGGGGCGCCGTTGCTTGTCGCGGCCCTCAGCATCCGTCCCACCCGCGGGTGGACGGCGGGCTGGGTCGCGGTCCTTTTGCTGGCGATTGCTGGCTTCACCGGATACTATCATGTGGCGCGTCGCTATGATCAGGACGTGCAGCGAACGCTGGATGCGCAGTCCTTCGGTGCGGCACTCAAGGGCGCGGGAATCTCGGCAAACGACCTGACATTCGTCGATGTACCGTATGCGACCCAGTTTTTTCTCGGCCGCATGCAGCCTCGGGTGAGCCCCACGCTGGCAGCGCAGGCGCTGGAGGCACGGGAGCCCTTCCTTGCCGTCGTCAAGGGACCGAACGCCGACCTGGTCGCCGAGACTGGCGCGAAGGTGCTGCTCTCATGGCCACCGCCTCCATCCGCGGGAGATGGCTTCATCGGTCGCTCCCTAGCGGGGATACTCCCTCACAGCGACTCCAACAAGGTCATCATGGTGATCGGGAACGACCAATCGAAGTCCGACCGCCGGGTGATCTATCCTCCTCACGCGATCACCGTTTCCGACGCCACGATCGAGAACATCGCGAGCGGGCGACTGATCGTGATGCCGACGGGCGAGGTACGCCCCCGCGTGCTGGTCAAGAGCCTCAGCACGTCCTCGACGGACTACTCCGTCTGGAGCATGACAGGGGGCTCGGCGCGGATCGAGGTTCCTCCCGGCGAGCGTCGCCTCATCATCCCGGACACGCGCTGACTCCTTGTGGATTGAGCGCGGGTCGGTTGTCCTTGTCGCGCGCTCCCTTGGGTGCGTACCGTCTCTCCTTCATTTAACTTTGGAGGATTGATCCACTATGAAAATTCGTTTGCTCGGCTGCTGGCTGATGATCGCGGCTGTATGTTTCCTCGCCACCGGCTGCGGTGGAGGGGACAGCGAGACCAAGGCGGGAGGGTCGTCCAGCCGTCAAGCTGCCGGGAAAACGCTCCGAATAAACTTGGCCGCCGAGCCCAAATCCCTCGATCCGACCTTCGTCACCGTCATCCCCGACAACAAGGCCCTTCACCCGTTGATGGAAGGACTGATCGTCCTCGACGGCGATGCGATGCCGACGCCCGGGGTCGCCATGGAATGGACGCACGACGAGAGCCATCGCGTCTGGACCTTCAAGCTGCGGCCCGACGCCAAGTGGCATAACGGGGACCCGGTCGTCGCAGGTGACTTTGTCTACTCAGTGCAGCGGCTGCTGACCAAGAATGTGGCGGCGCCCTACGCCTCGCTCGTCATGCCCTTCATCGAAGGGGGCGAAGCCTACTACGAGGCGGGCGGCCTGAACTCGAACGCCACACTGAAGGGCGTCATTGCCGAGGATGATCACACGCTGGTCTATCGGCTCACACGTCCGGTTCCAAACTTCCCCGTGGTGACGTACTTTGCCTGCTGGCTGCCGCTGAACCGCAAGGCCGTGGAAGCGGGCGGACCGGGCTGGGCAAATGCACCGAAGACCTTCGTGGGCAACGGCGCCTTCCGGATGACCGCCTACAACGCGGGCGACCGCATCGTGACGGAGAAGGCGGACACCTACTGGGTGTAGTTTTCAGTGATAAATGGCAATGGCATTGAGTGATAAATGGCAGTCGATTTATTTCGGCGCTGGCACGCGAGGCGCTTACGGTTTCTTGATGCAACACGGACGCCCCTAAAGTAAGCGAGCCCC
>WGMQ01000046.1 GCA_016125005.1 bacterium | reverse complement strand
CTCACTTCATCAAAGCCGGCGCGGGCGATCACATCGGCCTTGAGGTGATGCGTGAGCGCATGGCGGTGCTTGGCGGACGTTTGGATATCGTCGATCATTCTGGCGGCGGTGTTGAGGTGTCAGCTGTCCTGGAGCCTGACGCATGAGACGCGGCGTGCTGATCGTCGACGATCACGCGCTTGCGCGCGAGGGGCTGCGCGGGATCCTGGCGCGCACGGACGATCTGGAGATCGTCGCCGAAGCGAGTTCCGGAGAAGAGGCGTTGCACCTCGCCCGCACGATGCGGCCGGACCTGGTTCTTCTGGACATCCGGCTCGGTCCCGGCATGGACGGGTTGGCGGTCGCGGCGGCGCTGTGTGCGGACGAACCGGCGGTGAAGGTCCTGATCCTCACGCTTCATGACACACCGGAATATGTGCGCGCCGCGCTCGCGGCCGGCGCTGCCGGCTATGTTCTGAAGGATGCGGACGCCGAGGAACTCATTTCTGCGGTGCGCCAGGTCCTTGCAGGGCACTCGGCGTTGCCGCTGGCGTTGATCAATCAGGCGCTCCTGCCGGGCGCGCGACAGGTGGAGTCTGATCTTGCGCGTCTGGACCGACTGACGCCGCGCGAGCGAGAAGTCTTGGATCACATCGCAGACGGCTTGACCAACAAGGCCATCGCTCGATCGCTCAACGTCAGTCCCGGCACGGTGAAGGCGCATGTGGAGCGGGTGATCGCCAAGCTCGGCGTCGCGGATCGGACACAGGCGGCCGTGCTCGCCACCAAAGCACGAACGGCGAAAGCGTGAGCATGCGCTGGATCGACGACATCGTGGCGCGTTCAGGCCGCGTCTGGGCGAACCAGCCGCTTGCGGTGAAGGGCGTCGTCGTCGTCGCGTTGCCCTTGACGATTCTCCTGATCGCGCTCTTGTCGCTCTATGTGGCGAGCCGCGCCGAGGCGCGCGCTGAAGCGGATGTCCGCGCGGCCTTCGCGATTCAGCGCGATATCCATGAGGTGCACGCCTTGCTGGCGGAGGCCGCCAGCGGCGTGCGCGGCTATCTTCTGACGGGGCAAGAGAGGTTTCTGGCGCCCTACATCAAGGCGGAGGCCGAAATTCCGGCAGCGTTCGCGCGGCTGGATGCCGAAATTCGCGATTCGGAGGTTCGCAGGCGCTTCGACGTCGTCACGCAGCTGGCGGCGCGCAAGCGCGAGGGTCTCGCCGCCCTTCGCAACATCCAGGGCGCGGGTACACGCGAAGCGTTGGCCCGTCCAGACGTGCTTGCCGCCCTGGTCGCCAACAAGGCGGTCCTGGACGGCCTGCGCGATGAAATCGAAGCGATGCAGGCGCACGAAAGTGATCTGCTCGCCGCGCGCCAACAGCGCGCCGATGAAGCCCGCGCGCGCAATCTCGTCTTGACCGCGATCAGCGGCGCTGTCGGTCTCCTCGGAAGCTTCGCGGCGGTCTATCTTTTCTCCACCGGGATCGTGCGGCGCGTGCAAGCGCTCGAGGCGAACGCACGACGGCTCGAACGCGGCGAACCACTGCCGCCTTTGCCCGTCGAAGCGGACGAAATCGGGCGTCTCGGCGCGAAACTGGAAGAAGCGAGCCTGCTGTTGCGTCGGCGCGAGCAAGCGCTGCGCGAGGGCGAAGAGCGCTTTCGTCTCGTGATCGAAGGCGTCAAAGACTATGGCATCTTCGTGCTTGATCCGGAGGGCCGCGTCGTCAGCTGGAATGAAGGCGCAGAGCGCATCAAGGGTTGGCGGGCGGAGGAGATCCTCGGCCAAAGCTTTGCAACATTTTACCCGGACGAGACGCGCGCGATCGTCCCGCCACGGATGCTGGCGACTGCGCTGCGTGACGGACGCGCAGAAGACGAAGGCTGGCGCTTGCGCAAGGACGGATCGCGCTTCTGGGCGAACGTTGTGGTCACTGCGCTGCACGACGAAGTCGGTCGTCTCAGAGGCTACTCCAAAGTCACCCGCGACATGACCGAGCGTAAACGCGCCGAAGAGGCCCTCTCGGAAGCGCGCGAAGCGGCCGTCGCAGCGAACTTGGCCAAGAGCGAGTTCCTATCGCGGACCAGCCATGAATTGCGCACGCCGCTCAGCGCCATTCTGGGTTTTGCGCAATTGCTAGAGCTCGACAAATCCCAGATGTCGGCGCGCCAGACCGCGGCGGTGGAGCAGATTCTGAAGGCCGGCCGGCACCTGCTCGCGCTCATCAATGAAGTGCTGGACATTTCCAGCATCGAGGCCGGCCGCATGGAATTCTGGCCAGAGACGTTCGATCTGCGCGACGCGCTGACCGAAGCGCTGGAGTTGACGTCTCCCATCGCCGAGGCGGCCGGCGTCAGTCTGGCGTCCGAATTGCCGGCGACGCCGATCATCGTGCGCGCCGACCGGCGCCGCGTGGTTCAGGTGGCGCTGAACCTCCTCTCCAACGCCGTGAAGTATAATCGAGTGGATGGAGAAACGCGGCTGCGCGTTGTGCAGGACGACGGGTGGACGCGCGTGGCGGTGATGGACGAAGGTCCCGGTGTCGCCGAGGCGGCGGCCGCGCGTCTGTTCACGCCGTTCGACCGCCTGGGCCGCGAACGCACCGCGGGCGTCGAGGGAACCGGTCTGGGGCTCGCCCTCTCCAAGCGTCTTGTCGAGGCGATGGACGGCGCCATCGGGTTTGAGAACCGCACGCTTCCAGATCGCGGCGCAGTGTTCTGGTTCGAGTTGCCAACTCACGTGTCGCCCGCACCCTCGCTCGCGAGACAAGACATATGACGATCGCCGCCGCCCCCGTCATGCAGTCTGATCTCAACCAATGCCGCATCCTGATTGTGGATGATGAATCGGCCAACGTGTTGCTGCTGCGGTCGATGCTAGAACGGGAGGGCTATACCGACATCGTTGGGCTTACCGATCCCAACGCCGCCCTCGCCGCTTTTGTGGAGTCCGAACCGGATCTCGTCCTGCTCGACCTGATGATGCCGGGGATCGACGGCTATCAACTGCTCGAGGCGTTCGGTCGGCAGACGCGGCCAGGCGATTTTCGTCCGGTGCTTGTGCTGACTGCCGATACAACGACGGCCGCGCGGCGGCGCGCGCTGTCCCTGGGGGCGAAGGACTTCGTCGGTAAGCCATTTGATATTGTCGAGGTCGCGCTGCGCATCGCCAATCTTCTGGAAACGCGTGTCCTGTACCGACGACTACAGACGCTTCGCGAGGCTCGATGATCTCCTTAGTGAGTCAGCCTCAATCATCCCCGTCGAATGTCCGCCTCGGGCCAAAGCACGCCGGTCGATCGGCCACGCCGGACTGACCGGTCCCCTCCCTGCCGTTGGCAACGAGTGGAACATCCCAATTTGAGACATTAGCCCTTGGGCGCCCGTTGGCGGACGTAACGGGGCCAAATCACAGCCTGGGGGTCGATTGGCTCAATTTCCAGCGCGAGCACGCCGAACACGCACTCATGCACACGTCGCAAAGGCTGCCGCGCAACAAAACGAGACAACGCCTCATGTCCCAGCGCGAATTCCTTCAACGCGAGCCCCCGCTTTCCGCCGAGACCGCGTTGCTTCACCTTCTCGCCGTGATCGCTGCAACGCTCCTGCTCGGAGTCGGATGCGGGGCGTGCGAGGAAGCGAGCGAGCTCCGTGAGGCGCTTACGGCTCACGCGGCGCGCGACCGTCTCCGCGCTCGCCGCGACCGCTTTCCTGCCGGGCGCTTCCGCGCAAGCTCTGAGCGAGCCTCCGCCGATCCACTGAGCGATCGCATCATTCTCTGGGTTGGTACCGCGCCGACCGCGGCGAAGCGCTTGTGCGCCGACAAGTCGCCGAAGATGACGGTGCGAAAGCAATGGTACAGCGATAGCCGCCTATGACTTCCTATCCCATCTGGCGACGACCCACTGACGCTACAGCCGCTTGACAGTCCACGTTCGCGGCCTCGG
The DNA here is from genome assembly GCA_016125005.1 of bacterium. Taxonomy (GTDB): domain Bacteria; phylum Sumerlaeota; class Sumerlaeia; order SLMS01; family SLMS01; genus WGMQ01. Next base: position 8,181 of record WGMQ01000046.1, on the reverse strand, counting down.
CGCTTCGGGCCGCCAAGCGAGACAACAGATCCTCAATCGGCATCGGGCGGTCCATAAAGTAGCCCTGCGCAATATCGCACCCCATGGAGGAGAGTAAGGCTATAGCCGAGGCGGTCTCAACCCCTTCGGCAGTGATCTTCATGCCCAAGCCGTGCGCGAGGTCTACGGTCGACTTTACCAGCAGGGCCTCGCGAGAATCAGCGCCGAGAGCTTGAATGAAGGACTTGTCGAGCTTCAATTCATGTGCCCGAATACGCTTCAGATAAGCAAGCGAGGAGAGGCCTGCGCCGTAGTCGTCGATGGCGATGCGCACGCCGGCGGCGACATAGCGGTCGATGTTGCGCAAGGCGGCGTCGGCGTCTTTCATCGCCGCGGTCTCGGTGATTTCGAGGCAAAGCGTTGCTCCATGATCCTCAACCAAGGAGATCGCCAGCGCGGTAAAGCTGTCATCGCCGATCAGACCACCGGAGAGGTTCACCGAAACGACAAGGTCGTGGCCCGCCTCCCGGATCACCCGTTGATGCGCGATGGCTTGGATGAGCGTCCATTCCGTCAGCGTGGCGATATTGCCGGTGTCTTCAGCCATTGTGACGAAGAGATCGGGCGCGATACGTCCACGTTCAGGGTGATTCCATCGCACCAGAGCTTCAACGCCGGCGATGGCGCCGTCTCTCAGGTCATACTTGGGTTGATAGAAGAGTTCGAGGTCGCCTTTGTTGATGGCCTCGATCATGTCGCTCATGAGCGAGAGATTGCGCGCGGGATCGCCATAGGCTGCCGCGTCAAACAACGCATATTTTTTGTCGTTGGCGCCTGCTTGAGTGACGGCGACAAGTGCGCGATCAAGCGCTGCGTGGTCGCCAGCCTGGCTCGTGGGCGCGGCGCCGGCAATCAGCGAAAGGTCGACATTGACGCCCCCGACGCACACCGGTCCCTCAAGTTCAGCGCGGATGGTCTCGGCGAACGCGCACGCGGCGTCATCGTCGCTCGCTTGGACGACGATGGCCAAGGTGTCTCCTGACAGGCGACCATAGGCGGCTTCGCCCGCAGCCTCACGCAGCTTCTGACCTAAGCAGCGCACAAGCTCGACTATCAGCACATATCCGACCGCATCGCGGATGGTCGCGAAGCGTTGGATCGCGAACACGACAACATAATTGGCGCGGCCCGCATCGAGTTCAGCTTCGAGAGCGCGCCGATTCGGCAGGCTGGTGTCGGAATCATGCAACGCCATGTGGGTGATGCGCCGCTGGCGTTCTTCGATTTCGTTCGACATCGCGTTAAACGAATGCGCGAGGCGCCCGATTTCATCCGATGTCTCGATTGGAACGTGAACGCGTTCACCGCGCTGCAGCGCCTGAGCGGCGTCATCCAAGGACGCGATCGGCCGGGTGAGGCTCCGCGCCACGCGCCAGCTGCCGAAGGCCAACAAGGCAACGCCCAGAAGACCGACGAGCACAATTAACGCGAGCATGGTTTCATAGGGCCGCAGCGCTTGCGCCAACGGATAAGTCAGTACGAGAACGTTGCCTGCACGGCCGTCGAAGCCGGTGAGCGGCCGGGTGACCGCGACGACTGCCCCGCCTTGCAATTGCCAGCGTCGGGGCGCGCCACCACTCTGCCGACGCCCTTCGGCCAATTCTGCGGAGATGCCATTCAGATCGCGTGCGGCGAGCGTCGCGTCTGTTGTCCCCCATGCGCCGTCGGCCGAGCGCGTGAACACCGCTGCATTGAGCGGAATAGCGGATAGCTCCTCAAACGAGTCGAGGTGCGTAGCGTTGAGTTCCGAGGCGAACACAACCCAGCCAACAACGTTCGGCGCGCGGATGGGCGCTGAAACCGCTTGATAGGGGCGACTATCCAGCATCAGCACGCCCGAGGCGCGCTCCCCGCTATCGAGCGCCGTCCAGATGGCGTCGAGCTCCGAGCCGCTTAAGCCGGCCGCGCCGACCACGTCGCCGTCCAGCGTCACCATGAGGGCGCGGTCGATCTGGAGGCGATCGCGGAGGTTCTCCAAGGCGGACGCAATGGTCGGTGCATCCATGGTCGCGACGGCGTCGCGGAAGCCGAAATCACGTGAGAGCAGGTCGGCGCTGTCCTGCAATTGCGCATTGCGCATCGACCAGACGCGGTCGAACACTTCCCCGTTGGCGACCAGTTCGCTGCGCACAGCGCGCGCGGCGTTGTCGGCGATCATCGCGTACACAATCGTCGCCACAGCGAACAGCGCAACGCCGAACAAACCGGCATAGACCACAGTCAGCTTGGTGCTGAGGCGCTTGAACATGGGCCGAGCCCCTAATGCGCGTGACCGCCGCTGGCGCGGAGCGGTATGGCGAACGCTTGTTGCGCTGCGCCGGCCGCGGGCAGCGTCACCGCTCGTGTGAGCACGCCGCCGCGCGCGCGGAGATGGGGGTGCCACACGCGCAACTCGCCGGGGCCTGAAGCGCCGGGGATGGTCACTGCGCCATTGGCGCCGGTACGGCCGACGAAGGGCGTATCGACGATGACGATGTAGGCCTGCATCTGATCGTGGATGTTGCAGCCGATCGCGGCGACGCCAACGCTGGTGAAACGGCGCGAACGTGTTTCATCGCGGCCATAAAGTTCGAGTTCGAAACGATTGCCGTTCGAGAACGAGTAGACGTGATGGCGGACCCGGTCGAGGTTGGGGAACCTGACCTCCGCGCCGACTGGCACGATCAGAATGTACGGCTCGAACTGCAGATTGCGCTGCGCGATCTGGTAGGCCCAGTCGAAGCGGATGGGCGCAGTTGGCCGCGTCGCGGGCATGAAAGTGACCACCGCATTCTCGACGGGGGCGCCAGCTTCGGACGTTACGCGCACGTTCAGATCGGCCGCATGAGCGGCGGACGCGCAGACAAGAGCAGCGAGGTTGATGATAACGGAGCGCACACCAGCTTTGTATCGCAACGGCGTGAACACTCTCTGAAAGCCACCGGACGTTCAAGCTTCGTTAAGCAAACGGCCGCGAGCTTGGCCAAGCATGAGAGTCTTGATTGTCGGCGCCCCGGTTTTTGCGTTCTTCTTCGCTGGCCCCGGCCCAGCCGCCGCATTGGACCTGCCGCAAATCGGGGGCAAGCTGCCCTTAACGCGCGGGGTAACGCAAATCGAAGGCGCGTCCGGCGCCGGGCTCGCGCCGTGGGCGGTGATCGCCGGCAACGAAACCGAAGACGGGGTCGGTGCGTCCGCCTTCTATACCGCCACTCCCCTCTCCGACTACGATTTCAGCGCCTATGGCGCGGCGATCGGGTTCTTCGATCGCTTCGAGATTTCCTACGCGCACCAAGAGTTCGACACCGGATCGACCGGCGCGCTGCTTGGCATCGGCGATGGCTTTACCTTTGAGCAAGACATTTTTGGCGCGAAGCTCCGCGTCTTCGGCGACGCGCTTTATGGGCAAGACACTTGGTTGCCTCAAGTCGCCATCGGCGTGCAGTACAAGCAAGCCGAGCATGAGGGCCTGATTCAAGCGCTCGGCGGAGAGGACGATGAAGGCGTCGATTACTATGTCGCTGCGACAAAGATCCTGCTGCGCGAGTCTCTGCTCGTAAACGCGACCGTGCGCTTCACCGAGGCTAACCAGTTTGGGCTGCTCGGCTTCGGCGGCGATCGCGAAGACAGCCACACGCCGCAGCTTGAACTTTCCGCTGCCTACATGCTGACTGACCGCGTGGTCCTCGGGGCCGAGTATCGGACGCGTCCGGACAATCTGGGCTTCGCCGCGGAAGACGACGGCTACGACGCCTTCGCCGCCTACGCCGTGACCGACAACATCACCTTGGTCGGCGGCTATGTCGACCTCGGCTCCATCGCGACGCTCAACGACCAGAACGGCGCCTATCTCTCGATCCAGTTCGGGCTCTGAAATCGATGCGCACCTCCCACCTCGCCGGCATCATCCTCTTCCTTGCGGCCGTCGCGGCGCCGGCGATGGCGCAAACGCACATGCCGGGCGAAGAACCGGTCGCGCCTTATGTGCAATCGGACGCCAATGCGGGCGCGACGCCGATTGCAGATCCCGCGGTGTTGGCGGCGTTTCACGGCCGCGATGGCATCGCCCGCATCGCCAATCGTACCATCGATTTGGCGCTGGACGACGAGGAGCTCGGCCCGATTTTTCGCCCCTTCGACATGGTGCGTCTCCGTCGCACGTTGAACGAGCACTTCTGCTATCTGCTTGGCGGGGGCTGTTCCTATTCCGGCCGCGATATGACGACCTCGCACGCCGATATGGGTGTCGAGACGCGCCATTTTAATCGCCTCATCGTCCACCTCCGCATGGCGATGCGCGAAGAAGGCGTCCCGTTTCGCATGCAAAACCGCTTTCTGGCCCTGCTTGCACCCATGCACGACGAAGTCGTGCAGTAAGCGACAATCACCGGCATTGGCCCCCATCGAGCGCATCTGCATTGGCTGCGACGGTCGGCGATGCGCGGCGATTCCGATCAGGTCGGCAATTCGCGGCATGGCTTAACGCCGCTGCAGAACTGCGGCGGCGGGAACGGCTCGGCCGCATCATCAAGATCGGCGATCATTTTCTGCTCAAGCTGCTGGTCATCCAGCGCGCTCATGCGACGTGCGAAATACAAACCTGAGACAGTCGATCCGCTGCGAGCTCATTTTTCTCTCGTGCGCCTCGCCACTGTCGCGCTCGCCAACAAGACCGCCCGCGTCGCTGGGGCGTTGCTGTCCCACGCTGACGAGGTCCACGGATGAAGCCGAAGATGACTGTTGCGTCTTCAAGCGCGTCCAAAAGGCTCTCCGCGACCGCTTTGACACATGCATGCAGCGGCTCGGCACGACCTGACTGCGAAGAGAAGCGTGATGATTCATCTCCAATCCCGAACATCGCAAGTACAATGCGGGCCGTCATGCAGGAACTCGCACAGCATCTAGCAAGGCCCGCGCAGCCGCGGCCGACGAAGCCGGGTTCTGGCCGGTGATGAGCAGCCTGTCCTGGATCACATGAGGCGACCAGTCCGGGCCGCGCGAGAAGATTGCGCCTTTGGCTTTCAGTTCGTCCTCCACCAGGAAAGGCACAACTTCCGAGAGCCCGACGCCGGCTTCTTCCGTGTTGGTGAAGCCGGTGACGCGCCTGCCCTCGACCAGCGGCCGCCCGTCAGCCGTCTTGACGTGACGCAACACGCCAGGCGCGTGGCAGACGAACGCCGTATATTTCCCAGCCGCAAGAAAACTCTGGATCAAGGAAATGGACGTCGCATCTTCCGCCAGATCCCAGAGGGGCCCATGGCCGCCGGGATAGAAGACGCTATCGAAATCATTGAACGAGACATCGGCGAGAACGAGCGTGTTCGCCAGCTGCGCCATCGCAGCTTCGTCCGCCTCGAACCGGCGCGTCGCCTCAGTCTGAAACGCGGGCTCATTGCTCTTGGGATCGAGCGGCGGAGGACCGCCCTTCGGAGACGCCAGCGTAATCTGCGCGCCCGCATCCTTGAACGCGTAATAAGGCGCGGCCAGTTCCTCCAGCCAGAAACCGGTCTTTCGACCCGTATCACCGAGCGTGTCGTGCGATGTAAGGACGATCAGGACTTTCATGGGGAACTCCATAAGTATTGGTTCGGCGCCGCTGTCGTTGAGACGCGGGCTTACCAGGGCGTCTCGCCGTTCGGCTCTACGAAGCGACCGGAAGCAGCGCCCTCGCCGAGCAGCGTACTGGACCGGCAGCTTCGCGCCCTCCTCGGGCGTCATGAAGCCCTGATGTCCGGTCAGATCCGTCGTCACGTAGCCGGGACTGACCGAGTTCACGACGATTGGCGTGTCGCGCAGCTCCGCACTCAATTGCACTGTCAGCATGTTGAGCGCCGCCTTGGAGGCGTTGTAGCCGATCAGGCGCGCCCCATAGTACGAAGACGACGGATCGCCGTTGACCGCGAGCGACCCGAGCGAACTGGACAGATTGACGATCCGCCCCGCCGACGAGCGGCGCAGCAGCGGCAGCATCGCCTGCGTCACCGCAAGCGTTCCAACGAAGTTCGTCTCCATGATCCGGCGCACCGCGTCGGGGCGAGGACATGGTCGGGGGACCATCCTCCGCGTCGACGACGCCCGCATTGTTGACGAGGATGTCGAGCTTGCCGTGCTCTGTTTGGATCGCCGCAGCGGCGGCGGCAATGCTCGCGTGGTCGTTGAGGTCAATATGGACGGCTTGCGCCGCCAGGTTTTGAGATGCGAGGTCTTCGACCGCTGCCGTGGCGCGCGCGGGATCGCGCGCGCCGATGATGACGAAGCACCCGGCCTGCGCGAGTTGCCGAGCGACCTCCAGCCCGATGCCTTGTTGGCGCCGGTGACGAGCGCGACGCGTTTGCCGTCAGTCATGCGTGAGTCACTCCAATGCAGGTGTGCGCGCCGCAAGGAAGAAGCGCGTTGCGATGATCCGTGATGCTCAAATCTGGAAGCCGCCGGACACGTCAAGGACGGCGCCGCTCATGTAGCCGGCGTGCGGGCCCGCGAGGAAGCAAACGGCCGCGGCGACCTCCTCGAGTGTGGCGATGCGTCGAATGGCGTGAAGGTCCATGATCGCGTCCGGTAATTTGTCGGCCACGGCCGAGGCCATGTCAGTCGGCATGATGCCAGGCTGCACCACGCTGGCGATGATGTTGCGGGGCCCGAGATCACGCTGCACGCCTTTGGTGTAGCCGACGATCGCTGCTTTGGTTCCCGCATAGTCCGCTACGCCGGGAAATGGCACACGTGCGCCAAGGCCCGAGCCGATGAAAATGATGCGCCCGCCATCAGACAGCGCCTGCGCCGCCGCGCGCGTGGTCGCCACAACGCCCATGACATTGGTCCGCCATTGGCGATCGAGATTGACGGTGTCGAGTCCTGGATCGTCGACGGTCTTGCCCTGAACGGCGATCGCCGCGTTGTTGACGAGAATGTCGAGCTTGCCGAAATGCGCCACGACTTCCTCAACCAGCGGCTTGGCGGCGTCCAAGTCAGCCTGATCGCTCTTGATCGCGAACGCTCGGACGCCCTTCGCCTTCAGTGCCTCAACGACGGCTCCAGCCTTCGCGGCCGAGGTCACATAGCTGATGGCGACGTCCGCGCCCTGATCGGCCAAGGCCCCCGCAATCGCGGCGCCGAGCCCGCGGGCGCCGCCGGTGACGAGCGCCGCCTTGCCCTTCAGAGTGTCCGCGAAAGCACCTTCGGTGTGGTTGGACATGCAAGTCTCCGGTTCAACGACCCCGGAGATGGGCGGAAAGAAATGTTCTTGCTGTCGCCCGATTGCGGCGGCTGTCGCGACCGTACGGAAACACCTTGACCGTCGCTGCCCATAGCGGTGCGTGCGTCGTCGGGTCGTCCGCGCCCGCCCCTCAAAAACCGCCGCGGCCGCGCTTACATCTGGCGCCGAGGGATCGACCATGGCCTTTCCACACATTCCGGAAAAACATCAAGCGCGCCGGCCGTTCGCCGCCGCAGAGATTGCGCGCGTCCTCGATGCCGCCCCTGCCCTCGCACCCACGGTGTTGCGCGGCGACACGCGCCTCACGCGTCCTTGGCGCCATGGGCCTCTGCATGAATCGCTGGCGCCGATGCAAAGTCATGTGATCATGACCTACTATTCCCCGCCGCGCGACATCTCCTATCGCTGCGGCTCGGAGCGTCTGGCCAACAGGACGCGGCCGGGCGCCGTCACCTTGATTCCGGAAGGATGCTTCGGTCGGTGGGATATCGAGGGCGACATCAAGGTATCGCATATCTATCTCAGCGAAGAACGACTGCAGACGTTTGCCGCGCCATTGGCGAACGGCAAGCGTGTCGAGCTCTTTGGGCGCGTCGGCTACGAGGATGTCACGACAGCGCGGATTCTGGAATTGCTCGCGCGTGAGGCTGAGAATGACGACGCCTCATCGCGCCTTTTCATCGAACAGGCGATCGACCTCCTGTGCGTGCAATTGATCCGCAATCATTCGAACCTTAGCAGCGCGCCGGCGCCGCCGTCGCGCTTGCGCGGGCTTGCGGAATGGCAGGTGCGGCGCGTGACCGCCTACATGCGCGACAATCTCGGCGCCGAGATCGGGCTCGATGAACTGGCCGCCCTCGTCAGTTTGAGCCGGTCGCACTTCTGCACGGCGTTCCGTCTGGCGACAGGGCTGACGCCGCATCAATGGCTGACCGCCGAACGCATCGACCGCG
>WGMQ01000010.1 GCA_016125005.1 bacterium | reverse complement strand
TCTGCGCGAGACCACCACCCGCGTGCTCGCCTCGCTCACCCCGCGCGAGGAACGGGTGCTGCGCATGCGCTTCGGCATCGGCATGAACACCGACCACACGCTGGAGGAAGTCGGCCAGCAGTTCTCGGTAACGCGCGAACGCATCCGCCAGATCGAGGCCAAGGCGCTGCGCAAGCTCAAGCATCCGAGCCGGAGCCGGAAGCTGAGGAGCTTCCTGGACAGCTAGGAGGCGAGAACGATGCCGACGATCTCGATTTTCTTCGGCATCGTCATCCAGATGTACTGGCGCGATCACAATCCGCCCCACCTCCATGCCCTTTATCAGGGCCAGGAGGCGTTGTTTGATATATCCAATGGGCAGGTTATTGGCGGCGCGCTTCCACGCAAGGCCGAGAGGATTGTTTCTGACTGGATAGAGCTGCGCAGAGCGGACTTGCTGGAAAACTGGGAGCGGGGCAGATTTCACTTGTCGTTCAATCAAGTTCCCGGAGCCGACGTCGAATGATTGATATCGTAAAGGTTGTCGAGGTCAGACCTTTGACCGGTCATGCCGCTTTCGTCCGGTTTTCGAATGGCGAGGAAGGTGAGGCGGACTTTTCCTGGCTTGGCGAGGAAACCGGCGAGATGGTCAGGCCGCTTGCCGATGAGGGATTTTTCAGCCGCGTCTTTCTCTCAAATGGTGTTTTGACCTGGCCCAACGGTTTCGATGTCGACTCGATCGGTCTGCATCGCGAAATGGCGGAGCAGGGCCGCTTGCGCAGAACGGCGGCTTGACCTCCTGCAGGTGTTGCGTTCGTCTTTGGCCGGCTTTTTCATTTCCTGCCATCGATCGCCGATGACCTCAGCGATCAGAACCGCGCTTGCGGACGATCCCGACTGGCTGATCGCCCCGCATGGCGAACTTTATGCCCGAAAGCCCGACTACGTAACGCTCGCCCCGGGACATAACCTTGCGGCGTCGGCGGAAGGCGTTGGGCAGGCAGAAGGATCACAGACCGGGTCCGGCCGCATTCATGCGTCAGGGACACCAATCCTTCGGTAGAAGACGCCATTTTTCGTGCCCCGACCAATCAGCACGATCGGACCTCCCGGCCTCATCTTCTCGCGAAGTTCCTCCGGCACGAAACAGACCTCATCGAAAAACATCGGCATGAACTTGAGGACTACCTTGGGTCGACATTTCCTGTCGCTCCACCGGGTTGCATCCGCCACAGTGTAGCGGAGGGACACGGTTTCACCAGCGACGAGCGCCTGAGCCATCGGAACGGTGCCCATGATGAGAAAATATCCCAGCATTCCCACTATTAACGGCCCGAAAATGTAGACAATAGATTTTTTGAACTCCGAAAAGTTATGCACGCGGTCACGAAATGATTCATCAAATAATCGCCGATAATAAAATATTAATATTGAGAACAATATGGATGCGATTGCGGCTAACTTGGCAATAAACTGATGTTCTTCGATGTAATCCTGAGATGGCAAAAAAGGGAAGCCAAACAATTTACAATACATGAACGCTCCACCGAATAAAACCAAAAAAAATACGTAAGCTCCAAAAGCAAGCTTGAAAATTACTCTAACCGCACTTAAATTCATATTTAAAACCCATAAATCGCTCAAAACTCTCAAACTTCCGACATTCGCGGCAGCAAAGCGCCTCAATGCAGCCTGCCATACCAAAATGTGTTGGCCAAGCTGGCAATCAGGCTTTCTGAGAAGATCAGATCGACAATAGCAGGGTCTTGAAGGTGTCCGCGTGCAATCGGCAAAAATGGCACCACAATGAGACGCCGTCGAGCGATTGGCATCTCAGGACACGCGGCGATCAAGAATGGCATCACTTCGTATTGCCTACCCGGATGGGTCTGCAGAACGCCCCTTGAACGGGGCGGTCGGCCATGCCAATTACAATATTAGAGAACTCTAATATTAAAGGCGCGCCGTGACCCTCATGCTGACCACGCTCGACAATCTCCCCTGGAGCATCGTCATCCTCGCCTGCCTGACGCTCGGTCTTGCGCCCTTCTTTCCCGAGCCGCATGTCTGGGAGAAGCTGAAGATGCTGGCTTCCGGCACGCTCGCGCGGCCGATCGACATGGTCGACCTGCTGATGCATGCGGCGCCGTTCCTTGTGGCCTTGGCAAAGATCGCAGCAATGGCACTGAAGACCCCTGGCTGAGCAGCATGGCGGCCTGACCCGTTCCGCTGCCTTGCAGCCTCCCGCACGCTTCCCCCGACCCGTCAAATTCCTTTCTGCCTTCCCCTGTCTTGACAGGCGCAAATATAACTATAAAACTGGTTACATGGAAAAGACACTGGACATCGAGGAAGCCGCCCAGGGCTTCGCCGCCATCGGCTCGGAGGCAAGGCTTCAGGTTCTGCTGACCCTGGTGCGGGCGGGCGAACCCGGCCTGACCGTCGGCGAAATCCAGGAGCGCACCGCAATGCCCCCCTCCACGCTTGCCCATCACTTGCGCTTCCTCACCTCCGCCGGCCTCATCGACCAGAAAAAGCATGGCCGGACCGTCTGCAACCGCGCGGTCTATGCCCGGCTCGAGATCCTGGCCGGTTACATCCTCAGGGAATGCTGCGCCGACCAGGCGCAGCCCCGCAACGACAAGGGAGCGGCATGATGGCCGACACGATTGACACTTCCGCCACCGCCCGCCCCCGTTCGATCCTGATGAAACGGCTCGGCGATCGTCTGTTCACCCCCTGGACCGTGGTCGTCCTGGCGCCCCTCATCGTCTTCGCCATCGACCCGGGAAATGCCGTGCCGGTCATGCGCACCGCGATCGGGGCCCTGCTCGGCACACTGCCCTTCATCGCCTTTGCGGTGACGCTGATCGCCGCGCTCAAGGCCGCCGGCGCCGAGGCCGCGATCGGCGCAGCTTTCAAGGGCCGCCAGACGCAGATGATCGTGATGGCCGCCCTGTTCGGAGGGCTGGCGCCTTTCTGTTCCTGCGAAGTCATCCCCTTCGTCGCCGGTCTGCTGGCCGTCGGCGCGCCGATAGCGGCGATCATGGCGTTCTGGCTGTCCTCGCCCCTGATCGATCCGCCCACCGTGTTCATCACCGCCGCAGCGCTCGGCTGGCCGTTTGCCATCGGCAAGGTCTTGGCCGCCGTCGGCCTCGGTTTGTTCGGCGGCTTTGCCATGCGCGCCCTCGTCGCCTTCGGCCTGTTCGCCGAGCCCGGCAGGGCGATTGCCGCCAGAAGCTGCGGCTGCGGCCCCTCCCCCTTCGACGGAAAGCCCGTCTGGCGCTTCTGGCGCGAAGCCGCAAGGCGGCAGACCTTTGCCGACCAGTTCGCCGAAAACGCCTTCTTCCTGATCAAATGGCTGGCGCTGGCCTATGTTCTCGAGGCGCTCCTCATCATCTATGTGCCGGCCGAATGGATCGCCGGCCTGGTCGGTGGCGAGGGCGTCGGCCCGATCGTGCTTTCCGCCATTGTCGGCATGCCCGCCTATCTCAATTCCTATGTCGCCCCGCCGCTGGTCGCCGGTCTCATGCAACAGGGCATGAGCCCGGGCGCCGGCATGGCCTTCATGGTCGGCGGCGCCGTGACATCCATTCCCGCCATGGCCGGCATCTGGGCACTGGTCAAGCGCGAGGTCTTCGCCGCCTATCTGCTGCTTGGCCTTGCCGGCGCGATGCTTTCGGGACTTGCCTTCCAGTTCATGGCCTGACCCGTTCCGGCATCCTGTGCTGCGGCCGGTTCGAGCCGACAGGCCGGGATAGGCGAAATGGCGTCGTCCACAAACAGACAGGCAGTCGCGACGCCCGGATATGTGTCGACCCGGCAAACGCCGCCTACTCCGCCGCTTCGAGCACCCTTGAGCCGGGCGCGATGGTCGTCGGCGCATTGTTGAGCTTCTCGATCGCAAAGCCGGCGGCCGCCTTGTAGCCGGCCATGAACTCGGCGCGCTCGGCCGGCGGCACCACGGCGTCGATGTCGTCGAAATGCCCGCCGCAACGCTCGTCCACCATGTTCAGCAGGCCAAACGGTCCGGCGCCGCGATTGCGCAGGATGAGCTGCGACACCGGGCCGCACAGCAGGTCGTCATAGGCTTTCAGCGCCGCCGCGCCCGCGCCATGCTCCAGCATCGCCACGCCCATCGCCCGCGCATCGATGATGGCCTGGCTGGCGCCGTTGGAGCCGGTCGGATACATGGCGTGCGCCGCATCGCCGATCAGCGCCACATTGCCGTCCACCCAGGTCGGCACCGGATCGCGATCGATCATCGGGTTGACGAACGCCGTATCGGCGCCGCGGATCAGCGCCGGCACGTCGAGCCAGTCCCATTTCCAGTCCTCGAAATGGTGGATGAAATCGGAGATGGGAACCGGCTTGAACCAGCCCGCCTCCTGCCATTCGCCGGGATCCTCGAAGGTGACTTCCGCGATCCAGTTGATGTCCGCCTCGCCGGTCTGCGGATCGGGATGCGAGATCGGATAGATCACCATGCGCTGCTTGTGGGTACCGAGGCCGATGAAGGACGAACCGGTGCGGATCGGCCTGGCGCGGCTGGTGCCGCGCCACATTACCGCCCCACCCCAGTGGACCGGCGGCTGGTCCGGGTGCATCTGCGCCCTGACCGCCGAGCCGATCCCGTCGGCGCCGATCAGCAGGCTTCCGCTCTCGCGCGTGGCGGAGCCGTCCGCATGGGCGATGTCGACGACCACGCCGTCGGCCGTGTTCGCATAGCCCGTCACGCGGCTGCCGGTCCGCACCGCCCCTGGGCCGAGGCGGTCCCGCGCCTTTTCCAGCAGCATCATGTGGAAGCGGCCGCGATGCACGGCGTATTGCGGCCAGTTATAGCCGGCGAGCAGGCCGCGCTGCTCGCTGTAGATGTCCTTGCCGTTGAGGCCGACCAGCGCCCATTCCTTCGCCGGCAGGCCGCACCTGTCGAGGTCGCCTGCGCCGACGCCCATGTCATACAGTTCGCGGATGGCGTTGGGCTGCAGGTTGATGCCGACGCCGAGCGGCTTCAACTCGCGCACGGATTCAAACACGGTGCAGTCGACGCCGATCTCATGCAAGGTCAGCGCCAGGGCCAAACCGCCTATTCCCCCGCCCGCGATCAACACTCTTGGTCCGGCCATCATCGTCCTCCCGCTGCCAGCGGCGTTTATTGACGGAAATCTCCCGGATCGCAACTCGTAATGCCGCCCAATTCATCCTCGCCCCGCCCTCCGCAGGGCCCGGTCCCGGGCGAAGACCGCCGCCGCGATCGTCGGCGCCGCTGCGCCGCTTTTCGCTGGCGATGACGGCTTGGGCCGGTTAGGTTCGCCCGAAATCAGCAGAGGAGCCCGAGCCATGCCCGCCTTGATCCCCGATGTCGATCCTGACGGCCTGAGCGAATTCTCGGTCGTCTTCACCGACCGCTCGCTCAACCACATGTCGGCCAGGTTCCAGGGCGTGATGCGCGACATCTCCTCGATCCTGCGCGAGGTCTACGGCGCGCATGCCGTCGCGCTGGTTCCCGGCGGCGGTACCTATGCGATGGAGGCCGTCGCCCGCCAATTCGCCGCGGGCGGCCACGCGCTGATCGTGCGCAATGGCTGGTTTTCCTATCGCTGGACCCAGATTTTCGAGTTCGGCGGCTTCGCCGGGCAGACCACCGTGGTGATGGCCCGGCCGGCCGCGAACGTCCTGCCCGCGCCCTATGCGCCGCCGCCGATCGAGGACGTCGTGCGCCAGATCCGCGAGGCGCGGCCCGATGTGGTCTTTGCCCCGCATGTGGAGACCTCGTCCGGACTGATCCTGCCGGACGCCTATGTCGCGGCAATGGCCGATGCCGCGCATGCGGTCGGCGCGCTGATGGTGCTCGACTGCATCGCCTCCGGCTGCATCTGGGTCGACATGGCGCAGACCGGCGTCGACGTCCTGATCTCCGCCCCGCAGAAGGGATGGTCCGCTTCGCCCAGCGCCGGCATGGTCATGCTTTCCGCACGCGCCGCCGAGCGGCTGGAGCAGACGACGTCCAATTCCTTCGCCATGGATCTGAAGAAATGGCGGGCGATCATGGCGGCCTACGAGAATGGCGGCCACGCCTATCACGCGACGATGCCGACCGATGCGCTGGTCGGTTTGCGCGACGCCATGCTCGACACCAGGGCGTTCGGTTTCGAGGAAGCCAAGGCGGCGCAGTGGCGGCTCGGTCAGGCCGTGCGCCGGATGCTGACCGAGAAGGGCGTGGTCTCGGTCGCGGCGGAAGGATTCGGCGCGCCTGGCGTGGTGGTTTCCTACACCGCCGATCCGGACATCCAGAACGGCGGCAAGTTCCTCGCCGAGGGCATGCAGATCGCCGCCGGCGTTCCCCTGCAGGTCGGCGAGGGCTCCGAATTCCGGACGTTCCGGCTGGGTCTCTTCGGACTGGACAAACTGGCCGACATCGACGGAACGCTGGACCGGCTGCGGGCGGTCGTCGACCGGGTGCTCTGAAGCGTCCTCGCCGATTGCCGCATCGGCTCGCCGGGGCGGATTTCGCACGGAATTGACCATTGCGGCCGCAAGACCGCCGGATTTTTGGGTTCTGGCAGCGTAGTGTCGTGTCAGCTTGAAACCCGGTATAGCGAATTTGCGATGCAGCCAGTTCTCGAACGGACGGTGCGGAACCAGGGATGGGGCATTCTTGCCTCCGTCGTGTTCCACGCCGTCCTGGCGGCATTGCTGATCTTCGGCTTCCCGCTTCCTCTGCCCGAACCGCAGCAGGAGCCGAGCGTCACGGTCGAACTGGCGCAACCGGAAGAAAACGCAGAGCCGAAGGAAGACGAGCCGCAGAAACAGGCCGAGGCTCCCGAGCCGGAAAAACCCGAGAAGCCGCCAGAGGTCGAAAAGCAGGAAGATGACAAGCCTGCGCAGCCCCCGCCGGCAGGCTCGAAACCCGAGGAAGATCAGGCAAGGGACGATGCGGAGAAGGCGGCGGCCGCAGCAGCGAAAGAAGCGGCTGCGAAACAGGCCGAAGCGGAGGCAAAGGCCGAAGCGGAGACCAAGGCTCAGGAGGCAAGACAGAAAGAGCCGGAACCGAAGAAGCCCGAAACGGAAACCGAGAAGCCCTTGCCGGTATTGCGCCAGGTCGAGGAATTTGCGCAGAAGGCTTCAGGACCACGCAAGTCCGAAACGGGCAACGCCGCGCGGGAGGCAAGTCCCGAGCCGGCACAACCGCGGGAAGAGCCCGCGGCCAGCCCGGCCCTGGCGGAGCCCGCCCCGGTCGAGCCGGACGGCGAGAACCCCCTCGATCGGAAAGAGGCGGAGCAGGCCCGAACCGCCAGGCCCAGCGCGCAACAGGCCCCGCTTGCCAGGGAGCTGTTTTCCCCGAGCGATGCGGGCGGCATGACAGCGACGACCGCCATGGGCGCCCTGCCGCGCGGCGAACGCGCCGGCGAGCTGTGCGCCAGCGCGCTCCGCGACCAGTTGCGCATCCATGCCCCGCAATACAGACCCGAAGTCATTCCGACCTACAGGCTGCGCGAAGGCACTGTCCTGCAGGTGCGCTCCGGCGCCTTCCGGGCCAACGGCCAGTGGTTCGATCTGAAATTCCGCTGCCAGGTCGATGCAGACGCAACCCGGATCACGTCGTTCGCCTTCGATGTCGGACAGCCGATCCCGCGCAGCCAATGGCGACGGCGCGGCTTCCCCGCGTTCTGACGCACGGGACCCGTCGCGGATCGACCAACGGCCCGAACGTCCTCGCTCTTGCCGCCCGTCCCGGTTGTGCTACCTTTCCTCCCATGAACGTACCGCTGACTCATGCCGCCGAAGGGCTGGAACGACGCGCCTTCTCCGTCCAGGACGTGATCCGGATGGTGGAGATGGGGGTGCTCGGCCGGGAGGAGCGGTTCGAACTGATCGGCGGGGAGATCGTGCCAATGTCGCCGAAGGGGATTCGCCATGAGCGTTTGAAACAATGGCTGAATGAACAACTCGTCAAGAACCTGCCGCCCGGTCTGCAGACCGTTCCCGAGACCTCGTTCTATCTGTCTGAAGACACCTTCATCGAGCCCGACTTCGTCGTCTATCCGCGTGAAAGCGGACTTGAGAACCTCTCGCCTCAAACCTGCCTGCTCGCCATCGAGATCGCCGATTCATCGCTCGCCTACGATCTCGGCCGCAAGGCGCAACTCTATGCCGAATTCGGCATTCGCGAATTGTGGGTGATCGATGTGGGGACGATGACGACCACGATCCATCGCTCGCCCGCCGGTTCGGCCTATTCCGACATCGCCCGGCACGAGGCATCCGCGCAACTCGTCCCCTTGATGTTTGCCGGCCTGACCGTCGATCTGTCCCGATACGCCTGAGGGACGACGCCCCCGCACCATGGACTTGGCCGGCGACAAGCGCGATATTGACGCGAAATTCCGCAAGAAAGGCCCGATCATGTCGTTCCTCAAGAAGCTTTTTGGCGGCTCCTCAGCCAGCCAGGCCCCCGCCGCCGCGGATCCGGTGGAACATCAGGGCTACACCATAAGTCCGGCTCCAGCCGCCGAGGGCGGGCAGTTCCGGCTCGGCGCGGTGATTTCGAAGGAGATCGACGGCGAAGTGAAGGAACACCGCCTGATCCGCGCCGACCTTTTCCCGAGCCGCGACGAGGCGATCGGAGCGGCGGTTCGCAAAGCCAAGCTGGTGATCGCCGAACAGGGCGACAGGATGTTTTCCTGAGCGTGGCGCAGACCGTCTTCACCGTCGAGACCTCCGGCCCGGGACTGTACGAATTCACCGGGCCGGTTGCCTCTTTCGTGGGCAAATGCGGCGTGGAACAAGGGCTTCTGACCCTGTTCGTTCGCCATACCTCCTGTTCGCTTCTCATCCAGGAAAACGCCGATCCGGACGCAAGGCGCGACCTTGAGGCGTTTTTCGCCAGGCTCGTCCCGCCGGCGGACGACCCCGCAATGGCGTGGATCACGCATCGCGGCGAGGGAAACGACGACATGCCCGCCCATATCAAGGCGGCGATGACGCCGGTATCGCTATCCATTCCGATCGCCGCCGGCCGGCTCCTGCTTGGGACCTGGCAGGGCATCTATCTATTCGAGCATCGCACGCATGGTTACAGCCGGCAGGTGGTCGCCCACGTCGCAAACTGAACGGCTGCACAAAGAAACGTCACAGACGTCACAAAACTTTCTCTTGTCTTTCGCTCGCGATACCATCAAAATTCCCCGGTTCGGGCATTTTGCGAACTCGAATGAAAGACGGCATCTGTTCGCCGACCATCAATTGCCAACCAGCGCTTTGCGTGCGTCGTCAAAGAGATGGAAACGAAAGGATGAAGAGGCGCACCGGGACGTCAATGCGATCCCGGGCTATTGCAAGGCAAGATATCGAGCGTTTCGGTGCATTGCGGCGTGATAACGGTAAATGGGCTCCTTTCCTCGACTTTCAAAATGCGCCAGCCACGGCCGCTGACCGTGATGGAAACGGCAAGAACCAGCCTCTGGCGGCGCATTGCGACTACCATCGCTACGCCGGGCGGCGGCATATTTGATGGTGCGGCCGATATGGCCGAAATGACGGAAAGTAGAGCATGGCCCAGACAGGCACTGTGAAGTTCTTCAACACGGACAAGGGATTCGGCTTCATCAAGCCGGACAATGGCGGACCGGACATCTTCGTCCATATTTCCGCCGTCCAGGCGTCGGGCCTGCAAGGGCTGATGGAAAACCAGAAGGTCAGTTTCGACACCGAGCCGGACAAGCGCGGCAAGGGTCCCAAGGCGGTGAATCTGCAGGCCGACTGAGGCGCGTTGCGGGGCGTCGATCCCGGCGTTCCGCACGACAACGCGCCGGGGCAAACCGTCCCAGCTGGTTCGAGAGCCCCTGGAGCATGCGACATGCTTCAGGGGACGAAGGCGTCTGGCGCGCCAGTTTCGTGTGCGCCGGAGTAGTTACCCGTGTCGGGTTTTCCTAAAATTTTTCTGCGTTTTCATTAAAGCTTTAGGCGATATGTTAAGGTTTCGGTAACGCATTCGGCCTAATTCTGCGGATGTGAGGGATCGGCTCTTATCCCCAATATGAGTGCCGGCAAGAGACCCCACCAGACCCATGCCGGTATGCTTCCAGGCGTCGAGACGCCTCTTGGCAGCATACCGATCCCTCACACATTCTTCCAAAACGACGGCCTGGAGCCTATTCGTCTTGCAGGAACGGATTGGTCTGGCGTTCGCGCCCGATGGTGCTGCCGGGTCCGTGCCCGCAAATAAACCCGACATCGTCTCCCAGCGGCAGCAGTTTCGTCCTGATCGAATCGATCAGCGCCTGATGGTCGCCGCCCGGAAGATCCGTGCGTCCCACCGACCCGCTGAACAGGACATCGCCCACATGGGCGAAACGCGCTGCGCGATTGTAGAAAACCACATGACCGGGCGCATGGCCGGGGCAGTGGAAAACCTCGAAATCATGCCCCCCGAACGAGACCGTGTCGCCTTCTTCGAGCCAGCGATCCGGATGCACATTATGGTACTGGCCGGGCACGCCGAACATCTCGGCCTGCCGCTCGATGCCGCTGCACAGCGGTTCGTCGGCGATATGCGGCCCGATGATCGGCACCCCAAGCCGGCGTTTCAAGGCCTCCGCCCCGCCGACATGGTCGAGATGGCCGTGGGTAAGCCAGATCGCCTGCACATCGATGCCCGACGCGCCGATCGCCTCGACGATGCGATCCACGTCCCCGCCGGGGTCGATCACCACGCCCTGTCTCGACACGCCATCCCAGATGAGCGTGCAATTTTGCTGAAACGGCGTGACCGGAACGATCGCCGCGCTCAATCCCGGGTTCTTCGTCATTGCCGTCTTCCCCTGGACGTGAGGCCCGCGCAGCGCAATCGACTGTCTTTCGCCGTCAATCCCCACGGCGGACACGCGCAAGCCGGCAGCACAAGATTCAGGATTTGCGGCCACCCATGACCGCGCCCGCAAGGCCGGTCAGAACGCCGCCACCCACCAATCCGCCGACGAGATCGCCAACCAGGCCGCTTGCCGCCGTGGCGCCCGAACCGCCGCCGATCAGCGCGTCGAGGGCCATGCCGCCGCCGATGCCGCCGATCGCTCCGGCGACGAGCCGCGGCACGATCGAGATCGCCGCCTGCTTGATGACCGCACCGACAATTCCACCGCCGACGGCGCCCGAAATCGCCTGAATGACCAGGCCCACGATCATGGATTCCATTGCCCGCTCCCCGCGCCGGCTCATTGCTCCAGGGAGATTCCTGGCGCCCGATACATGCCGGCATCCCTGCGTAACGGCAATCCGCAGGAAGTTCAAAGAAAAACGACTTCAGCACATGTCGTTTTTCATACCCCGCAAGCAGCCGCGACGAACGGCCCCGCTCAGGCCGCCTTCACCGCCGGACGACCGCGAACTTCCGCATCGTAATCGGCCATCAGGACATTGCAGATTTCGCCCGGGGTGAAGCGCCAGTCGGCGATCTCGGAAACCGGCGTGACCTCGGCCGCCGTGCCGGTCAGAAAGCACTCCTGGAAGCCGGAAAGCTCCTCGGGCATGATCGCGCGTTCGACAATCCGCATGCCGCGGCGTCTTGCCAGTTCGATTACCGTGCGGCGGGTAATGCCATCCAGGAAGCAGTCGGGCGTCG
>WGMQ01000059.1 GCA_016125005.1 bacterium | reverse complement strand
GCTCCTCATCGAGAAATTGCTGCGATACATGTTCGCCCTGGACGGCGGCGTGTTGGGCAGGGAACTCAAGACGTTCCTGGAAAACAAGCCGGGAGAGTTGAAGGAGAAGACCATGAGCCCAGCGGAAGAACTGATCCAAGAGGGGCTCTGCACGGGCCTGCGCCGCAGCGTCTGTCGCCTGGCTCGGATTCGCTTCGGCGACGATCGCCAGATTGCGGAAGCGCTGGAGAGCATCGACTCCCCTGAGCGGCTTGAGAAAGCCCTCACCGTCGCGGCCACGGCCAAAACCCTCGACGAACTGGTCGCCACCCTGCGGTAGCCCCTCCGCATCACCGTTCCCATCTCGGCGCCAACGATCACCTTCCTGGGGGATTCCACGACCAGAGGCAGGTTTGAAGGCTCAAGATCAGCCCCCTCGCCATCGCTCTATCAGCTTTGTCTCCGGATGGGTCCGCGGATTCGTCCCGTGACAAGGTCGTGTCAACGGTGCTTCAAGATTGACCATGCGTTGGCGCCGCGCCTCAATCGCATCGATCCTCAAGATTCTGATCTGGAATGAGCATGTCATGACCTTTTCACGCCGTAGCTTCATCAAGTCCTCCTTGGCGGTGACCGCCGGTTTCGCGGGCCTCCACCAACTCCTCGGCTCGCAGGCTTTTGCCGCTGCGAAGAACCTCTCCGACATGCAAGCTCATGGGTTTGGGCCGCTGGTGGCGGATCCCAACGGCATCTTCGACCTTCCCGCCGGGTTCTCCTACAAGGTCGTCTCCCGCCCCGGCGACGTGATGAGCGATGGCCTGCTCCTTCCCGGCGTTCCCGATGGAATGGCTGCTTTCGCTGGTGAAGGCGACAATGTCCTCGTGGTTCGCAACCACGAGATCAGCCCGGGGGACCTGGATAGCTCGCCTTGGGGGGAGGAAAGCGAACTCCTCTCGAAGACTCCCGCCGAATCGATCTATGATACCGGTGCGGCAGGCAAGCCTCCCTGCCTTGGCGGCACCTCCACGTTTGTCTGGAACGTGAAGGAGCAGCGCCTCGTCAGCCAGCATCTCTCCCTGGCGGGCACCGTTCGCAATTGTGCAGGCGGCCCCACTCCGTGGGGATCATGGCTAACCTGCGAGGAAACCAACCTGCGCGCCGGTGACACCGCCTCCAAGGATCACGGCTGGGTGTTCGAGGTTCCCGCCGCTGCCACCGGCATGGCTGCGCCGATCCCCATCAAGCCGATGGGACGCTTCAGCCACGAGGCCGTCGCCGTTCACCCAGAATCCGGCGCCGTCTATCAGACCGAAGACACGCTCGACGGCCTGATCTATCGCTACGTCCCCAACGTGCCCGGCAAGCTGCTGGAAGGCGGCAAGCTCCAGGCCCTCGTCGTGCGCGGGAAGCCGAGCCTCGACACCCGCAACTGGTTCGCGCCCGGGACGGACACCTCCGCCGCCATCGCGCCGGGCACCGTCTTTGATGTGGAGTGGCTGACGCTGGACAATGTGGAAGCCCCCGAGGACGACCTCCGTGCCCGCGGGTTCGCCGCCGGTGCGGCCCGATTCGCCCGCGGCGAAGGCATGTGGTACGGAAATGACGCCGTCTACTTTGCCTGCACCAACGGCGGCGTGACGAAAAAGGGACAAATCTGGAAGTACACGCCGAGCCCCGCCGAGACCACCGACGGCGAGGCGGCCGCCCCCGGCAAGCTCGAGCTGTTCCTCGAAAGCCCCCACTCGGACATTCTTGAGGCCTGCGATAACCTTTGCGTCTCCCCGTGGGGGGACGTCATTGTGTGTGAAGACGGCAGAGGAGTCGAGTACCTGCACGGCGTGACGAAGGCGGGGAAGGTCTACCGCTTCGGAGCGAATCGCCTCAGCGAATCCGAACTTGCCGGGGTTTGTTTTTCACCCGATGGCTCGACGCTCTTCGTCAACATCCAAGCGGAAGGTCTCACACTCGCCATCACCGGCCCGTGGGACAACATTCACGCAGAGGGTTGACTGCTGCTCTGAGCGCTTCTTCAGTGAACGGAGCTGTCAGTCGTTGCCCGGGACCGTATAGAATCATCTATATTTGGTCCCGGGCGATTTTTATTCTGCCACCAGTTCCGTATCGCCGCGACGCCAGAACCCCCGCATAGCCATAAAGGCCCGGCGCGCCAGTCGATAAATCCCCATAAATAGGAAGTACGCGGCCACGATCATCACGGCCAGAATCCCCAGCGCCACCAGCGGGTGCATGGCCGCCAGCGTCACTGTGCCCACCACGGCGGCGTCCTCCGCCACGCTGATAACGGGGCCGAGGACAGGACTTGTCCCCGTGCTATGCGTCGCCAACCGGGCCGCCATCTTCGTCGCATGAGCGCCGAACGCCAGGCCGCCGCCAAGGAGAAGCGCCAGCAACTGGAACTCCACCGGCACATCCCCGATCGCCATCGCCGCCAGCACCGCCCCCGCAGGCACACGAACGAACGTCTGCACCACGTCCCAGGCGCTATCCACCGCCGGAACCTTGTCGGCGACGAACTCCACGCAGAACATGACAATGGCCGGAATCAGCACCCACGCATTCGCCACCGGTTCCATCCCGGCGGGCAGATCGAAGGAAGTGTAGCGATGCAGCAGGCCGAGCACCGCCACGGTCGCGTATAGATTGATGCCCGAACACCAGGCGGCGCCAATTGTCAGCGCCAGCGTCGAAATGATCGTCGGTCCGTCCATGCCGGTGCGTACCTCATGAAGAATTGCTTCCAAGCCTTTACTTCGCAACTTTCGGATTATTCTCAAGGGGAAGTTCTCGGATGAGGCCCTTGTTGCCGATCCGCTCCTGAATCCGGCTTGCCTTCGTTGGGGTGAATCGGAGTCACTGCCGTCCCGTAAAAAGCGTGAAAGGTTGGTCGCCATGTCAGAGATTGTCTACATCGACGGAGAGTTTCTTCCCAAGGATCAGGCGAAGATTAGCGTCTTCGACCACGGGGTGCTCTATGGCGACGGTGTCTTTGAGGGGATTCGCTACTACCAGCGGAACATCTTCCGGCTGGAGGAGCACATCGAGCGCCTCCTCAGCTCCGCGAAGTACATCCTGCTCGACGTGCCATGGTCCGCCAAGGAGATCGCTGATGCGGTGGTCGAGACCTGTCGCCGCAACAAGCAGGACGATGGCTACCTGCGCCTGTGCATCACGCGAGGCCAGGGAACGCTCGGGCTGAATCCTTACCTTTGTCCCAAGCCGACGATGTTCATCATTGCGACCAAGATCCAGCTCTATCCCGCCGAGTACTATGAGAAGGGACTGCCCATCATCACGGCCGCCACGCGGCGCTACCATGCGGGCGCGCTGAGCCCCCGCGTGAAGTCCCTCAACTACCTGAACAACATCATGGCCAAGCTCGAAGCCGTCCACTCGGGCACGCTGGAAGCCATCATGCTGGACGATCAGGGCTTCATCGTCGAGTGCACCGGTGACAACGTGTTCGCCGTGAAGAAGGGGGTTCTCTACACGCCGCCGACCTATCAGGGGGCGCTCCGCGGTATCACGCGCGACGCGGTGATCGAGATCGCTGGGCGTCTGGGCATCACGGTGAAGGAAGAGCGCCTGACCCTTTACGAGGCCTACGACGCGGACGAGTTCTTCCTGACCGGCACCGCAGCCGAGATCGTTCCTGTCATTGAGATCGACAAGCGCAAGATCGGCAACCACGAGCCCGGACCGATCACGCGGGAAATCCGCGGTCACTTCCACGAGCTGACGACGGTCGACGGCGTTCGGTTCTAAGACTTAAAGCGCGGCGATGGACCTGATGGCGGCGACGGCCTCGATGGCGGCGAGTGCCGCCTCGGCGCCCTTGTTGCCCATCTTGAGGCCCGCGCGGTTGAGGGCCTGCTCCAGCGTGTTCGGCGTCAACACGCCAAAGCTGACCGGGACACCGTACTGCAGCGACAGGTGGCCGCACCCCTTGGTGACTTCGTTGGCGATGTAGTCGTTGTGGGTGGTCTCGCCAGCCATGACGCAGCCGAGTGCAATCACCGCGTCGTAGCCACCCTTCTCAAGCACCGCACGGGTGATGATCGGGATCTCGAAGGCACCCGGTGCCCAGACCACAAGCTGGTCGGCGGGGGAGCCGCCGTTGCGCTCGATCGCGTCCAGCGCGCCGCCGAGCAGTTCCTTGGTCACGAGCGCGTTGAAGCGCGACACCACGATGGCAAACTTCATCCCCTTGGCATTGATCGGGGCGGATATTTGACGGGGAGAGGCTTGCATGTTGGAAATATTGGCCTTGAGGGTGTTCTCTTTGCTGCTTTCATTTGTGGTCAGTCCCGTTGCTGACGCAAGACGGAACCGTGTTCCCGATGAGCCACAGTACACGCCAGTTTTGGAACTCCGGAGCGGACGCAGATGAATAACGCGGTCGAACGCGTTGTAGCAACAGGCTGGGGAGGAATGAGCATGATCGGTTTCAAGCGATGGATGGTCGTCGCCGTACTACTGATGCTTGCGGTGCTTGGCAGCGCATCGGCGCAGAACGCCGTCAGCACCCCGCTGACCGCAGAAGAACTGCGCACCAACGCCGAGGGGGCCGTGCGTGAAGGGCGTCTCGTCGAGGCCTGGAAGGCCCTCGTCATGATGGATGGGGCGGACCCCAATGCGTGGCAGCAATGCCGCGACATGGTCTCGCAGGTCGCCACGGAACTCAACAAACAGGCCCGCGTCTTTGCCGACGGGAACGAGGCCGACAAGGCCGTCGAGATCGCATCCATGCTTGGCCATGAACGCTCCCTGGCTCTCGTCGGGAAGGTCTTCCCCGCCGACGTCGCCACCTTGGTGGAAGCCATGCGTGTCACTCAGGGCACCGCGTGGTGGAAAAAGGGTCAGGCCGAGGGTCTCCGCGGAGACCGCGACAAGGCTGACACCAACTACCGCACTGCCCTCGAGTTTCTCAAGGCAGGCGACCGTCGTTACCCGCAGGCTCTGCACGATTTTGCCGCCTCCCTGCGCGACCGCGGGCTCGAGTTCCTCAACGCTCGCCGCGAGCAGGACGCGACCCTCTATCTGCAAAGTGCCGTCGCCACCTTCCAGAAGCTGGTCGACGCACCGGCGGCAGACCCCCAACTGGTTGCCATCGGCAAGGAGAACATCCAGCGCCTAGGACAGGTTCCCGGCATTGTCGCCAACGGAGCGGGGATCGCGACTCCCACGCCAACCCCGACGCCGACGCCTGCCCCAACGTGGCTCGAGCAGATCCTCGGGCCCGCCACGGGAACCACCGGCTTCCTCAACCAGCTGAAGGGTAATCAGCAGCTTCAGGTCCGTATCGTGACGGTGGTGGTTGGCCTTCTCATCTTCGTGGTGGTTTACTGGCTGCTGCCGTGGCTCGTGCTCCGCACGCTTGCACGCAATGTCAATCCCCGCGCCAGCGAAGCCCTGACCCGCGTTCGCCTCCTCGGCCCGTTCGCGCTCGCGCTCTACGCCGTCTGGACCATGAAGGATCGCAAGGAATCGGCGGCTTCTCCCGTGGAGCGTCACGCCTGCCCCCATTGCAGCTACCAGCTCGACGATCCCTTCACCTACGAGGACCTGGTCTTCTCCCGCTGCCCCAAGTGCAAGGGCCAGATCGAGCCTCTCTACACGGTGGAGGGCATCATCACCATGCTGTCCAACTCGCTCGCCACAGACGTCGAGCGGGTGAATCAAGGCCAGTCGTCGCTTGATAAGTTCGTTGAGCGCGATGCCATGACGCGCCTTGTCCGCGCAGTGCTCACCCTGGCGGTCCGTCGCCGCGCGTCCGACCTTCACATCGAGCCCGACGAGAAGCACTTGGTCATTCGCCAGCGCATCGACGGCATCATCACCGAGATGGTCGCCCTTCCCCGCTCCCTGGCTTTGGCCTTCGTTTCCGCGGTCAAGGTCTCCGCAAACCTCAACATCGCGGAGCGCCGCAAGCCGCAGGACGGCAAGATGTCGTTCACCATCGACCGCGCAGAGATCGACATCCGCGTGGCTTCCTCCCCTTCGGGCGGTGGAGAGAAGGTGTCGCTGCGACTCCTCGACTGCCGCTCCATCCAGCTCGAGGCCAAGCACCTCGGCATGAACCCGCGCGGGCTCGAAATCTTCAACCGATCCATCAACGCCCCGCACGGGCTGGTGATCGTCGCCGGACCGACCGGTTCCGGCAAGACGACGACTCTCTACGTCGCGCTCCAGACTCTCAAGAGCGGATCGAAGAACATCATCTCCATCGAGGACCCCATCGAGTTCCGCATCCCCGGTGTGAACCAGATTCAGGTTAATCCCACCGCGGGGCTGACCTTCGCCTCGGGCCTGCGCTCCATGCTTCGCCAGGACCCCGACGTCATCATGGTCGGCGAAATCCGCGACCACGAGACCGCCGAGATCGCCGTCAACGCGGCCACCACGGGCCACCTCGTCTTCACGACCCTGCACACGATCGACGCGTCCTCGACCATCTCGCGCCTCATCGACTTGGGTGTCGGCGCACGCCAGTTCGCCGACGCGCTGAATCTCATCATCGCGCAGCGCCTCATCCGCCTCATCTGTCAGAGCTGCATCGAGGACTATGTGCCCAGCCCCGAAGAAATCAAGAAGATGGACCTGGCCAATTGGGCTCCCGAATCGCTCAAGCGCGGCAAGGGCTGTCCTGTCTGCAACGGGACCGGCTACTTCCGTCGCATGGGTCTCTTCGAGTACCTGGAACCGAGCGAGCGCCTCCGCGGCAGCATCGAGAGCGGCAGCCTCAGCACCACGGAGATTCGCGAGATCGCCGTGGCCGCGGGAATGCGCACCATGCGCGCCGAGGCCATCTCCCTCCTCCAACGCGGCGTCATTACCATCGATGAAGCGTTGCGCGTGACGAAGTAACCGTGGATCGCCTCGTCGCGTTCCTTATCCGGCAGCCCGTCATTGCGCTCCTCGCGCTCGGGCTGCCGGTTTTTCTTGTCAACTACTTCGCTGGGCGTCCCGGCATCAGCGGCTGGGACGCCAACTTCTACTTCTCCTATGCGGCCGCGCTCTCGGATGGCGGTACGCTGGAACTTGAGCGCACCTACGGCGAGATGGTGTCCCGCGGCGCCGATCCCGTGGCCTTCGATGTGGACAAGCGCACTCCCACGGGACAGGTGGCGAACTTCTATCCGCTTGGACATTCGCTGATCCATACACCGGGCACGTTCCTCGGAAGCCTCGTCGCGGTCGCCACCGAGGGCGAACGCAGCTCCTTCGGCCCCACGGCCCAACTCCTCTTCTGCCTCTCGGCCATCCTTGGCGCCGCCATCGGACTTGAGGCGGTGCGTCGCTCGCTGGTTCCCACGCTCAGCGAGGAGGCGGTGGCAGTTGGTCTATACACCGCCGCGGCGACGACCATGCTCGGCTACTACTGGTTCGTCCTTCCGGCCCACTCCCACACCAGCTCCATCCTTGTGGGAGGAGTCGCGTTCGCCATCCTGATGCGCCTCCTGGCGGAGCCTCGGTTGTCTATATTTCTATACGCCGCATTGGGCGTGGGCATCGGGTGGATGGTGATGGTGCGCTTGCAGGACCTCGGTGCCGGAGCCCTGGCGCTTGTGGCCATCGGTGGTGTGCTCGCGTGCCGTGACCTGTCCGCCTCCGGCAAGGGAGCACGCATTGGCGCCCTCGTCGTCGCGGGGCTCCTCACCGTCTCGATCCAGCTCCTGCACTGGCATTGGAAGGACGGCACCTGGTTTCCGCGCTCCTATAACGACTACTCGCACTTCGACTTTGGCCAATCCTTCCACCTCTCCGTGCTCTTCTCGCCGCGCCACGGGCTGTTCCTGTGGCATCCGGCGTTCGCGCTGGCGCTCGCCGGAGTGGTGCTGATCTGGCGCGATGCGGACATGCCGGGTGCGCTGCGCCTGGGGCTGGTGGGCGTGATGGGGCTTGCAGCAGGAGTGCTCCTGATCGGCGGATTCTATTCGATCTGGTGGTTCGGCGACAGCTTCGGCTCGCGCCCGTTCCTGAGCGCCACGCCCGCGGTGGTGGCGGGGCTGGCGATGCTCTGGAAACTGGCACGCGAGCGCCGATGCACCCGTCTATACGTTGCCGTCGCGTTGCTGCTGGCGTGCCTCAACGGCGCGCTGGCCATTGCGTTCCATCTCGGCTGGATCAGCAGGAGCGGGGCGTTGTTTTGAGATGCCAATAAAACAAAACCATCGCCCCGGGTTTCCCCGGGGCGCGGTCTGGTTTCGTCAGCTTGGGTAAGGGTGAAGCGCGAGGCTCTTAGGACTTCGGAGCGTCGGCCTTCTTGGCCTTGGGAGCGGCAGCCTTCTTGGGAGCGGCGGCCTTCTTGGGGGCGGCAGCCTTGGGGGCGGCCTTCTTGGGAGCAGCAGCCTTCTTGGGAGCGGCGGCCTTGGGGGCAGCAGCCTTCTTGGGGGCAGCGGCCTTCTTCGGTGCAGCAGCCTTGGGGGCGGCGGCCTTCTTGGGAGCAGCGGCCTTCTTAGGGGCGGCGGCCTTGGGGGCAGCAGCCTTCTTGGGAGCGGCGGCCTTCTTCGGTGCAGCGGCCTTGGGAGCGGTGGCCTTCTTCGGGGCGGCAGCCTTCTTGGGGGCAGCAGCCTTGGAGGCGGTGGACTTCTTGGTCGTCGTCTTCTCTGCCATCTTCTTGTCCTCCTTGGGGAACATGACTGCCGCTTGGGCAGCTGCAAAGCGTGCGATAGGCACACGGAAGGGTGAACAGCTGACGTAGTTCATCCCGACCTTATGACAGAAGACCACGGAGGCGGGGTCGCCGCCGTGCTCGCCGCAAATGCCGACCTTGAGTTCGGAACGCACCGAGCGTCCCTTCTTGATGCCGATGTCCAGGAGTTGGCCCACGCCGCTCTGGTCGAGCGACTGGAACGGATCTTCCGGAAGGATCTTCTTGTCGAGATAGTCGGGAAGGAATGTCCCGATATCGTCGCGCGAGAAGCCGAACGTCGTCTGCGTGAGATCGTTCGTTCCGAAAGAGAAGAACTCGGCGTACTTCGCGATCTGGTCGGCGGTCAGGGCTGCGCGGGGCAGCTCGATCATCGTTCCGACCATGTAGTTGATCTTGATCTTGCGTTCCTTCATCACCTCTTCCGCCACGCGGCGGATGATGGCCTCCTGGTTGCCCAGCTCGTTGAAGTGGCCGACGAGGGGAACCATGATCTCGGGGATGACCTTGATCTTGGCCTTGGTGCAGTCGCAGGCGGCCTCGAAGATAGCGCGGGCCTGCATCTCGGTGATTTCAGGATAGGTGATGCCCAGGCGGCAACCGCGGTGTCCGAGCATCGGGTTGAGCTCGTGCAGGTTGTCGATGCGGGCCTTCAGTTCCTGCGTGGTGATCTTGAGTTCCTCGGCGAGCGTGTACATCTGCTCGGGATCGCCCAGGAATTCGTGGAGGGGCGGATCCAAGAGGCGGACCGTGACGGGCAGGCCCTTCATGGCAGTGAAGATTTCCTTGAAGTCCTGGCGCTGGAAGGGGAGCAGCTTGCTGATCGCCTTCTTGCGGTCCTCGACGCTCTTGGCGAGGATCATCTCGCGAACCGCCTTGATGCGGTTCTCGCCGAAGAACATGTGCTCGGTGCGGCAAAGGCCGATGCCCTGGGCGCCGTACTTGCGCGCCTGGTCGGCGTCCTTCGCCGTCTCCGCGTTGGTGCGGACGCCGAGGGTGCGGTACTTGTCCGCGAGCTTCATCAGCTCCTGGTAGTACTTGTTCTTCTCGGGGTCGACCTTGATGAGGGGGAGCTGGCCTGCGTAGACCTTGCCGGCGGTGCCGTTCAGCGTGATGAAGTCACCTTCCTTGATGGTGACGTTGCCCACGGTGAAGCGACGGTTGGCGGTGTCGATCTGCAGGGCGCCGCAACCGACGATGCAGCACTTGCCCCAGCCGCGAGCCACGAGGGCTGCGTGGGAGGTCATGCCGCCCTTGGCGGTCAGGATGGCTTCGGCGGCGTGCATGCCGGCCACGTCCTCGGGGGGGGTTTCGGCGCGGACCAGGATGACCTTCTTGCCAGCCTTGTGGGCCTTCTCGGCGTCGTCGGCGGTGAAGACGACTTCGCCGGTGGCGCCGCCGGGGCCTGCGGGCAGGCCCGTGGCGATGGCCTTGACCTTGGTCTCGGCTGCCGGGTCGACGAGCGGAAGCAGCAGCTCGTTGAGCTGCGAGGGCTTCACGCGCATGATGGCTTCCTTGCCATCGATGAGCTTCTCGCGGAGCATGTCCACGGCCATGCGAACGGCCGCCGTGCCGTTGCGCTTACCGACGCGGCACTGGAGCATGTACAGCTTGTTTTCCTCGATCGTGAACTCGATATCGAGCATGTCGTGGAAGTGCTTCTCAAGGCGGAGGCGGATGGCGTTCAGTTCCTTGAAGGCCTTGCCGTCCTTGCGCTCGAGGGAGACCTGGCCCTTTTCCTCGCGCTTCTTGAGGATCGGGGAGGGGGTGCGGATACCGGCCACCACGTCTTCGCCCTGGGCGTTGACGAGGTACTCGCCGTAGAACTCGTTCTCGCCGGTGGAGGGGTTACGGGTGAACGCAACGCCGGTCGAGGAGGTGTCGCCCAGGTTGCCGAACACCATGGCCTGGACGTTGACGGCAGTGCCCCAATCGGCGGGGATGTTCTCGATGCGGCGATAGTCGATGGCGCGCTTGCCCATCCAGGACGCGAATACCGCGTTGATGCCGCCCCAGAGCTGGTCCTTGGCGGTGTCGGGGAAGGGCTTGCCGATGACTTCCTTCACCTTGGCCTTGAAGACGGTGCAGATTTCTTCCAGGTCGGCGGCGGAGAGGTCGGTGTCGAGCTTGGCGCCGACAGCCTTCTTCTTCTCGTCGAGGATGTGCTCAAGCTGGTGGCGGATGCCCTTGCCTTCCTTCGGCTCGAGGCCGGCGGCCTTCTCCATCACCACATCGGAGTACATCATGATGAGGCGGCGATAGGCGTCCCACACGAAGCGGGCGTTGGACTTGGCGATGAGGCCGGGGATCGTGTTGGTGGTGAGGCCGATGTTGAGAACCGTCTCCATCATGCCGGGCATCGAGGCGCGGGCGCCGGAGCGCACCGAGAGGAGGAGGGGGTTCTTGGGGTCGTCGAAGCCGCGGCCCATCGAGCGCTCGATCTTGCGGAGGGCTGCGTCGACGGCCACATCAAGGCCTTCGGGGTTCTTGCGCTTGTTGGCGTAGTAGTGAACACAAACCGCCGTCGTGATGGTGAATCCGGCCGGGACGGGGATTCCCAGCTTGCACATCTCAGCCAGGTTGGCCCCCTTGCCGCCGAGCAGCTCCTTCATCGAGCCGTCTCCGTCTGCGGTGCCGTTGCCGAAGAAGTAAACCATCTTCTCCTTACTTGCCATGCGTTGCTCCTTGTTTCTGCAGAAACAGTTGGTTGAGTTGAATCCTTGGTTCCGGTTACCTAAGCACCCACGCCATCCGGCGCGGTCCGACTCTGTTGTATAGACAAGCCTCAGGCATTCCGGCACTCGCGATCTTGGTCATGTGCGAAATCGTGAGCGTGCAATAGTTTCAGGATGAGAGAAGGGTCCCCCGCAAAAGTATGTCAACGGATTCCGAAGCATACCTGTGAAAAAAATGCGGTTCGATACCCAACTTAAGCCTGAACTCTTCCAGAAGCCCTGAACAAGTCCTCTGATCTCCTCTCTCTAGTGTGCCACATCAGCTCTCGCCGATCACCTTCTTCAGCCTCGACCACTGGGCCGAAAAATTACGATAGAACCAGGTGAAGCGCGCGTATTCGCGGATCGGAAGCGCCGGATTGCCGATCACCTCCGCGCCATCCGCGAGGTCGTGCTGCACGCCCGAGCGGCCCGCGATCTTCACTCCGTTGCCGATGGTCAGGTGGTCCTTGAGGGACGCGCCTCCGCCGATCATCACGCCGCGACCGATCTTGCAGCTTCCCGCGATGCCGACCTGCGCCACGATCACGCAGTCCGACCCGATCTCGCAGTTGTGCCCGATCTGCACCAGGTTGTCGATCTTCGTGCGCGGACCGACGCGCGTCACCGAAAGGCCCGCACGGTCGATGGTCGTGTTGGCGCCGATTTCCACATCGTCGCCGATCACCACGCGGCCCACCTGCGGGACCTTCGTCAGCCCGCGGCGCAGCACCTCATAGCGAAAACCGTCGGCGCCGATGACGGCGCCCGGGTGAATCTCCACGCGCTTTCCGATTTCACAAAACTCCATCACAACGGCGCGTGCATGAAGACGCGATCCATCGCCGATCGTCGCTCCTTCGCCCACGAAGCACTGGGCTTCCAGGCGACAGTTCGCGCCGATCTTCGCATCCTTTTCGATGACGACAAAGGGACCGATGAAAGTGTTCTCGCCAATGACGGCGGTTGGATCGACCACGGCGCTCGGATGGACAAACGCAGTCGCAGCGGCGGGAGGATGGAAGGCGTTGAGCACCTTCACCACCGCCTCCATCACATTCGCGACAGGGAGCGCGCCCGGGTGGGACGACTGAATGTTGGCGGGAACGATGACGAGTCCCGCGCCGATTTCACCGGCCTCGCCGGCGACGCGCGCACTCTGTATATACGCCACCTGGCTCGGTCCCGCCTCGGAGAGCGGCGCCACACCGTTCAGGATGCGATCCTCGCCGAAGCTCTTCGGCAGCTCGACACCCAGCAGGGCGCACACCTCACTCGCTTTCATCTCGCGCGACTTGGTCATAGGCAGCAGTCATCCTCCGTCGCGGCAACCAACACAGTGGCGCCCCATAGCGTCAAGGGGCACCCGCATTAGCGCGCGCTTGCGATGCTTCGATTCTGCTTCCGGTGGTTTATCGCCGGCGTGTTGTCACTCGGCCAGGGGCCAGTCGGAGACCGTCGTCACCGTGGTGTCGATGACGCCGCTCGGAGAGAGCCCGGCGCCAGCAACCAGCAACCGCACGTTGTCGAAGTTGACTTCGCGGGCGAGTTCCTCGCCGGGCGGTGGTGAATCGAGATTCACCAATCGGATCGACAGTGCAGCCCCAGCGTCCGCATGGGATGGGCCTGTCGCGAAGGCAACCGTCGAGGTCCGTGCCTCGCCGTCAGGTATCGAACCCGCAAGCGTGTTGGCGTCCGATGCCAGCACCGATGCTCCCGCCAGCAGGTCCACTCGGTAGCCCGGAAACCCACGCAGGTCGAAGTAGCCGAAGTTCGCCGTGCCCTCGTCGATGTTCCCGATCTCGACCCGAAGCGTGTAGAGTGCCTTCAGCTCCAGCAAGTCGGAGAGGGTTTGCTGGAGTCCCGCTTCTCCTTCCGGCGAGCCACTCAGAAAGCACACGCCCAGATGCGATCCCTCGGGCGTGTAGTCGAAGTGCGTGGTTCCGTTGAAGTTCCCCCAACCGATCACGTTGCTCGATCCGTTCAGGTTGCCTGCGTTGTAGGGAGCCCAGCCGCTCGGCGTCGTGATGGCCACCACTCCCGGTGACTGGGGGTTTTCCTCGAAACCATGATTGGTGATCGTGAGCGAGGAGGCGCTGTCCTCCGCCGTCACGCGAAGGACGGCATTGGATAGAACCTGGTTGGGGAACTGTGTCTCCGGGTTCCAAACGATGGACTTTCCCACGCCCGGCGCGATGCTAAGGCCGACGCCTGCGGCTCCCGCCGCGGTGGCTGGAAAAGTGACCCCTCCGTCCGACGAAACTTGCAGCGACACATTGCATGCACCGTGTAAAATGAAGTGATCTATGGCAGCGGGACCAGCCCCCCGGCGGGAAAACACGGGACGCCGCGGGAAATCGCGGGAAACGCCGATGGAATG
>WGMQ01000003.1 GCA_016125005.1 bacterium | reverse complement strand
GCTCCTCATCGAGAAATTGCTGCGATACATGTTCGCCCTGGACGGCGGCGTGTTGGGCAGGGAACTCAAGACGTTCCTGGAAAACAAGCCGGGAGAGTTGAAGGAGAAGACCATGAGCCTAGCGGAAGAACTGATCCAAGAGGGGCGCGCTAAAGGCATCGAGGAAGGTGGACTTCGTGCCCTGCGTCGCAGCGCCTGCCGATTGGTCCGCGCTCGCTTCGGCGACGATCGCCAGGTCGCGAGTGCGTTGGATAACATCGATTCCCTCGATCGTTTGGAGGACCTGCTCGCCTTCATCGCCGCGGCGAAGACGCTCGATGAAGTAGTGGCCGCCCTGCGATAGTCTTCTCATGTTTCTGCTGGAAGGCTTCCCATAACCCCTCGCCCAAGCCAAGCTCGCCCCTCCTCGTCGTCGTTCGGTCGACCTTCCTTTTCAGGACAGGTTTCGGGGACAGTCCTGCGCGCGCCTTGTGGCTTGCGGAAACTCCTGTTGCGCTGCCAGCGACGATTCGGATGCTGCGGCAACTTTTCGGGAGAGGCCTCGGCCCCTCCCCGGTCCAAAGGTTCCCGACGATGCAAGTGACCCAGAAGATCTTCATGACGAAGCTGCGCTATCCCTTCGGGATTTCCCGCGGCGTCGATTCGGAGATCCCCACCGTGCTCCTCCGCCTTGGGGACCATGGTATGGGCGAAGGCTCGCCGGTTCGCTACAAGAAGCAGAATGTGAACGATGTGCTGGCGGCCGTGACCGATCTGGCGTCGCAGGTCACCGAAGACAACATCGGCGACATCGACGGGCACGATGCCCGTGCCCGCGCCAAGTACCCGCAGCTTTCCGCCGCGGTTTGCGCGCTGAACCTGGCGCTTTGGGACGCGCGCGGTCGGCGCGAGAAGAAGCCGATCCACAAGATCATCGGCGCTGGCGTGCCGACCCTTGAGACCACCTACACCATCTCCCTCTCCGATCACGAGACGATGCAGAAGCGGACTGAGGAGGCGGCGCACCTCCCGTTCCTGAAGGTGAAGCTGGGGCGCGACGAGGCCTTCGACATCGAGGCCATGAAGCGCATCCGCAAGGCCGCGCCCAAGGCGACGCTGCGCGTCGACGCGAACGCGGGCTGGACCTTCGATACCGCGAAGGCGATCATTCCGAAGCTGGCCGACATGGGCGTCGAATACGTCGAGCAGCCGCTCGCCATCGGCAACCTGACGGAGCTGGCCAAGCTCAACCGCCAGTCGCCGCTCCCGATCTTTGTCGACGAGGACGCACAGGACGTCGCGTCCCTCGAAGCGCTCCGCGGCAAGTGCGCGGGCATCAACATCAAGCTGATGAAGTGCGGCGGCCTGACCGAGGCCCTCAAGATGATCTCCTTCGCGGGAGACGAGGGCTGGATGATCATGGTCGGCTGCATGATCGAAACGCGTCTGGGCCTTGGTGCCGCGGCGCACCTGGCGGGCCTGATTGACTATATCGATCTGGACGCCCATATGCTGACGACCAACGATCCGTTCCCCCCCGGTAGTCAGTCCACCTACTCGGCTCAACTTCCCGTGACCGATGGTCCGGGAATTGGCACCCCCCTCATCGATTTGTAATCATCCGGTGTTTGCCGGATCACCTCATCCATCATTCGGAGTCCCTCACCCATGACTGTCTCCAAGCAGGCGATCCCCCCGAAGCGGCTGATCCACCTGGCGGAAGGAAAGTTCTCCCTCCGTAATTCGAAGATGACCACGGGCGTGCTT
The DNA here is from genome assembly GCA_016125005.1 of bacterium. GTDB lineage: Bacteria > Sumerlaeota > Sumerlaeia > SLMS01 > SLMS01 > WGMQ01. The sequence continues at coordinate 145,086 of WGMQ01000003.1, read as the reverse complement.
CGCTACGGGTACCACACCAACCTGGCCGTCATCGATTCGACCCAGGCCGGCAAGACCGCTGAGCAGGTTATCGGTTTCGGTGGCGCGGTTCCCGTTGTTGCCAGCCTCAAGGAGGCTCTCGCCTTCAAGCCCGAGGCGATGCTGATCGGCATCACCCCCGCCGGCGGCCAGCTTCCCGATTACATGCGTGCGGCGATTCTGGAAGCGATCGACGCTGGTCTCGACGTCTACGCGGGCCTGCACGACTTCATGGAAGAGGACCCGGAAATCAGCGCCGCGGCGAAGGCCAAGGGCGTGAAGCTGTGGGACATTCGTCGCCCCGGCAAGAAGCTCCCCGTCGGCGGCGGCCTCGCCCGCTGGTCGAAGAGCTACATCTCCCTGATGGTCGGCAGCGATTGCGCCATCGGCAAGATGACCGTGGCCCTCGAGGTGGATCGCTGCGCCAAGAAGCAGGGCATCAAGACCGAGTTCATCGCCACGGGCCAGTGCGGCATCGCGATCGCCGGTTGGGGCTCCCCCATCGACGCGATTCCCGGCGACTTCATGGCTGGCTGCGTTGAGCGCGACGTCATGAGCGTCGACGGCAACGCCGACATGATTCTGGTGGAAGGTCAGGGCTCACTGCTGCACCCGGGCTTCAGCTCGGTGACGCTGGCGCTGCTCCACGGTTCGATTCCCCACTCGATCATCCTCAACCATCAGCTCACGCGCAAAGAGATCTCCAACATCAAGGACGTCCCCATCCCGTCCCTGACCCAGGTGATCCAGCCGTACCTCGACCTGGCCAGCCCGTTCCGTCGCCCCCATCTGGTGGGTGTGTCGCTGAATACCTCTGGTACGTCGGAAGAAGAGGCCCGCGCGGCCATCGCCGCTGCGGAGCGCGAGCTGGGCGTTCCCGCCACCGACCCGATCCGCTTCGGACCGGACAAGCTCGTCGCCGCCCTAGCGGATCACAAGAAGCGCATCGGCATGTAACCGCCGCGACAATCTGGTTTTGCCACCGACCGCCCCACCCGGGGCGGTCGGTTCATTGTTGGGTAAGGGGGGAGCGAACCTTCCCCGGTTTTCCCTCTGCGGCAGCGCCGACGGTGCATTAGGGAACCTTCACGCCCCGAAGGCGTGCTCCGATTCGCGGCGCGGGAAGCCGGACGACCCCGTCCGAGGCTACTGGAAACAGGAGCGCCCTCCGGCCCATTGAGAGCGGAGGGCGTCGTTGCAAACAGGCGGGGTCCACTTCCAAAACGCCGTAACTTCCGTCACATCAAAGCGTGGCGCTCCGGCAGGCGCAGGAACCGGGGAAGGTCAAAGTTACTTCGCGAGGGCCTTGGCGATGGCTTCCGTCAGCTCCGGGCTGTCGGGGCGGACCGAGGACTTGAAGCGACCGAGCATCTGGCCGTCACGGCCGATGAGGAACTTCTCGAAGTTCCAGGCCACCTCACCGGGATAGGGACCAGAGGGGGAAGTCAGTGCGGCGTAGAGGGGGCTCTTGCCGGGACCCTTGGTGCTCATCTTGGATTTGACCGGGAAGGTGACGTCGTACTTCGAGCGGCAGAAGTTGAGGATTTCCAGATCGGTGCCCGGTTCCTGGCCGCCGAAATCGTTGGACGGGAAGGCAACCACCACCAATCCGTCGCCGAGATTGTCGCGATAAAGCTTCTCCAATCCGGCGTACTGTGGCGTATAGCCGCACTTGGAGGCGACGTTCACGACCAGGACAACCTTCCCTTTGTAGAGGGAAAGGGTCTCGGTGGTGCCGTCTGTGTTGAGGAAGGGAACGCTGAGCAGATCCATCTTGGAGTCCTTGTCGGTGGTGTTTGCTGCGGCCATCCCGAAGGATGACGTGAGGGCAAGCAGGGCGCAGAGGAGGTAGCGAAGCAGCATGTAGGGCCTTTCGTGGTGCGGTTGGGTCACGCTTATCGATCGCCGATTGTTGCGCAAGTGTCGTTCCCGGGGAGCAAAGAAAAACGGCGCGGAGCCGAAGCGCCGCGCCGTTGAGGAACTGTGCCGAGGATGCCCGTATCAGGCTTTGGCCTTGGGCTGGTGCAGAACCATCTGCGGGAAGGGGATCTCGATGCCGTTCTGGTCGAAGCCTTCCTTGATCTTCTGGTTGAGCTCGAAGAAGACGCCCCAGTAATCGGCGACCTTGGTCCAGGGACGAGCCACCAGGTCGATGGACGAGGAGCCATGCGCCAGGACCTCGCACATGGGGGCGGGGTCCTGAAGGACGCGCGCGTCCGCCTTCATCAGCTCCTGGACAATCTGCTTCGCCTTGTTGATGTCCGATCCGTAGGAAATCGAGAGCTTGATCTCCACGCGGCGGGTACCAAGCACCGAGTAGTTGACGATCGGGGCGCCCCACACGGTGCTGTTGGGGAGCGTGATCCGCTTGTTGTCGGGGCTGGCGAGCGTGGTGGCCATGAGGTTGAGTTCCTTCACGGTTCCCATGTGACCGGCGGCCTCGACAAAGTCACCAGCCTCGAAGGGGCTGTTTGCCAGAAGCATGAGGCCTGCGGCGAAGTTGCTGAGCGTGTTTTGGAACGCAAAGCCCAGCACAAATCCCGCGACGCCCAGGCTGGCGACGATGGGACCCACCTCAACACCCAACTGCGCCAGAAGCATGACCCATAGCACGATCCAGAGCACATTCTTGACGGAGCCCTGGATGAAGCTGCGGAGCAGCGGCTTGAGGTTGGTGGTTCGGTTGAGGGACTTCTCCGTCAAGGTCAGGGCGATACCGATGATGACCTTGCCAACAACGTAGAGAATGACCGCGCCGAGCAGGCGCATGGCCAGGTTGGCGCCGTTCTCGACAAGCCACTGGGTGGCCTTGTCGACATACTCAGCGGGGGCGGATGATGCAGCTTGAGCCAGAAGTAACACGCAAGTGGTCCTCGGAGGTGGGTGAGATGTGGGAAATTACTCGACGTTGACGCCAGTCTTGGCGGCGCGGCGATAGGGCTCTTCCAGGTTCGTGTGGCGGAAGCTGATGAAGAAGAGCACGCGCCAGCGTACGTAGTGGGCTCGGGAGGCGGAAATGCCAAAATCATGGGCCAGGGAGCCGGACTCGCGCTCTGCCGCGTACATGCCCATGCGGTTCATGCCGATCTGCTTGTTATAGCCAAGAAGGGCGATTTCCGGGATGCTGACCGAACCGGCGCCGGGAATGATGATGGGGAGTTCCGGAATACCAATCAGGAAGCTGCTGTCGTCGATCGAGGAGACGGCGGAGCGCGGGCGGGCGATCAGCTCTGCCTCGTCAGCCTTGGCTTCCTTGAGACCAAACTTGAGGAGTTGCAGGCGAAGGGCGGAAAGGGAGAAGGCCTTGTCGACGGCGTCGAACTGCGAGTCGTCGAAGGTGAAGGTCTTGCCGGACATGTTGGGGTCTTCGAACTTCTCGAGCGCCCACTCGGCGGATTGGGACACGAGTGCCTGCTCGATCGCAGTCCGCGGGGTGGTGGTGGTGCGGGAGGTTGAGCACCCGGCGAAAGTGGCCACGGCGATCAGCAGGCACATGGCGCGAACAAAAGAATGCATCGGGGTTCTCCTTTCGGGAGATGGTATGGGGTGAAACATTGAGTGGGGAATTGTGGGTCGACCCGGGCTCTCCCGTCAACACTGTCCAGACTTGTGAATGGGCGTTCAAATAAAACGAAAGAGCAAGTTCAGGAGCTCTCCGCATCCAGCAAGTGGTGAAGGAGTGCCGTCTGGCGGGAATCAAGCCGCCCGAACGCCATGCCAAGGTAGCAATGCTCGGGAAGGGCCAGCGTGCGGTCGTGATGATCGACCCACTGGATGGTGCCATGAAACTCGACCGGCTCACCGTCCTTACCGACAACGCGGATCGATATACCGCGGGAACCCTTCAGGATTCCGATGACCTTATCGTGGCGGATGTCGGTGGCGCGGAAACGAAGTCCCCCGAGGGAGACGTCCATTACTTTGCCCTGAGTGGCGATGGGTCCCAGTTTATCGTGGTCGACATGGGCGCGGGCATCGAGTCCCACCGAAACGCGGCGGTGCAGACGCCGTTCTGACGTCGGCATCTCCGGATCCGGCTCGGCCGCGGAAGCGAGACTTGGTTGCTCTCCTGACTGACGTTCCGTGTTCAGGTAGCGCTTCAGCCAATTGAGCACGATGCTATTCCCCTTTGGCGTCCCGGGCGGCCCTGACGGCCACAGCCATGCCCGATAGAATCTCAGATGCGAATGACCAGCCAGCCAACTGAGCGTCTCGGCAATCGTAAAGGCCGCCGATCGTCTGTTTCTTTCTGGGGTGGCGCAGGAGCCCACGCCACGCGTAATCGCCCTGCACCCCGCCCGTCATGAGCGGAGTCAGGCGCAGTTCGGAGACCTCGAGCCCGTCCCCAGCCTTCTTGAGCACGCCTGCCTCGTCCAGTCTCTCCACGATGAGTCGCTTTTCCTGGTCACGTTGGTCCTCGTTCCATCGCCACGCGGAACTGGCGGCGGGAACCACGGCGCGCACGGCGATGCGGGTCTTTGTGGCCTGTTCGCCGTCTTCCTCCGGGGACACCTCAGGCTCGGGCAGATCCTCCCCCTCCGGAGCCTCGCACTTCATGATGGCAAGGGACGGTATTCCCGCCGGCACGTGCCAGCGCTCGATGGCGCGCGATTCCTCGTTGGCCTCGCCCGAAGGGAGCAGGGTCACGGGCGTTTCCAGATCCTGCTTGTTGTTCAGGCCGAGGTACAGGGTCAGCAGTGCCTGCCGCGCCGCAGGGCGGGGGCCGCGCAGTTCCTCGACCAGCGGGATGTAGCGCGCTGCATCCAGGCCGTCCGCGACCACGACCAGACTCGCCGCCAACTCCTTCTGGCCGCCTCCGGCCACCACCTGCTTCACGCAGCCGTTCTTCAACTCAACGCGCTCGACCTTCGCGCGGCAGATGACGCGCACGGAGAGCAGATCGCAGAGCCGAAGCATGGCGCGGGTGAGCTCCTGATGTCCGCCTTCGACCCGCCATCCACCCGTGAGGAGGAATTCGCCGAGCCAGCGCCAGTATGCATTGCTCCGTGTGGTCGGCATCAGCCCCGCGAGCGGATGGAAGGACATGAGCAGCGTCCGAACCGCCGATTCGGGGAAGCGGGCGTGTGCCTGGCGCCACTCGGTCCGCACGTCGAGCAGATCGGGGAGCATACGGAGCGCCCCCAAAGGCGGTGCGATTCCCATGGCCCTTGCCCGCAGCAGCCCATCGGCGCCTTCGCGCAGGCGGCCCATGCGTCCGAAGAGGGACTCGAGCTTTCTCGTGTCCAGTTCGCCGATGCGGGCCAACTCGCCGGCCAGCAAGCCCGGGTCGTGAGGGATGGGAACGACTTCCTTGCCGAGGCGAATCTGCGCCGCAACTTCATCGCGCTCGAGCGTGACGAAATCCGTCAGGCGGAGGCCGGCGCTCGATACCAGTTCGGCCAGGATCGCGGGCGAGGTGAGCGGTGGCGCGGGCGGGAGGAAGTTCCAGTCCTCCACCGTGACGGGTCGCAGGGCTGGTGCAGGTACCGGTCCCGCCTCAAGCACCACGACGCGTGCCCCCCGCACCGCCAGGGAGATCGCCGCGGAGAGCCCCGCGGGGGTGCTGCCAATGACGACGGCCCGACGGCCCTTGAGGGATTTGCGAATGGGAAGGTTCATGCCGCCGTGCCTGGCGCCTCGATCCGTGGTTTCCAAGTCCACGGCCAGCGTCGACAACCGGCCCTGCAACCGCAAGGGTCTTGCGCGTCTCGTCCACTGGCCAATCCCACCGGGGAACTTTAGGGTTGTTTGAGGATGAGGGCGGGTCCTATGCTGGGCGCATGATGGAAACGCATTGGTCTCAGGAGTCCCTCTTCCGCGCCCTCGCGATGGAAGGCACCGGATGGTTGTTGCTCGATTACGACGGCACCATCGCCCCCTTTGTCCCCAACCGGATGGAAGCGCGCCCCGCGCCCGGATTGGGCGAGTTGGTTGCCGATATTGTCGCCCAGCGCCGGACGCGCGTTGTCTTTGTCACAGGGCGCCCGTGCCGCGAGCTGCTGGAGGTGTCGGGGTTTCCCACGGGACTCGAAATCTGGGGATGTCATGGGCGCGAGTACCTCGACACGAGCGGTGCATTACGCATTGTGGGCGTGAACCTGCAACAGCAGCAGGCCCTCGCCGAGGCAGCCGCTGCCACTCGCGACGCCATTGCTCAAGTCAGCGTCGAGGAAAAGACCGGGTGCGTCGCCGTGCACTGGCGGTCCTGTGCTCGGGCGGACTGGGCCGCGCTGGAAGCGCAGACAATGGGTCTTTGGGCGGAGCCTGCCCATTCGAGCGGCCTGCTCATCAAGTCGTTCGATGGCGGCCTGGAACTCTGCACGCCCGGGCGCACCAAAGGGGATGCGATCCGCGAGCTGTTGGGTCACGCCGAGCAGATTCCACCGGTGGCGTTCCTTGGCGACGACCTGACGGACGAGGATGGCTTCGCGGCGCTCGGCGCACGCGGCCTGTCCGTCCTTGTTCGCAACGAACCGCGCCGCACGCGCGCCAACCTCCGCCTCACCATGCCCGAGGGCATCCAGGAGTTCCTCCATCGCTGGAAAATCACCCTGCAAGGGAGCATCCAATCATGAGTAGATCTCTATACGTTGTCTCGAACCGACTTCCCATCGTCGTGAAGAATCAGCAAGACGGCAGTCTGAAGGTGGCGCCTGCATCCGGCGGACTGGTGACGGCATTGCGCCCGATCCTCCGCCAGTATGGTGGCGCGTGGATCGGCTGGCCAGGCACCGCTCAGGGCGCACCGCTCGACAAGCTGCTGGACGAACTCGGTTCTGAGATTGGCAGCCGCTTCATCCCCGTCGAGTTGAGTGAAGCACTGGTGGACGGGTTCTACTACGGCTTCTCGAACGAGACGCTGTGGCCACTCTTCCACGACCTGCTCGGCTTCGCCCGATTCGAGCGCACCAAGTGGGAAGCCTACTGCGAATCGAATCGAATCTTTGCCGATGTCACCGCGCAAACCATCGAGAGCGATGGCATCGTCTGGGTGAACGACTATCAGCTGATGCTCATGGCCACCGAGCTGCGGAGCCGCGGCGTGACGAATCCGCTCACCTTCTTCCTGCATATTCCTTTCCCGTCGCCCGACATCCTTGCGCGGCTGCCCTGGCGTGAGCAGCTCGTCAAGTCGCTGTTGGATTTCGATCTGGTGGGTCTCCAGACGCAGCGTGACCTGAGGAACTTCCTGGCTTGTGTTCGGACCATCGTTCCCACCGCTGAGATCGAATCGGGCAAGACCGTCGCACTCATTCGCCATGACGACCGCGTGACCCGGGCCGGGCACTTCCCCATCAGTATAGACACCAAGGAGTTTGAGGATCGCGCCCGGTCGAAGGAAGTCGAGGACGCGGCGTGGTATCTGCACGGCGAATACCCCGATCAGCAGATCCTGCTGGGCGTCGACCGGCTTGACTATACGAAGGGGTTGCTCGCGAAGTTCCGCGCCTTCGAACGAGCCCTGGAAAAGTACCAGGACCTGCATCGCCGGGTGACCATGCTTCAGATCGTGGTACCGAGCCGTCAGGACATCCCGGAGTACGCGGCCTGGAAGGCGCGCATGGACCAGACGGTCGGCGAGATCAATGGTCGCTTTGCTCGCCGCGGTTGGATGCCGCTCCACTACGTCTATCAGGCGCTCAGCTTCACTGAGTTGCTCGGTCATTATCGCGCAGCGGAGGTCTGTCTGGTCACGCCGCTCAAGGACGGAATGAACCTGGTCAGCAAGGAGTACTGCGCGGCCTGCGTCGATGACAACGGCGTGCTGGTCCTAAGCGAGTTCGCCGGATCCGCCGCCCAGTTGCAATCGGCGGCGCTCATGGTGAACCCACACGACTGCGAGGCCATGGCCGACACCATTCATCGCGCCGTGAACATGCACCACGACGAGCGCCGCGACCGGATGAGCCGTCTCCGGCAATCCGTGCGGCGCCACAACGTGTTCAAGTGGGTGCAATCGTTCCTCGATGTGCTTCAGCCAGGCCTCTGAAGCTCGAACCAATAGAAGGAGTGCGGGCCTGTCGTGATCAGGTAGTTCGTGTCTCCGATCACCGGAAATCGACACCCGCCGAAGCAATCAACCGGCGTGCATCCACGGAATGCCGACAGGTCGAGGCTGACGTACTGCGTGAAGCGCGACAGGTTGTTGATGACGAGCATGACTTGCTCGCCGTGGGTGCAGGTGTAGGCCACCACGGGAATCGACTCGTGGGGGAGAAAGCGGACTTCGCCGCGCGAGAAGGCAGGATGGCGCTGGCGTACCTTGATGATGATTCGCAGCCAGTTCAGGAAGGATGAGTGCGACCGTTGCGCGCTCTCCACATTGACCCCGTTGAAGTGATAGACGGGGTCGATCACGACAGGGCTGAAGACGCGGCTCGGGTCTGCTGTGGAGAACCCCGCATTGCGATCGCCGGACCACTGCATGGGCGTACGCACGCCATTGCGGTCGCCGAGGTAGATGTTATCGCCCATGCCGATTTCGTCGCCGTAATAGAGCACCGGAGTGCCCGGCAGCGTCAGCAGCAGGCTGTGCAGCAACTCGATCGCCTTGCGGTTGTTGTCCATGAGCGGGAAGAGCCTGCGTCGAATGCCGAGGTTGATCTTCATCCGCGGGTCCTTCGCGTACTCGCGGTACATGTAGTCGCGCTCCTCGTGGCTCACCATCTCCAGGGATAGTTCGTCGTGATTGCGGAGGAACGTGGCCCACTGGCACGAGGGCGGAATGCGGGGAAGCTGGCTGATGATGTCGACGATGGGCTTTGCTTCCTCGCGGCGGATGGCCATGTATAGACGGGGCATCAGCGGGAAGTTGAAGCACATGTGGAACTCATCACCATCGCCGAAGTACTTCACGACGTCGTGGGGCCATTGGTTCGCCTCAGCCAGCAGAACCGCGCCGGGATGGTATAGGTCCACGTGGGCGCGTAGCTTGCGGCAGAACTCGTGGGTCTCGGGGAGGTTCTCGCAGTTGGTTCCATCGCGCTCGAAAAGGTAGGGAACCGCGTCGACGCGAAAGCCATCGAGCCCCTTGCCGAGCCAGAAATCCACCACACGAAGCATCTCCTCCTGCACCGCGGGATTGTCGTAGTTCAGGTCGGGCTGATGCCCGTAGAACCGATGCCAGTAGTGCTTTCCCGCCATCGGGTCGTAGGTCCAGTTGGATGTCTCCGTGTCGCAGAAGATGATGCGCGCCTCGGAGAAACGACTCGGGTCGTCGGACCAAACGTAGTAGTCATGGTAGGGCGAGTGGGGATCGCGGCGCGCTTCCTGAAACCAGCGATTCTCCGAACTGGTATGGTTGACCACCAGGTCCGCAACCACTTTCAGGCCCAATTCATGCGCTCGGATGAGGAATTGTTCGAAGTCTGCCATCGTGCCGTAGTCGGGATGGATGGCGAAGTAGTCGGCTATATCGTAGCCATCATCGCGAAGGGGCGATGGATAGAAAGGAAGCAGCCAGATGGCCGTCACGCCGAGGTCGGCGATATAGGGGAGCTTGTCGGTCAACCCCTTGAAGTCCCCGATTCCATTACCCGAACCGTCGTGGAACGAGCGAACCGAGACCTCGTAGAATACTGCATCCTTGTACCACTCGTGGTACTCTTGTCTCAAGGGCATCATGCATCCTTTTCACTGCGTCCTGCGCGGAAAGGCCGATAAAATGGCCTCCTCCACACATCTAGACACAATGTAGGAGCCTTGAACGTTCCCTGTAAACCCAAAAGGTCCCGATTCAGTTTGTGTTGTCGGCGCCGGTCTCGATCCTGATGCCGCTATCGGTGCCGAGGCGGGGAAGGATTCGCGAGGCCGTCTTCATCCGTGGGCTCTCGGTTGGCAGACGGAGCCAGAACTGGACTTCCTCGTTCTCGCATTCAAGCTCGAGGATGCCACCATTTGACGCCACTGTCTGGTAGGCAATGGGGAGGCCGAGGCCCGTGCCCTCGGGCTTCGTTGTGTAGAACGGCTCGAAGATGCGCTCACGCTGCACCTCATCCAACGCCTCGCTGGGGTTGGCGATGCAGATGATGATGGGTCGTTGCTGGTTGACCGGCAAATGGATCGTCTGCACGCGAATCGGACCCTGCTGGGTCTTAGCGCAATGCTGGAACGCATTCACCAAAAGGTTCAGGAGCGCCTGGCGGATGCGCTCCGCCTGAAGGGTTGCCCGGGGAAGGGACGGATCGGTCTCCCACTGAACGTCTATACCGCGGGCTCCGTCACCCACGTGGTGGCGCGCGTTCTCCACGACTTCGTGGAGCAGCGCGTTGAGGTCGATCTCCTCGGCGGGACTGTCCTCTTTGCTGGCAAAGTCCATGATACCTGCGATGAGTTTTTCCAGGCGGTCGACCTCGCGGAGGATCCGGCGATGGTATTCCGCATTGGCATCGTCCGGCCCGCCGAACTCGGCCATCAGCTGGACCATGCCGCGTATAGACGCGAGCGGGTTGCGAATCTCATGTGCGATGCCGGTGGCCAGCGTGCCCACCGCCGCCAGCCGGTCGGCGCGCTGAATCTGCTCGTAAAATCCCGCCATGCCTGTGATGTCGCGGATTTCGAGAAGGACCTGGTCGGTGTCGGGCGAGCCACCTTCAAGACGAATTGTCGAAACCAGGAAGCGATTGCTGCCGCCCTCGGGATTCCTCACCAGGACCGTGCGTCCGCCAGGGGTTCCACTCACGGCCTGCGTGGTCAGTTCGGACAGCGCCAGTTGCAGTCGCGGATTCCTCTGGAGGATCGCAATGTCGGCGTTCCGACTGAAGAGATTTCGTCCCATGAGCGACTCGGCGCGCTCGCCAAAGATGCGCCGCGCACTGGCGTCCGCATGGACCACGTTTCCGTGCACGTCCAGCAGGATGTGGGCGCCGCTGAAGGACTCGCGAAGCTGGCGGTCGCGCTCGTCGAAGAGGCGGTTGAGTTGCTCGACCATGCGATTGAAGGAGCTTCCCAATTGGCCGAACTCGCCAAGGCGCAGTGGTGCCATCTTCGTTGAGAAATCGCCCTGCGCCAGCGCGTCCATCGTCTCGGTCAATTCCCGGATCGGGCGAACGATCTGGCGAGCCAGCAGGTAACCGACTCCCGCCGCGCCGAGTGAGATGAGGATCGAGATCAGCAAGAGCGTGAGGCCGAGCGTTTCCATGCGCGACTGCGAGGATTGGGCCTCGAATCGAAGTCGTTCGATGGCCGATTGGCGCGTCGCCGGCTTGTCGAGATCGGCAAGCAGCTCAGGCGAAATGGTCGAGCCCTCGCCGTAGCTAACAAGGTAGGAATAGAGAAACGTGCCCGCGCCGAGCACAATCAGCAGCGTCAGCACCGGGATCGAAATGACCAGACGGACGGTGCGTTGGCGGGCCGCATCCAACTGTGGGATGGCGGTCTCCGCGATCGTTGCCTGGTCGGTGCCACTCCAAGGGTCGCGTGGCACTTCCTCTGTCCGCTGCTCCTCCGTCTCTTTCATTTCCGCCGCTTTCTCTCCGCCTGAGGAGCAAGGTGATGAAGGAACGGAAGGCCGCACGCGCCCAGGAAGAAGTATCCGAGCAGCGTATAGACAATCGACGAGGCGAGCAGCGCCGCCGGGTCGATCACCCCGGCTCCGAGGAAAAGAAGGGCCGCGTCGCGCGTTCCGGCGCCCGCGGGCGTGATCGGTACCAACCCGGCGAAGGTGGCGGCGGGGAGAATCGCGCAGATGAAACCGAGCGGAACCGTGGCGCCGAACGCCATCAGGAGCAGGTACAGTTGAAGCATCGACAGGAACCAGTTGAGTCCCGACGATAGCACGCAGGCAAGCAGGAGCTGGGGCTGCGCTACGAGTCGCGGGAACACGGCCAGGAATCCCTCCAGCTTCTCGCCGATCTTCCTTCCCTGAAGGACAGTTGCCAGTACCTTGCCGAAGAGCACCACACCAGTCGCCGCGCCAAGACCGAAGAGGCCGCCGAGCACCGCCCAGCGATTCTGATACACGGCGCCAAGGACCGTGCCGTAGGCGCCCAGCACAGCGACGTCGATCACGCGCTCCGCGATGGCGCTTCCAAGTCCGATCTGCCGATTCTTCACGGCGAGGCCTTTCAGCAACTCGCCGGCCTTCCCCGGCGTCAGGGTGCCGACCGGCCAGCACGCCATCGTGATCGCGAAGAGGCGTGTGCGGCGCACGCGCACGCGATTCGCCAACAGCACCGACTCCCATCGCAGCATGTTGAGTACGGGGAAGAGCAGCGTCAGGAGAAATGCCCCAAGCAGCGGCGCGGGACGGGCCTCGCGCAGTTTCTCCGCCAGCCTGCCCCATTCAACGCCGCTGGCCAGAACCGCCAGCAGCACGATGGCGACCAAGAAGAGGATCAACTGGCGGGCGCGCGGATTCATGGATCGAGCGTCATGTCCCCGTGGGCGGCGGGAGTGCCCATCAGTTCGATGAGTTCGAAGGTGGGATCGCTTTCGCTTACGAGCATAGTCCGGACATTCTCCCTGTTGGGGCATCGCATGTCGCGGAAGGTGGTGCTATCGAACGGGACCGAGCCCTCTGGACTCAGCAATCGGACGTCAAACCAGGCGGCATTCAGATGCTTGGCGGCGGTGGGCTGCACGGCCTTTCCCTCATTGCCGGACTGGTCGATGGCGTTGACGCGCTTGAAGTCCTGAGGCCCGTCGAAATTGAAGGTCGGTGCGGCGAAGCGCGCGGTCAGGGTCGTCGGGGCGTCCACGTAATCGACGTTCAGCGCGCGCGCGGCCTCGCGCGAACGGCTGGCGCGTCGCACGAGTACCACCTCAAGCTCCATCTCCTCTTCGGCCACGAGGCTGCACCGCATCTTCACTGTGTCACCGGGGAAGTAGTAATACTCCGGCTTTGCGGGCGCGTTGTACCACTGCTTGTTGCGCCAGAAAGGGCGGAAGGCTCCGGGTTGTCTCGATACGCTCCCATTGCGGTCGCGCACCACTTCCCAGGTCAGTCCCGCGTCGATCTCAACGCCCTCATGGTTGCCGCCCATATAGACAGAGGCATTGTCGCGGGGGCGCCCCGTGGCGGGATTGATGCGGGCGGGATCGGGCTCGAAGGTCGGTACGATGAGTGTCCCCTCAATTCCAATCCAGTTCGATGGTTGTGACACTGCCTTGCGATAGATCGCGCCGGGGAAGCATGGAGGAACCTCCTCTTCCGCTTGCCCGGCTGCGGTGACCATCACCGCGAGGACTGTAGATACAGCGAGGTTGTATAGACGCATGGGTCTCTCCTCAAAGATGGATGGTGACCGGCACTTGAAGCTCAAGGCCGAGGTAACATGCGGCGAGGAACTGCTTCAGCTCGCGGGTGGAACGGTCGTCATCCTCGCTCGGGGTGAGGACAAAGTCGATGGTGGGGGCATCCTCCGCCGAGCCGGAACTGTTCATCGAATCGATCAGCTCGATCAGTGCGTCGCCATCACGCCCATCGCTCGTCTTCAGCGCCCGCAGGTGCAGTAGCAGGCCGAGCGCGTGGCTTGGCATCACGTTCCCGACCAGGAACAGCTCCGTCAGGATCATGTCGGCGTTGGCCTTGAAGTCGCCGCGTTCCAGCTCCGGTGCCGTGGCACCCTCCAGGAAGCCAGCCTTGCGCCATGCGGAAAGCGGGCCCTCCGTGCCGTAGCGAAAGAGCTGCACCGCCTCGCGGAAAAGTTCCAGCCCCTTCGTTCCCTCCTCCGGGAGCTGCTCCAAGAGCCAGCATTGCGCGCCGTTGGAGATGGGAAGCGAGACCTGCCAGATGCAGCCGAAGGCCGCGGGGACCAGGCGTGCCGGGCACTCACCGCACCACGACGCGACTTCGTCGAGTACGCGGGACTCCTCAAGCAAGTTCGCGACGGATCGTTCCCGGGTCTCCTCGCCGCTCGTCGTGACGACGCGCTCGCGGAACTTCATCGCCTCGGGATCGGTGACTCCCTTCTCCACGAAGCGCGAACGCAGCGTGGTGGCGCGCTCGCGCAGAAGCACCAGGCGCAGCAGTTCCTCGGCGCCCAGGTCCTCGCGCGGCTGGCAGGGAAGATCGATGTAGTATCGTATAGACATTCGGTGGAGGACTCCGTCAGCGGGAAAGCAGGAAGAGGGTGATGAGGATACCCGTGGCAAGGCCGATCAGGTAGGTGGAAATCAGGCGGATGAACCAGCTTTCCTCATTCATGGGGCGGCTGCCTCGGTGTAGCCGTTGGCTCGATGGCGGGCGCGCTGCTGCACCAGCTCCGCCGCCACGCTAATCGCGATTTCCTCGGGCGTGATTGAGCCAATGTCGATCCCGGCGGGGCTCTTGACGCGGGCCAGTTGGGCCTCCGTCGCGCCGCCCGCCGCCAGGTTCGCGCGAAGGTTCGCCCATTTGGCGCGGCTGCCGATCATGGCGATGTGGGCGGCGGGGGAAGCGAGCAACGCCCGCAGGCAGACCTCGTCGCCCGAGTGCCCGCGCGTCACCACCACCGCGTAGGTCAGCGGCGTCAGGTCGACGTGGTTGGCAAGGTCCTCGTAGGAGCAGCACACGGTGGCGTCCGCGCCGGGGAAGCGTTCCTCGTGGGCGAACTGAGGGCGGTCGTCGACCACGACGATGCGGAAGTCCAGCCCCTCGCAGACATGGGCAAGGGCCTTCGAGATATGACCGCCGCCGCAGATCAGAAGCTGCACATCCGGCATGACCGGCTCCACATAGAGGGTGATCTCTCCGCCACAAAGCATGTCGATCTCGTCGGCATTCTTCGCCTTGATGTCCACATGAATGAGGCGCGGCTTGAGCGTGCGCAAGACTTCCCGCGCGGCAAAGATAACATCCGCCTCAACGCAGCCGCCGCCGATCGTGCCGTAAAGTTCCATGCGCTCGGTGATGAGCATCTTGGTCCCGGGCTTGCGCGGCGTGCTGCCCTTGGTGTCCACGATGGTCGCCACAGCCACGCGGCGGCCCGCCCGGGTCCATTCCAGGATCTTCTCGTAGAACCGGACGTTCACCCGTTTTCCTCCCAGGGCTTGCGACCGCCGGGTGCCGCGTCCAGTTCCTCCAGGATGGCGCTCGCGCGGCGATAGATCTCCGCCGGGGTCAGGTCCGGGGCCTCCAGTTGCAGGTCCACCTGATGCGACGACAGGTCGAACTGCTGGTGCAGCATCCGCTTGGGGTCGAGGTCCAGTTCCTCCAGCCACCGCAGCACCGCATCGCTGGAGACGCGGTAGTAGCGACCGACGTGGTGCGCGTTGGCCCAGCGATACTCACCGTCGGGGTTGAAGCCGAGGTAGTAAAACGTGAACAGCTCGATTCGGCCAGGGCGGTCGGGATCATCGGGGAGCGGGGGACGTGACTTCATCGGGGGCGACCTCCGCCAAGAAATGACGCTGCCCGGCCCCGCAAGGCGAGTCAAAAGCGCGTGAAGCAGACTTCACTGTTTGCCGAGCGGTTCAAGAACCAGACGCTTCTCGGCGGGTGTCTTCTCGAACTCGATGGCTTTCACCTGATAGCCGGCGGCAATCACGTTGAGCAGGTTCTTGCGGTCCTTACGGAGCGGCAGGCGCACTATCCGACCAGGGGTCCAGCGGACCCAGTCGGCATCGTTGACCAGCAGCCAGGCATCGTTCATCGGCAAGCCGTCGGAGCCGACGAGATCGAGGGTGAAGCTTCGGTGGGTTTCGGTCCGGCGGCGCTGGACAAGGACCGGTTCGGGTTCGCGGATGGCGTCGAAGCGCGTCACCCATGTTCCCGGCGCCCAGGCAAAGTGGGTCTCGAAGGAGCTGCGCGTCGGCGCGTCGAGGATCACATGGCCGTCGGAATCGGCGATGGCGAAAAGGTCTTCGCGGCGCTGGCCGAAGACGCGGGCCTCCGCGACCCCCTGACCGTCCACGTCCATGACGCGGATGGTGCGTCCGGTGCGGTTCGCAGGGGCATGACTGCGGGCGACCTGGTCGGCGGTCGGAGAGAGCGGCAGGCGCCAGCCAGCGGCCATGTCGGACTCGTCCACGAAGCGCGCCGTGATGGTCAGCTCCGTGGGAGTGGTGGCGCGGTCTTCGTCGACCGTGGCGAAGACAAGGGCGACGGTCGGGTTGCGATAAAGGATATAGGTCTCAAGCGGCTGCTCGTCGAGCGCCACCTCAATGCTCAACGGGTCGAGAAGCGGGCCTCCGGGCTTGGCGCCATCGGGAACCTGAATCACCGCATGGATCGACTGATGGCGGGCGAGGCGCTCGCACACACCACCGGCTGGGTCGTGCCCTTCGAGGTTCACGAGCTTGATCGTGGCACGCGAGTTGAGCGGCGCGGAGGGCTCGGCAACCGGTGCAGCGGTGGTGGCTGTTGACCGACATCCGACGAGCGCCATTACCGTGAGCGCCAGCGTTGCCAAGGCAGTGCGAAGCGACGGCACGGGGTTTGGGCCCGTGCCGTCCACTGTCGCTTCATTGCGTGTTTCGCAGACCTCGGGGATCACGACTTTCCGCGCAGCTCCCCGGCGATGTAATCGCGCACCTTGTCGATGCCGATGCGGACCTGCTGCATAGAGTCGCGATCGCGGACCGTGACGGCCTGGTCGTCGAGCGAATCCACGTCGACGGTTACGCAGAAGGGCGTACCGATCTCGTCCTGGCGTCTATACAGCTTCCCGATGGCCGCCGTGTCGTCGTAGACCGTGTAGAAGGACTGCTTCATCTCGCGGCACAGGTTGCGGGCCATCTCGACCAGTTCGGGGCGGTTCTTGAGGAGCGGGAAGACGGCCGCCTTGATGGGGGCCAGCTCCGGGTGCAGCTTCAGCACCACGCGCTTGTCCTCCTTCACCTGTTCTTCCAGGTAGGCGTCGGTGAGGAACGCGAGCACGGCGCGATCCACGCCGGCGGCGGGTTCGATCACGTAGGGAACATAGTGCGTGTTCAGTTCCTGGTCGAAGTACTTCAGGTCCTTGCCGCTGTGCTCCATGTGCATCCGCAGGTCGTAGTCCGTGCGGTTGGCGATGCCCTCCAGCTCCTGCCAGCCGAGCGGGAAGAGGAACTCGATGTCGCAGCAGGCCTTCGAATAGTGGGCCAGTTCTTCCTTCGTCTGGTAGTGGAAGCGAAGGTGGTCGCGCCTGATACCGTACTTGACGTAGAAGTTGGTGCGGTACTCGACCCAGTGCTCATGCCACTGGTCGTCGGTCAGCTCGCCCTCCTTGCATAGGTGGCCGGGCTTACAGAAGAATTCCATCTCCATCTGCTCGAACTCGCGCGTGCGGAAGATGAAGTTCTTCGGGGTGATCTCGTTGCGGAAGCTGCGGCCCATCTGGGCGATGCCGAAGGGGAGCTTGCGACGCATCGAGGTCTGGACGTTGCTGTAATTGACGAACATGCCCTGAGCCGTTTCCGGGCGCAGGTACACCTTCGCGGCGCTGTCGGCCACGGGGCCGCAGTGCGTGCTCAGCATGAGGTTGAAGGCGCGCGGCTCGCCCAACTCGCCACCGTCGTCGGGAGAGAAACGCCCCACCCGCGTCGAACCGGCGACTTCCTCCAGCTTCACGCGGCGCCCCGCCAGGCCCAGATGCTTCTCCCACCAGGTCTGGTAGAACTCCTTCGCCTTCTTCTTGGAGGGTGCCCAGATCTTGGCCCCCTCGATGCGCTTCTCCGAGCCCTCGTCGGTGACGTCGATCACTTCGAAGGCGGTGCATTCGATCGGCTCGACGTGGTCGGCGCGGTAGCGCTTGCGGGAGGGGCCCATCGAGTCCGCCAGCGGATCGCTGAAGGTGTCGACGTGGCCCGAGGCCTTCCAAACCTTGGGGTTCATGAGGATCGCGCAGTCGATGCCCTCGACGTCGTCGCGGTCATAGATCATCGACTTCCACCACAGGTTCTTGACGTTCTTCTTCAGTTCGGCGCCGATGGGACCGTAGTCGTAGGTACCCTGGAGACCCTCATAGATTTCCGAGCCGGGGAAGATGATGCCGCGGCGCTTGCAAAGGGACACGATGGTATCGAGGGTTACGTGGGGCTTGAGTTCGTTTTCGGTGGTCATTTCGTGACGGCTGCCGTTCTGCCCGCTGGCTGCGGGGGATGCTCGTTCCGTCTTTCGACGGACGGACGCAGACGCTAGGCGGACGTGGCGCCGCGCGTGAAGGGAAAAGTTCGCCCGCCCGAAACGGCGACAGGAGGTCCCAAAGGTCCGGATCCTTCGTTGGCCTGCGGTCGGTGGGCTCGGTCATGTATGTTGAATACACTCTCTCGCCCACCCCCTTGGCCGCCTCGGCTGCGAGCCGTTATGCCTCTCCTGAGTGATCTTTAGGATTTCCTGGAAACGGCGATTGCCACTCCCCGCGCCTCCGCCCAAGGTGCGGGCCATCTCCTGCGGGGCGACGCCAGCTTGACCGCCACCAACGATCCCACCTCGTCACCACCCGCTGCCGACCGGCGCGACTGGCTATTGTTCATGCCGGTCCTGTTCCTTTTCCCTTTCGTGCTCTATTCCTGGTCCTTCACGCATCCCCTGCTCAATTGGGACGATCAGGAGTACATCATGCGCTGCGGATGGCTGCTCAACCTGAGCTGGGCCAACGTGAAGGGCATCTTCCTCCACTCCTATTTCGTCAACTATCATCCGCTGACGATGCTCAGCTACATGATCGATGTGCACCTCTGGGGATATAGCCCGATGGGGTTCCGGCTGCCGAACATCGCGCTTCACTCGCTCGTCCTGGTGGTGTCGTTCGCGTGGCTGCGGCGTCTGGGCGTGCAGGGCTGGGTGGCGTTCTTCGCCCTGCTGCTCTTCGCGGCACATCCCCTGCGCGTGGAAAGCGTCGTCTGGATCAGCGAGCGCAAGGACGTGCTTTGCGGGGTCTTCTACATGCTGTCGCTGTACGCCTGGACGCGGGCGGACCTGGGATCGCTGCGCTGGTTGGGGGTGGCGCTGCTGGCACTGCTGATCGCGTCGCTATCCAAGGCGATGGCGGTCAGCATCCCGCTCATCTGGTTGCTGCACGAGCTTGTGTATAGACAGCGCTTCAGCGCACCACGCCTTGCGGCAATCGGTGTGGGACTCGTCATCGCCGTCGTCTTTGCGGTGCTGAACAAGATGTCCCAGGCAGGAGCCATCGTACCCGATGTGCCGCTGAAAGTCCGTCTCGCCATCGCCAGCTTCGCCCCACTGTTCTACACCATGAAGACGCTGGTCCCCACGGGGCTTTCGCCGCTCTACGCGCTGGAGTTCTATCCATCGGCCAAGGCTCCCTGGGCCATCGCGGGCGTGCTCTTCTGCGTGGCAGGACTGGCGACGGTGGTGGCGTGCTGGAAGCGGGCCCCTGCGGTCTCCTTTGCGCTGCTCGCCTCGGCGGTATGCCTTGGGCCCGTGAGCGGCATCGTCACCTTTGGATCGGCGTTCGCGGCGGACCGCTACTCCTACGTCCCGACGCTGCTGCTGCTCCCGGCCCTGGCGGGTATGGGGTCGCTCTTCGCGCGAATGCGTGCCTCCGCCCCGATGGCAGCGGCGGTCGCGCTGATCTTGGTGCTCGGTGCCTCGGTGATGAGCATCCGCGCCCAGGAATGGTGGTCCTCCTCCACGGCGTTATGGGATCGCGCCTACGAGACCTATCCCGATTCCTATCGGGCAAAGCTCTATCGCCGTGCGGCGCAGGTCGGCGCCGATTCTGGCGGCGCGGCCCGCGTGGAGGACTATGCCTCCTCCGCCCAATCGCAAATGGACCCGCTGGCCCTCGTCAATGAGTCCGCTCGCCTCGCCAAGCTGGGACGTTTCACGGAGGCACTTGCCCTTGTCGATCGCATCAAGAAGCCCTCCGATGCGGCCTACATGCGCTACACGATTGCCGACGCGATGAAGGACCCGGAGGCCGCCGTTGCCGCCGCCCGGCAGATGCTTTCCTACGACGACACAACGCCCCCCAACCGTGCGTTGGCTGCGCTTCCCCTGATCGACAATGGGTTCGAGGACGAGGCGCTGGCGGCCCTCGACAAGATCGAAATCCCCACGAAGGGTCTCGCCGTCGCCTACGGCCTGCTGGCCTTCAAGGCGCACGAGCGGGGCGAGATCGAGCGGGCGGTCCACCTGGCGGAGAAGGCGCTTGCTGTCTATCCCGCCGATTTCAACGGGTTGGTGGTCATGGCGGAACGACTGCCTGCTCTCGGTCGCCAGGCGGAGGCGATCCGTCGCCTGGAGCGCGCCCACGCCACTCCCATTGCAGAGGAACGTGTCCGACACGAGGCCCTTCGGCGACTGTCCATGCTTCAGCGCGATCCGGCACTGCTGGCTTCTGCCTATGAACTCGAATACGCCGACGAGTCGGACCCCGTGGCGCGGGCCAAGCAACTGGCCTATGCGGCGGGCAACGCGGAATCGGACAAGCGTTGGCCCGATGCGCTCCGTCTATACGGTCTCGCCGTGCAGGTTGATCCGGACAATGTGGACGCGCTGCATGGACTCGGGATTTTGCGTCTCATGCAGGGGAAGCCCGAGCTGGGCATCAACGTGCTGGAGCGAGCGGCAAGGCTCGCCCCAGACGATGAGGAAATTGCCGAGAACCTGCGTCGGGCTCGCGAGCGTCACGCCGCGGCCCCTTGAGGTCACGGTGCGGCGACGGTCATCGAACCGGCGACAGCACGGATCGCCGCGTCCTCGTTCCGAATCAGCGCCACGGGACCCGTGAAGCGGAAGAACAGCGTGCCGCCGGGGCCGCCCTCGACGATGAGTGCGTCCAGGGCGTATTCGGGACGCGCAGGCTGCGCGGGAGCGCCCGGCCCCATGGCCGGTGCCGACCAAGTGCCCTCGATGGTGGCCCGCGTGATGGTTAGGTTGTCGCGCGAACCGCTCTCAAACCGCACCAGCGGGCTCTCACCGGACGAGGCACCGCGGAACTGGCCGACCCAGCGTTTCACGTTCTCCTCCACACCGCCGCCCTGTCCGGCGCCGAAGTAGTAGAGCACCAACTCGCCTGCCTCGGAGCCCCCGCTTCCCGGAATCGCCCAAGTGCCGAGGCGCATCGGCATCTGCCTGTCGGAGAGTTCGTAGCGCGTCGGCAGCTCGACGCGAACCGACTGGAACGTGGAGGGCGTCAACGGCTCGGTGGCCACAATCGGATCCCAACTGGTGGCCTTGGGGCTCGGAAGAGAGGTCGCAACCGGAGCGGGTTGCGTCGGTATTGTCGCCGCCGGAGCCGCCGAGACGGCGCTTTCCACCCCTTCCGGAACGGGAGGAATCTGCTCCTTGGACTGGGTTCGGTAAAGCACCTGCTGCTCATCGCAGCCGACGCACAAGAGCGCGACTCCCATCAACAACCAACCGGAACGACTTGCCAACACGACTGACCTCCTGCCCAACCGGGCTGTCATGATTGAACCCGAGCGAGCACCAAGCGGGCCAACGGGAAACGGCGATGAAGCGGCGGGTCGGGGCGACCAAGACGAAGGTATGATCCGGGTACATGGGTGACAGTGCGCCTTTCCCCGTGCCTCCGTGTCCCAGTGGTGAGACTCCCTTTCCCGCCGCTTAGCGCTGCATCCTCAACTGTCCTTGTCCCGCCGCTTGCCTCGTGATTTCCTGCCCCACAATCCGGCCCGGGAAAGACCGATGCTCTCTCGCAAAGCCAAGTATGCCCTCACCGCCATGCTGCACCTCGCCCGGCATCACCGCCGCGGGCCGCGCTTGATCAGCGAAATCGCCGAGGCGGAAGCGCTCCCCAAGAAGTTCCTCGAGTTGATCCTGCTTGAACTGAAGAATGCCGGATACCTCGACAGCAAGAAGGGGCGCGGTGGCGGCTATGTGCTCGCCATGGATCCCGAGAAAATCCCCGTTGGCGGCATTGTCCGCACCATCGATGGACCATTGGCGCCATTGCGCTGTGCCAGCCTGACCGCACCCGTCATGTGCGATGACTGTCCCGATCCGGCGACCTGTGGCATCCGCCTGGTCATGAAGGATGCGCGTGACGCCATCTCCGACGTGCTGGACGGAACGACACTTCAGGACGTGCTCGACCGTACCGACGAGCAGCGCCGCGCCAAAGACGGCAACATGTTCTACATCTAAAAGGCGAACGGGGCGCTGTTCCCAGCGCCCCGCACCTTGAGCCGTCCGTGACCCTTGTTGTGACAGGTGTCCCCCATGGACGGGACGACTCCATAAAGACTCCGCCTTACTTCAGACCTGGGTTCACACCCTTGCCGAAACGGGCGATATCGCCGTCGCTGACCGTGCCGTTCGTCGGGTCGTAGACCGCATTGATGCCGCCGTTGCCCGAGGTACCCTGGTTGCTCTGGCCGCGATACAGGATGAAGTCCGACCATCCATTGGAACGGGGCTCGTAATCTCCGTCCGGGCCGCGGCTGCGCAGGTGCCAGCCACCGACTTGCTGCAGCAGGCGTGACGTGGCCTCGAACTGACTGATGCTGCCGTCGGACGACGCCCGGTAAGTGCGCCCCTTGTAGTAGTCGCCCGAGTAGTTATAGTACCGGGTATCGTTCACGATATTCGTCCCGTTGACGCCGAAATTTCGGAAGAATGGATCCGCGAACACAGCCGAGGTGGACGACAGGTAGGCAATCGGCGTCGAGGCGTGCCAGGCCGGCGGAGGGTTGCCCACCGCATGGAGCGGTCCGTCACCGCCATAGACGCGGGTTTCGTCGCCAATCCAGGGGTAGGCGCTCAACGTGACCGGACCCTGCGGAGGGTAGGCGTTGTTGTCCACGTGATAGGCCTCGAACGCGGTGGCGATGGCCCGATGGTCGGACTTCACGCGGCTGACCTTCGCGCGGGTCTGGGCTTCGAGGAAGTTGGGGACGGCGATGGCCGCCAGGATCGCGATGATGGCGACCACGATGAGAAGCTCGATGAGCGTGAAAGCAGAACGACGAGTCATGGGAATGCTCCTTGTGCGATAAAGTCGATGGTTTTTGTAGTTTGATTGGGCGACGACTTGGAATCAGTGGCAACAGCGCATGGGACTGGCTCTCTGGCGGCTCTGGTCGGTTGGGTGTCGATCAAAACGATTGGAATAGTCGGGTTTTCCGCCGCGGAGTCAATGATAAAATCCATGGTTTTTGTAGTTTGATAGGTGTGGCTGCTAGAAAAGCGGAGGTGTGAAGTCGTGGATTATTGATTATGAATGGCTTGTGGAAGTCTCGACGGGATTCTTTTCCCAGCTCAGGTCGGGAGCGTCCATGGGCGGAAGGCCCGACAGGGCGCAGACGGCGTCGCGGCTCTGGCGTAGCACCGCCTTGCGATCACTCCCGGCGGTGGGAATGGGGTCGCCGAAGCGGATCTCCAAGGTGAGTCCCCGCAGTCCGAGGAAGCGCCACAGGTGGGGGAGGAACTCGTGGTCCTTCCAGTAGGCCACGTCCTCGGCGAGGAGGAGTCCCTCGGGACCCGACCAGCGAAGTCCTACCGGCACGATGGGCTGGCCCGATTCGACGACGCCCTGCACTACCGGGGCGCGGAAGGGGAGCACGCGGTCGCCGCCGGTGGAGGTGCCCTCCAGGAAGACGCAGAGCGGAAAGCCCGCCCTGAGGCGCTCGGCCACGAGTTCGGCGACTACCTTCAGGTCGCGGCTTTGCTTGCGCTGAATGACGGGAATGTCCGCGGCGCGCACCACAAACCCGATGAAGGGCCAGGTGGTGATCTCGGTCCGCGTCATCACCATGCACGGTGTTGCGGCCATCATGGGGAGGATGTCGCCATAGCCCAGGTGGTTCGGCGCCAAGAGGCTGACCGGCGGAGGAGTGGGGCCCGTGGTGTGCCAACGAACGCCGAGGATCTTGGTCATCGTCGTGGCCCAGCGGCGGCCCTGCTCCAGCGCAATGCGGCGGCGCCGCGCGGGGCCGCCGAGCGCCTGTCGTGTGAACAGCGCGATCAGGTTCCAGATCGTGCAGATGATCAGGAGCACCGCGCGGGTACCGGCAAGGAGCGGGTTGGACTTTAGGCGACCTGTCACGCGCCGCCCTTTCCTAGCGCATCATGATTTGGGAGAAACTGACCGAGGGCGCGTCGAGGAACATCAGGAAGTCGACGGTGCCGAACTCGCGGTCAATAGCCGGCTTCGAGACGACCTGCGTGCCGAGGCGCAGGTAGGCGCTGAAAAGCTTGGGGATCTTGGCGAGCGGCGTGATGGACGGGTTGTATTCCATCGACGCATCACCGCAGGAAAACCCGGCCATGGGATCCGCCGAGATCGATGGATGGACAGCTTTCATGCCGCGCAGTGTCTTGAGCGCGCGCCAGCCATCGAGCGGATCCAGCGATGTGAGCGAACAGCAGCCGAAGAGGTAACGCTGGCGGTAGGCGCTCATGTAGACAGAAATCGCCTTCCACATCGTGATGACGGCGGGGTAGTTGCGGTGGTCTTTCGAGATGCAGGCGCGTCCCGTCTCGACCATCTCGGGGAAGAACGCCTCAAGCGGCTTAAGGTCATACTCGCGTCCCGAGTAGATCCCCTCATGAGAAAGTGCGTGGGCGACTGTCTGGATGCGGTAAGTTCCAACGACCGCGCCGGTGCCGCGCTCCACCAGGACGATGTGATCCATCTGGTTGTCGAACTCGTCACGATCGAGGCCCGTCTCGCGCGACGTGTGCAGGCCCTCGCCCAGTTCCTCGTTGAAGATCTTATAGCGCAGGCGCAGAGCCGCCTCGATGGCCCGCGGCGAGCACGCAAACCCCGACACGTAGAGACCATTGCCCGGCTCGGGAATGGTGATGATGTCGATTCCGGTATCCCGGCGCCGCAGGTCTTCGGGGCGTTGGAAGGGCTCGTAGCGGAAGTTCTCCGAATTGACCTGCTCGGGGAAACTCATGCAGTAACCAAACTCCGTAGAGACGATGGACACGGGTCGTGGGGCGAGACTCGGCGGAGATAATGGCTGCTGAGTTACACACCTTGACAAGCGAAGATTGCGGAAAACCCTTACACGGTCCAATAAAGCGTCACCGTGTCATCTCCACCCATGTCGAGAGACGTTGACCGCTGGATTCGGGTCACGGACATGACATCCGTGACCCGCGAATCCACCGTAGTTTCCGGTTACTTCACCACCTTGCGGTATTTGGCGCGGCGGTTTTCGAACAGCTTGGAGCCCAGCTCCTTCACACGCCAGGCTTCGTACTCCTCGTAGTTCCCCTCGAACCAGCGCACCTTGCCATCGCCTTCAAAGACCAGCAGGTGGGTACAAATGCGGTTCAGGAAGAATCGGTCGTGGGAGATCACCAGCGCGCAGCCGGAGAAGCTGTTGATGGCTTCCTCGAGCAGGCGGAGCGTGTTCACGTCCAAGTCGTTGGTCGGTTCGTCGAGCAGCAGCACGTTGCCGCCGTCCTTGAGCAACTTGGCCAGGTGGGCGCGGTTGCGCTCGCCGCCGGAAAACTGGCTCACGGGCTTCTGCTGCGAGTCACCCTTGAACCCGAAGCGCGATAGGTACTGGCGCACCGGCACCGACCGCTTGCCAATCTGCACGTCCTCGTTCCCCTCGCCGATTTCCTCGACGATGGACTTGGCGCCGACGAAGGAGGCGCGGTCCTGATCGACGTAGCTCAGCTTCACCGTGCTGCCGACCTTCACCGAGCCACTGTCCGGCTTCTCGGCGCCGATGATCATCTTGAAGAGGGTCGTCTTGCCCGCGCCGTTGGGGCCGACGACGCCCACCACGCCGGCGCGCGGCAGGGAGAAGGTCAGGTCCTTGATCAACGTGTCGCCGTCATAGCCCTTCGACACGCCGTTGAACTCGATCACCTGATCGCCAAGGTGCGGACCGGGGGCGATGGAGATGGTCGTGTTGTCGCCTTCGCCCGCCTGGGATTCCCTCGCCACTAGGCGCTCGTACTCGGCCAGACGGGTCTGCTGCAACGCGTGGCGCTGCGTGGAGCTCATCTTGATCCAGCCCAACTCGCGCTCGAGGGCCTTGCGACGGGGCGAATCCTTCTTCTCGTCCCCCGCCAGCTTCTCCAGCTTCTGTGCCAGCCAGCTTGAATAATTCCCCTCGAACGGGATGCCGTGGCCGCCTTCCAGCTCCAGGATCCACTTGGTGATGTTGTCGAGGAAGTAACGGTCGTGGGTCACCACGATCACCGTCCCCGGGTAGTCGCGCAGCTGCGCTTCCAGCCAGTCGATCGACTCGGCGTCCAGGTGGTTGGTCGGTTCGTCGAGCAGGAGCAGGTCGGGCTTTTCGAGCAGTGCGCGGCAGAGCGCCACGCGGCGCTTCTCGCCACCGGACAGGGAGGTCACGTCGCGGTCGTCGTCGGGAAGGCACATGGCTTCCGAGGCCCTGCGGAGCTGCGTATCCAGGTTCCACGCATCGCAGGCATCCAGCTTGTCCTGAAGCTCGCCAAAGCGGGCCATCACCTTGTCCATCTCGTCATCGGGAAGCGACTCGCCCATCTTGATGGTCAGGTCGTCATACTCGGTCATGAGCGCCTTGATCTCGCCAAAGGCCAGCTCCAGGTTCCCCTTCACCGAGAGGGACTCGTCCAGCTTCGGCTCCTGCGGCACATAGCCACGCGTGAAGCCGCGGGTCAGGTCGGCCTTCCCCTGAAAGGCGTCGTCGAGTCCCGCCATGATGCGCAGGACCGTGGACTTGCCCGAGCCGTTCTCGCCGACGATGCCGATCTTGGCTCCCGGATAGAAGGAAAGGTAGATGTCCTTGAGGACATGCTTCTGGCCGTAGTATTTGTTGAGGCCAATCATGTGAAAGATGAACTGCTCAGCCATCGTGGCGACACTCCTGCGCGGTGGTAAAGATCGATGCGGCGGGAGGGTGCTGACCGACCGCCCCGGAGGAAAGGGAAAAGGAGTGTAGGCGGAGAACAGGAGGCGGGGAGGACCGGCAACGCCGATCCTCCCCGCCGATCTGCTGCTTAGTGATAGACCATCCACTCGTCCACTTCGGAAAGCGGTCCCACATAGTCGAGGCGGATCGCGCCCGAGTAGAACCGGTTCCCCGTCGTGGAGGGGTTACCGACCGTGATGGAGTGGACTCCGAAGCTGCCCGAAGTCCCCGTGCCGAACTCGAACTCGCCCAGAAGGTTCCACTGGTTCGTCAGCGCTGCGGAGGAGTTCTGGTTGATGTTGAAGGTGCTGGTCCCGCCCAAGTGGCTCACCGCGTACTGGACCGTCACGCTGTTGGAGCTGGAGGGGAAGGCGACCTCCACCGTGTAACGCCCGGCCACGTCGAACACCGGGCTGAACGACGCCTGACGCCCGGTGGCGCTGGCGCTCACGTAGCGCTGCGATCCCGGATCGGCAACGCCCGGTGCCGTGAAGGCCACGGTCGAGTTCGCCCAGGTACCGCTCGGTTCCTGGTACCACTGGTTGTTGGCGCCAGAGCCACCCCCCTGCACGATCGTGGTCGGCGGAGCGCCGGAGAGCGGCGGACGCACCGTCGTCGCGAACTGCACCTCGTCGTCGGCCGGACCGAAGTACCCGTTCGTCGTGTGCTCGAGGGCGAAGTGCTCCGTATAGAGCGTGTCCACCGCAACCGAGGGCGCCGTGAACGACATGGTGAACGTGGCCGTCTGCCCCGTGGCCACGCTTGCCGGGCTCATCACCGCAAAGGTCGACTCGGACCCGCTTGGGATGAATGAGGACGAGCGCCCGATCGAGCGGCTCGGCACCAGCTTCACCGTTGAGGGAGTCCAGGTCTGCGTGCCGATGTTCGTGTAGCTGGCCGTCACCGTGAACGTGTCGCCAGAGCGAAGCAGTCCCGGATCGCTGACCGACACCACACGCCCGTCCCAGTCGGCCGTGGCCGGTGCATTCGCCACCACCACCAGTGCGTTGGCGGCGCTCCGCTGACCCAGGTGGTCGTAGGCGCTATTGTCCGAGGGGAAGTTCACCACGCCGCTGTAAGGCTCGCCGTTCGCCCAAAGGGTCGTCGAGCCGCCACCGTCGAAGTTGATGGCGTCCACCGCCCCCAGCTCCTTGATGACCTGGGCCAGCTCCGTGCAGGACATGCCCGCCGCCTGGTCGGTACGCCCGTCCACGGTCAGGAGGATCAGCTTGTCGTCCGCCGTCACGCCCACCGCCGAACGCGGATGCCGCGCCGTCGCGTGCGTGTTCGAGACATCGTAGCCCTCCACCACGCCCCCCTCAAGCAGCACGGGACCGCACGCCATCATGTTGCCCCAGCTTCCCGCAACACCGGCCCAACCGCCGCCGGGGCGGCGAGTAATCGCCACATCCGACACGCTGTTGAACAGCAGCGCCATTCCGGTCGTGTTCACATTTGTTCCATCGAACGTGTGAACCACCGAGTTGTCCACCTTCAGGTAAGTCGTGCCGCCACCCCACGTCGCCGTGGGGTTCCCGGAATCGTAGGACGCCGTGTTGAAGTACGTGCCGTTGATCGCCGCCCTGGCGCCGGTGATCTCCGAAGCAAGGACACTGGTCGCCGCGCGAGGGAAGGTTGCCGGCGGGCTCGGGCCGACCGCCCCCACGCGATAATTGACCTTCAGGTCGACGCCCGGCTTGGTCAAATCCACCACCATCTAGGAAACGCTCTGCTTGGCGGAAAACAGGTTGTCGAAGTGGTAATAGCGCCAAACAACGCCATCGCCCACTTCGCGTTCGAACCAATTGGCTCCATTCAAGAGCTGGGCACTGGCGGGCGTGGCGAAGCTCAAGAGAGCCGCGGCCAACACAGTCGGTGCCCCAAGTAACGAAATGCGCATACTGTATCTCACCTCACGGAAAGGGGAATCGGGGGGCTGCTTGGAGATGCCCCCCGTCCCCGATTCCGGCAATCGAAAACCGCCGATGGAGTGAAGACTTTTTACCCGGCATGATTGATATAAACAATCTACAATCAGAGGTTTGGAGGGAGGAGGCTGGAGTGGTCGTGAATGAGGCTTCTCTTGGGCGGTCATCCGGAAAGCATTCCACTGAGAGAAGAAGTGTCCTGATTGACATTGCAGCCAATGGCGTGCAATCCTGAACTCTACGCTGAGGGCGGCAAGTTTCAAAAGTCGCCCAAGCTCCATCGGCCGCTCCTTAGCCCATGCAGGGAGGCGACACAATTGCCTGCCAAGCCATACACCAAAGAGATCCGTCATGACCAATGTAAGCGCCTCCAGACGAGTATTTGTCGACATCGAGCAGGTTGAGGATTCGTCGGGGGAGACTCAATATCGGATCTCCTCCATACGAGAGGGCCAAGGGAGAGGGCGTCCGCGGAATTCCAATATCCCCAAGCCTGAGGATACTTTTCGATCACCATCAGACGCGCTGAAGTGGCTGGTAACCAGTCACGGAATTGATCTTCCCAGCATTAAGTTGAATGCCGACGGTGGAGAGGATTTCTCTGACTACTCCGGGGAGGAAGAGCAGGAGTCGCAAGATATCCCCAAAGAGCAGCGAACTTTGCGCACGCAGCCCTATGACAAATCAGTCTCTGATCTGATCTCAATGATTGATGACGGCTCTTTGATTCTTGAGCCAGACTACCAAAGGCACTACGTATGGGACAACAAGAAGGCTAGCCTTCTCGTTGAGTCAATTCTCCTCAACATTCCAATCCCAGTGATATACGTCCATGAGGATTCGGAAGGGCGATGGATAGTGGTTGACGGACTGCAGCGTTTGAATAGCCTCTCAAGATTCTTTAAGAAGAAGTTCAAGCTAACTGGGCTAGAGGTTTTCAAGGAACTTAATCGCGTGGATATAGACCAGCTCAATCCTACGGCAAAAAGAATTTTGAAGGCGGGCAACCTCCGTGTCATCCTGATCCAAAAAGAATCGCACCCGGAAATTAAATATGATATCTTTCAGCGATTAAATCAGGGTGCCGTCAAGCTAACGGAACAAGAACTCCGGAACTGCATTTATCGGGGTCGGCTTAACGAAAAGATCAAAAGCCTTGCCCAAGTTCCCAATTTCTTGAGATGCTTAGGGCATGTAGAGCCAGACCAAAGGATGCGTGACGAGGAATTGGTCCTCCGATTCCTCGCACTCGAAGCTGACTTCGACAGATCTGTATTGGCGCTTCGCCAGTACCCCAATAAGATGAAGACGTTTCTGAATACGTTCATGCGATTTTACCAAAATCCTACAGATGAGCAACTCTCTAGTTTTCAAGGTCATTTTGTCGATACAATTGAGAAAGTTTACTTGGTATTTGGAGCGAGCAGTTTTAGAAGGGTTACAGAGAACGGTCGCCCTCTGGATGAGCGTCCGAATCGAGCTCTTTTTGACGTCCAAATGATAGGTTTTGCCAATGTTTCAAAGGATACCGTAGTCGAAAAGAGGAGCTCTATCATCAAGGCCTTCGCTCGACTCTGTGCCTCGGATCTCGATTTTCAAGCCGCCATCTTGTACGGCACCTCCGACAAGACGCGTATCAACAAGCGCCTATCCATTTGGCTCAAAGAACTTGAGTCTTCAGAGGTTTCATGATGGGAGTGCTCGACGATTTTCGAGTGAGATTGCAGGAGGTTGAATCCTGCTTGAGACGGGCTCAAGAGAGTGAGTCTACGCCTGAACTCCATTCCTTATACCTCAAGATGTCTCACATTCTCCTGATGGCCAAGTTCGAGTGGTTCGTTGAGATGATCCTCGCAGAGCACGTGGCGGCGCTTGGTCAAATGTCATTGCCTTCTCGGTCTGTGCCAATGGAATTGAGAAAGCATCTGATCGCAAGCTGCCTCAATGATAATGCGGTTCGTTCAATCAGAAGTCTGGATGCCAAAGCAATTGCCGCGCTTGAGCAGGCATCTGCATTGCTTTCCGAAACGGGTATCCCCAGAATTGAGGAAGCTGATTGTCGCTTCAGTTATGGCAAGCATGGCTCCAGTGAGATGCATAAAACATTCTCGCGTGCTGGGATCTCCCCCATTTTCGATCTAGTCAAAATAACAACAAGTCAAACCGATCCTCTTTCGGGGGCTGTTCTTGAGGTCCCGATTGATTTTAAGGGGCGTTTCGACTCGATGGTAAACAAGAGGAACCTAATTCTA
Organism: bacterium; assembly: GCA_016125005.1. Classification (GTDB taxonomy): domain Bacteria; phylum Sumerlaeota; class Sumerlaeia; order SLMS01; family SLMS01; genus WGMQ01. The sequence continues at coordinate 114,191 of WGMQ01000003.1, read as the reverse complement.
CACGAAGATCAGAATCCGAGTCTGTCCTACAATGAGGTGCTTTCTTGCTATGATATCCTATCGGACTTTGCCTCTAAAATTTCTCAACTGATAGAGGTCTGGAGAGCCGACTTGTGTCGCTGAGCGAAGGGGCTTACGATCCGAAACTTACGTAGGTCTGTGGCTCTCCGACCGTTCACATGAAAGGTGCTGCGCTGAGGCAGACACGCTCCCCTCACGCTCTCTTCTGGGACACCCCTCCCTGGGCGCCTGGGACGTCTGATTCTGCCCACCCTCCCAGCTGCCTTCCAAGCATCTACTGGGGGCTCTACCTGTGTCGTCCAGTACTCCCCTCCTCACCTCACCGCCGCATACATCATCCAGCCGTCGTCTTGGCGGAGGCATTCGGTCACGCAGTCGCAGCCGGTTCCCGGTGGGTCGGCTTCGTGGCTGCTCAGGATGAAGAACGTCGAGGGTGGGCCGATGTAGCGCCAGTGCCAGGGCTCCTCGATGTAGCCTGTGACGCTCTCCGTGTCGGGCCGGTAAGACTGGCGCCACCCGTAGCGCCAGGCGTTGGCCGCCATCCAGGCGTACTGGGGGGTGTCGACGAAGCTCTGGACCAGGTAGTGGGCCTGTGACGGATCGCTGAAATCCACCGTGGTGCCTAGCTGGTGTTCGCTGTGTCCCGGCGGGGCGCTGTATCGTTGGTTGCGGCCGTCGGCGGCCACCGCATTCCCATAGATGGTGCGTTGCGATGTCCAGGACCGGTACGACGAACCGGCGCGAATGTCGACCCCATCCACCAGCGCCGCGTCGAGCATCCGCATCAGCGACTGGGCCGCCTCGGCGCGGAGCGACGCGCTCTGCACCGTGTAGCGGGACGGGATGGTTTGCAGGTCCGGCGGGACGTAGGTCTCCGGCGATCCCCACCAGCGGTTCACGCGTTCCTTGCCGATGGGAATCCCGGTGCCCGCCGTCACGCGGTTCGCGGGATGGACGCGGTGCGCTTCCGTCAGCGTGAGGAACCCTTCCTCCCCGCCCTGGTCCACTTGAAGCCACTCCTCGTTGGTGCTCGGCACGAGGACCGGAACGCCGGGGATGGTATTCCCTTGTGACAGCGTGCTCATCACTGCGGCGCTGATGACGGGCTCGCGACGAATTGCGGTGCTGGTCGAGTGAACCCGCCACGGCTCGATCGGGTCGGCGCCCATGTTATCGACATCGATCGGTGTATAGACAACGGAGGCGGCACCGACATACGGCGTGACTTCCACGATGCGTGCCCGGTGACTGGAGGTCACGTTCGATCCATCGTTTACGTATAGACGTATATACCGAGTCTCAAGCACATCGCTGAAGGAAAGCGAGGTCACCTCCGGCACGGTCTGTCCGGGTAATCCGACACGCACCATCGTGACGATTCGCCAAGGGTCCGAGGGCGCGTCCGCCACTTCCAGCAGGAATCCGCGAGTCCGCCGGTTTTCGGTGGAGCTGTGGCGGACCACCAAACCGGAAAGGCCCTGCACTGACTGGAGGTCGAGCATCAGCCAATGGGCAGCGGAAGGCCCATTGTCGCGGCTTGCCCACCAGGTGCCGCTGTTGCCGTCAACGGCACGGATCGGTTCGAAGTCCGTCTGCGGCGCCGGGTCCTGGCTGGCGTCGGAAGAGGCGCTCGCGATGATTGTTCCCGAAAAAGGAGCGCCTCCGGGAGTGGCGAGGGTCGTGCGTATTCCGCCTGTCTGCGGGGCCGTGAAACCAAGGGCTCCGGTGGCCTCGATGTCGGACAATATCTGGGCCTTCTGGCTACTCTGGTTGATGGACCAAAGGTCCGATTCCCATCTGTATAGATTGATAGATCGATAGACAGGCATCCCGTAAAGGGCTGCATCCTGGTTCCAGGCGTTGATGTCTGTATAGACAGCCTGCGTCCACCCCGGCACATAAGCCGGATTTGCCAGATCGGGAGCAGGGCCGGAGCCGTCCCAGTAGTTGAGGCCGTTGCACTCGGTGGCATAGAGCGGCTTGTCCCACAAGGCCCTCGGGATGCCGAACTGGATCCAGTCGCGATAGACGAGCCACGAGAAGTCGAGCGTCAGGCCTCCCGCCTCGATGGGGAGCGGCTGCCGGTCGGCGGCGCCATAGCCGCGCGTGTTGATGTGCAGGGCAAAGCCATCGGGCGTGACGCCGCGGGCCGTGATCTCGTCGACCATCAGGTGATAGTAGTCGACCCAGTTCAGGTCCTGCCCCGCATAAGGCCCTGCCCAGGGAGCAAGCGCCTGCACCAGCACTTCCTGGTCCGGTCCCTTGCCGGGGATCGCCTTGATGGCATGGTAGCACTGGACGTAGCACTCCGCATAGTCGGGCGGAAGGATCGACTCGCCCGCGGGCCACTCGGCGGAAAGATTCGTCTCGTTGCCGATGACCCAGCGATGGCTCCCCGTGGAACCGGCGACGAAGTTGGCCACGCGCTGGGCGAACTGCGGATACTGGTTCTTGGGGGGAAGGGTGCCGTCGGGGTTATAGCCATAGTTCAACCGTGCGATGATCGCCTGGCCACCGCTCGTGTCGTAGGCCTTGCCCGACGTATTGCCCGGATCGGCGCCGAGAGCCTCCGTCGCCGTGATCCAGGCTGCCCCGCCGGGAGCCCGGGCGAGGAACTCGCTCGGCCGTGGCGAGTCGTCATGGATGCCGATCAGGTGGGTCGGCTCGGCGGCGGCCAACGAGACCAACAGAAGCAGGGCAGGGACACAAACGCGCATGACAGACTTCTCTCCCCAAAATCAGGTGAAGGATCGCCACGATTGCCCATCACCGGAGGACCACCCCGCAAGTGCTTTGTCCTGATCCCTCGTGGGGATTGCATGGCGTCAGGTCGGGTGGCGGCTTTTGGCGAGGGGGAGGACGCGCGTCGCCTCGGCCGCTAGGGCGTTATCTGGAAATCGAGCACTCCGCCACGATCTCTGCCGTGAAGGCGTTTCGCCCCGTCTCCACTCATTCGTCCAAAATAGGAGGTCCACAATTGGCGTCGATGCCATCCAGATCGACAATCACAACCACGCGGAAGGGAACCTGTAGGGCTATCAGTGCGCGGCTCATACTCTCGGGGAGATAATAGGCCGTATGCACCGATGCCACGGTATTCATGAGGACGATGCGGCCACGGCCGACACCTAGTATTTCCCGCCAATACTCCACGTCGGAGAGCAGCGCTTGCGCAAAGTGATCGAGCAATGCCTGAAACTCGGCTGGGGTTTCAGAAACTGCGCGGCACCTCAGATCACTTGACCCATCCTGATTCCCGGTCTTCTCCCTTTCAATGTCAGGTACTTGCGCGAGAGAAAGAGCATCCCATCTTTCATCGAAGACCGCATGGCAATCGTCAACGCGAAGGAGAATCTTGTAGACATCCGGGTAATTGTCGCCGAGGTCGCATGAGTCGCCGCAATCGGTAGTCGGAATGTCACCAGACGGAGGAGTGTCGTCATTCGTGTGCATATGTTTTCCTCAAAGTCCCCATTCTTCAGGAGCGGTAATCCCCGCAGTCTCTCCACGGCAGGAACACATCTCATGGATGATGACAAAATCCTCTGCGGTGACATTCAGAGCGAGCCAATCCGCTCTGATCGAGTCGGGTATTGTCTCTATCCTCTTTCTGTAAAAATCGAATGAGGCTTTGGTCGCATCCCTGAGCAGAGCGCCACATGCGGAGTTTCTCGCGGTGAATGCCGCGGCGATTTCGTTTTCAGCCTCTTCGGACCAGTCGCTCGCTAGGCCAAAGGCGAAAACAGCGGATTTCGAAATTCCAGAGCTACAATGAAGTGGCTGTCTCTCTGTACTATTCTCATTCTCGCGATAGTCTGCCAAGATGATCTTGAATTTTTCCACTGGGAGCAGGTAGGCATCATACGGCCCGTGCTGATACTTTTGACGGGCTTCTTCGATTCTTCTTCGGATTTCTGCATTTCTTGCGGACTCGTCCGATTGTCTCAAGAACGGTTTAAGGAGGTCGGTGAGTCCGGGACTGGACGTCGCTTGATATGCGACAAGTACGGCCAAAGCAAGAAGTGCAACCGAAACCCCCAAAAGTGCAAGACGTATTCTGTTTCTATTCAAGCGATCACACCCCTCTGGAGAGCCGGCATCGACTGCCAAAATACTGCTCGCTGGGTGATGGCGGATCTATCCGCTGTTGCCCATTTGTAGGCTGACGGTCGCAAAAATCTCCGCGCTTGTCGAGCGGTTTCAGGCCCGCGACACCTACTCGCCCTCGATTTCGGCTGATCGGGCGATACTTGTAACTGTAAAGCCTTTTTCCCCAGTCTCTTGTTTCAACAGGGGCCTGCGATGCGGGCCTGCCGTCTTGGTGGTGCATAGGGGGCTATAGGGGCGGCGCACCGTGTTCCTGTCTGCCAGCACTCGGGGGAAGGATGGCAAGGCGCGTAGCAACCCTAGAGCGCGCGCAATAAGCTCCTGTTGACGTTGCGAGACGCCGCTGCGGAGCATATGGAGGTTGGTGGTTCGCTCGACTTCGAGTCTGAAGTCCCAGTTCGAAAGTGAGTGCTTGGTACATGGAGAATTTTCTGGCAATATTATTTATCAATCGAGCTCGTTCGCTGAACTGCCTTGGAGTTGTATTGGGCGAGTTGTGGTCGAAGTTGGATTTGATTGGAAGACCCATTGACCATTTTGAATCCAAGAACCCAGACAGACCGCCTGTCCCACCGACAGGATCTTTTCTTGAATACCCATATTTGGTGACGATTGAATCATATAGAGAGATTGATCGTGACGGGTTTGTTCGGATCGTAACTCTTGTGGTTGCCGAACTTCGTGCTGGCGGATGTGAGGTTGTGGTGTCTGCCGATTTTCCAGAGTTGGATCCGGGTTTGAATTGGGCTACGTGAATTGAATTATTGGAGCTTCTATGGCGTCCAAGCGATAATCATCCAACCAATCTGTGCGGGGAGGTGACTGCGGTGCCCGGGCGGGCTGAAGGACCAGCCGGCGCTCACTGACGAGAATCCGATCGTCGGCTGGCTGACGGGCGTGGGCTTTCCTCGTCCCTTCGTGCTCCGCTGGGCGGATTGCTTATGGCCCAGAGGATGGTATTCTGGACTGCGTCCGGTGGCTATCGGATGCGGTGGCCTGGACGCGGACGGCTTCGAGATTCGCCCCGACTTCGCCGCCAGCAACCATTCGGCCTTCACGCTGGAACTTCGCCCGCGCAAGTCCGACTGAGGGCGGGGGGTCAGGGGAACTTCCTGCTTGCGGCGGTTAGGGGGGCTTCCCACGGTCTGTTGGCGGTTCTGTTGCGCTGACTTTCGAGGATTGATTCCCCCCTTATGCGGTTCGGGTTCCTGTATCGTTTCTGGGCGTTTGTCGCCGCGTGGGGGCTGTTTGCCTCCATGGCGATGGCGCAATCGGGGAATCTCATGAGTTCCGAGGGGCCGTCACTCCCCACCACGCCCGCTCCCGCGCCCGAAGGCCCGTTCTCCGGGACGCGCACGGCGCGCAGCTTCGGCGACGAGGCCATCATCACGTCGGAGGAGTCCTTCTACACCGAGAAGGACGGCACGGTGGCCTACGCCAGCAGCCGCACCCGTGTGGAGTACAACGAGTTCGTGCTCGAAGCGGATCGCATGGTGATCGACTTCGTCTCGGAGGACATCCAGGCGGAGGGGAACGTGTTGTTCACGGGCCCGAACGAGTACATCCGGGCGGAGCGCGGACGCTTCAACCTTGGCCGGGCGCAGGGCGTGGCCTTTGGTGTCAATGGTCAGGCGAGTGACCTTTACTTTGCCGTGGGCTGGAACGAGGAGGACCGCGGTCCTTCGTTCCGCCAGATCAACGAGCAGGAATCGGTCTTCCGGGGGGTGAAGTTCACGACGAACTCCTTCCCCAAGCCGATGTATTACGTTCAGGCGCGCGAGGCGATCCTCGTGCGCAAGGAACGGTTCTTCCTGAAGAGCGCGACGTTGTATATACGCGACGTGCCAGCGCTTTGGCTGCCGATTTATTCGCGCAATATCAAGGAAGGTTCGCCGTGGTTCAACACCTTCGGCTATGATACCGATCTGGGCGCGTTCTTCCGCCTTGGCTACCGCTACATTCACCGCGTGAGGACCCCGAGTTTCCAGAATCCGTCGGTCTACGAGACGCGGACCCACGGGTTGCTCGATGTCTACGGGGACGTGATGACCGAGCGCGGCGAGGGTGCGGGTGCGACCTATCGCTACAAGTTCGATTACGGTCGTCACCTCGGTTACTTGCAGGTCTACGGCGTGCGCGACCGGCAGCGCGACGTGGTGGGTGAGGTGGAGGAGAACGCCGACCGCTGGGCCTATCGCCACAAGCACAACTCGATGCTGGGTGAGAGCCTGCTCTTCCAGTACGATGCGGACTTGTCGAGCGACCCGGACGTGTATGTGGACGTGCTGGATCGGTTCCTGCCCGATGCCTCGTTCCGGCGCGGGCGCCTTTTTGAGCAGGGCTCCCAGGTCGCGCTCACCTATCGTGATGACGACGGAATCGGCCGCATTGACATGCGCCAGCGCTACCGCTTGGGACGCGATCGCTACACGGATTATGCGGAGCCGGGCGCTGACGACCTAGACTTTGACCCGGACCCGGAGTTCACCCGCAGCGGCAAAGACTTCCACGGAATTTCCGGCGACCGCTACGGCAAGACCTCCGAGCGGGTGTCGGGTCGCTACAGCACGCGCCTGCTGAATCTGGGCGGCGCGCCGCTCTACTATCGCTTTGAGGCCAACGCCTTCCGCGCCCTCGATTCTGGCTTCAACACCGGCGATGAGGACGACGATACGACCATCGACGGGGTGGATGTGTACGCGTCCTTGACGCATCGCGCGAGGCTGGGACGGCGCACCACCTGGACCAATACCGTTGGCGCCGGCGCCAGCGTGTTCGACCGCAACGAGGAGCAGTTGATTCCCCAATCGGACTTCAACAACGGGACGTTGCAGGCGGATGGCTCGCGGCAGGTAGACACATTACGTTTCCTATCTCCCTACGAAGTCATGCTCGGCCAGAGTCAGACGGTGATCGATAGCCGGGACGTGGAGAATCATTACCTCTACGCCGACTACACCTCGCGGCTGAACCATCGCTTCACCGACTTCCTTGACGGTTATCTCCAGTACAAGATTCGTCAGGGCACCGACGACAGCCTCGGCGAGTTCTACGAGCGCCTGGGCCGCGTGGAGGCCCGGACCGACATCAACGACTTCGCGACGAATCGGCACGAGTTGCGCAGCGGCATGAACTTCTACCTGCGCTATCCGAACATTTACGCGTCGGTGCTGGCGGGTCAGAACCTCCAGAACGAAGAAAACCTCTTCCCGAACGAGGTGAAGCGCTTCGCCGGGTTCAACACCGGGTACAAGAACCCCGGCAATGTCTTTGCAATGGACGTCGGCGCCATGTACACGGAGCGGCAAATCCGCGCCCAGGACGACCCGAACGAGTACGTTGCCCAGTCGATCGGCCCTTACGTCCGCGCCAGTTACTACCCGCGTCACGCTCGCTATTGGGCCTCTTTGACGGCCACGACCAACATCAACCTGACGGAAGATCCGGTCAACCGTCCCTCGCGCGAAGTGGCGCGCTATGACGAGCAGAAGGACGAGATCAACATCACCCCGGTGGTCGGGCGCAAGTTCGGTCCCAAGTACCGCGTCCAGCTGGGCGGTACCTTCAACACCCGCTACGACGTCTGGGAGCGGGCCGGCGTGACGATCCTTCGGGACCTGCACGATGCGGACCTGGGCCTTTACTTCGGCGTGAGGAACAATTCGTTCGAGGCGCGACGCGACGAGGACGAGCGCAACGCCAAGCAGTACGAGTACGAGACGCGCGCCTCGATCCGCTTCAAGATCAACCGCGACCAGCCCGGTCTTGGTACGCGAACGGTTACAACTCTTTCTGACCTCCGCCGCGAAGGTTACTACGTGCGCTGAGGCCCTGGTACCAGAGGCTTGGTAGCAGGCACTTTAGCCTCAGAGACAGTGACGGGGGCTGTATCGGTCGAGGCGCCGCCTCCCCGGGGACTGTGCTGATGCACTGCTTTTGGCTGAGTTGCGTGCCGATTCGCAGCAAGAACACTTGACGCTCGCCCCCGCAGGTCCCACCCTGTCTTCGACTACTCGGTGCGTTCTCGCGATCGGGCAATATGACCCCTCGCCAAGGCGCACGTCTTCCCGCTGGGGGGAGTTGCGGGATCGACAGTCAGTGGTGGCAGGAGGGTTTTGACCAATGCGGAGACTCACGATGGGGGCTCACGGCAGCTCAGGGCGCCCACCCGGCTTCACGCTGATCGAGATTTTGGTGGTGGTGGCAATCATCTCCATCCTCTCGGCAATTGCCGTCCCCAATTTCCTGAACGCGCAGACACGATCCAAGGTGGCCCGCGTGGCCAACGACCAGCGAACCCTCGCCACAGGCCTGGAAAGTTACTTCGTGGACAATGCCCGCTACCCGCTCCGGAACCCATTCGGCACGCCGGGTGGAACATTGGCAGTGGCGGACGTAAAGCGGCGGGCGGAGGACATGGCCTACCTGACCACGCCGGTCTCCTACCTGACCACCCTTCCCATCGATATCTTCGAAAAACGCATTGCGGCACCCAACAACCTGTTGGAGTACATATCCCCGTTGCTGGTTCAGCACTACCGTGCTTCCTCGCCCGGAAGGCCCAAGGCGCTGTTTATTACCTCGGACCAATCGCCCTTCGGGACGGGTACTTGGAACTACGCGGAGGAAGTCAGGCTTTTCTCGACTTACGACTACGGCTGGGCAGTAGCTTCCGTTGGCCCGGACGCGACCTTCGGATGGCCCAACAGCAACTTGGGGAACTACGGCTACCGCTCCACGAGCACGCACTGGTTCCACGAATATGACCCGACCAATGGTACCGTCTCTGACGGCAACATCTACCGATTCCAGAAGCAAGGAGCCAAGGCCCACAATGCTTTCCCGCCACGCCCTCAGTCATGACCGCCCGTCGAGGCCTGCCTCGGCAGGACGCGCCGTGCTGGCCCTTGCCATCATGCTCATGCTTGCGGTCGGCCGCATGGCCTCCGCCAACGTGGTCCCCATGTCACTCGAAGAAATGGTGGCCGTTTCCGACATCATCGTGACCGCCCGTGTCGCCGAAACAAAGCCCGGCATGGTCGGCCGTCATGTGGTGACCACCGCTCGCTTCGACGTGATTGAGTCCCTCAAGGGGAAGACCGCCGCAGGCCCACTCGAGTTGACCTACCTCGGTGGGAACTACGAGATCATCCACGTCGACGTGCCGCAGGTCCCGACCTTCAAGCAGAACGAGGAAGTCACCCTGTTCCTCAGCCAGCCTGCCAAGCGCCTCCCCAAGTCCGCCCAGAAGAGCCTGAACATGAGCTCGCCGCTCGTGGCCAGCTATCAGGTGGTCGGGGGCAAGCTTGGGCGCTTCGACCTGACGGGCGCCGACGGGGAGCAGAACAAGAGCCGCAAGGGCTCCGAGCCCATTCCCTCGGACCTGGTTGTTTCCCGCCGGTTCTCGGTGCGTCAGGCCTCAGGCAGCACCAAGCAAACCACGGTCAATCCGACCTACTCGGCCTTCAAGGGCGCGATCCTTGACCTGGTCGCGAAGGAAACCGCCAAGAAAAATGCCAAGGGTACCCCTGATAAGATCACCGGAGTGATCGGTACCTTCGCCGTGCCGGAGAAGAGCGCGGACCCGATTGTCCGCATGTTCGACCCGCTGCCCAGCATCGCCTACATGTCGAAGGACGAGGTGGACGCCATTAACGAGGAAGTCCGCCAGTCGCAGAAGGCCAACTCCAAGGAAGGCGCTGAGAAATAAGCATGACTATTAAGGCCACGCACCCCTTGACTCGCGCCCTTGCCTCTCTGGCAGGGGCATTTCTGCTGCTTGGCGGAGCAGTCGCGCCACTCAGCGCCGCCAGCCCCTACCTGGTTTTCACGACCGACCCGGGCGATGTTGACAACCCGTCCGACGACCTCGTGATTCGCCGCGAGATGGTCTTCGACTCCAGCGAGCCGGTGACCTTCTACCTGTATCAGGAGAACGGCTTACCGAACAGTGTCCTCGATCCCGCCATCAATACCGAGGGCATCGCCGACGACGACATCTACTTCGAGCTGGCCCGCCAGACCCGGAGCTGGAGCGACCTCAGTGATCTGGAGATCACCGCGCCCCAGTACTCGATCGACGGTGCGGACCCCGGCATCGATTACCTCGCCAATGGCCCCTTCGAATTGGCGATGGACGCGCGCAACCTGATCTCGTTCCGGGATCCGAATGTCGTGCTCGCTGATGGTCTCCTTTACTTCAACATCTACTATTTCTTCGAGACCGACTTCGATCCCTCGGACAATGTGAACGCGAGCATCAGCAACCTGCAGCGCATCGGCACCGATGCGTTCACGGGCACGCTGGTCTTCGGCGTGGTCGACGACAACGATCTGCGCTTCCTGTTCTTCAGCAAGGACTACAAGGCCGGACAGCTGGTCGAGTCCGACATCCTGCTGAACGGTCAGCTGGTGTGGAACCTCTATCCCGCTGATCCCTCGCAGCTCGGCCTCATCGGCGAGACGCTGGAGAGCGTGCGCGGTACTCTGGACATCGGCGCCCTGTTTGCCAAGGCGGTGGGGCGCGGACTCGGTCTCTCGGAGTCCCACCTCTACGAATCGACCCTGTCTCCGGTCTACATCCAGAATGGCAACGTGCTGGATGAGTTCCGCACCCAGCCATACGACATCCGCGAGCGCACCCTTGACGACGCCGTATCGATGGCCTCGGCCTACGGTGGCGGTCCCAACTCGGGCGGTATCAAGGGGGCCGTGCTGAGCGGTGCCGTGATCAGCGCCATCAACGAAGGCGCCGCGGTCAATGGCGACGAAGCCGTGTGGGACACGCCGGTCTATGTTGGGCAGCCCCTTGGCAGCACCGCCCGGGTGGATCTCGACACGGTCTTTGAGCCACAGGTGGTCAGTGCCGCGACTCGCTTCCCTCTGCAGCCCACGATCGGCCCGGTGCAGCTGCTGGCCAATTCCATGACGAATCGCCGCATGGTCCTATACCGTGTGCGCGTGACCGATTCCACCACCGTTTACTTGTTCGAAGAGCCCCCCAAAGGCGATTATGAGATCCTTGGTCTGCCTGCGGGAGATTATCAGGTCTTTACCACACCGCGCGACGGGTCAGTGGACTACTACGCGGTGAATGTGATTGGGTCCGATCGCTCTTTCAGCGTGGGTTTTCCGACATTTGTCTACGACAACGAGTTTTTTGGTGGCGTGAAGCCTGGTGGCCCGATTCTTGGCGACGGCATCGTCCTCGACGGTGTGACAGGTGACCCCTTCCTGCGCGGGAAGTATATGGAAGCCTACGCTGACGGGTCGGGACGCTTTACCGCCTTTATTCCCGAGGGTCCCGCCCTGATTCAGGGCGGATTCGGCACCGCCGACGATCCGGACGGCTATTCTGTCGGTCGACTCACGTTGAACGCAGGGCAGCCGAGCGAGCGCGTTGTGCTGCTGGACAATCGCGGTATCGGCTTTGGTGGTGTTGTTCCCACAGCCACGCTGGACCCGGCATCCCAGCTTCAGGACAACCTCGGCGAGACAATCAATCACCCGATTTTTGACGTCTTTGGGGCCCAGGTTGGTGAGATCATTCAGGTCATCAAGGTTACCAGCCTCCCCGAGTTCTCGGTTCCCGGCGTCTTTCCCGCCAGCGATGAACAGCGCGTCGTCACGGTTTCCTGGACCTACCGCAACCTGAGCACGACGCCCCAGAAGTTTGGCCTCGCCAACTTCATCAACAGCGTCTTCGTTGCGCGCGTCGGCCTTGGGCTCTATACCTTCTCCTCCATTGGAGCGGAAGGCGACCCGAACCTCTTCGTTGATGGAACTTGGGTGAAGGAAGACACGAAGTTCACCGTCTCCTCGCCGGTGATTTGGAACGACAGCTTTGACTCCCCCTTCATCCGCGTCGCGCTGCTGAACTCGGGCGTGAACGGCATGGCGGGTCCCGACGAATTTCTCCTCTTCAACTGCAATCGTGCCCTGAACGAAGGTCTCTGGGATATCGAGCCCCGCAATGAGGACATCGACGGTCGCTATGCACCCTCCAGTCGAGTCGACCGCGGCATCCTTCAGCGCTTCCTCGACAAGCCCGTTCCCGTCGGTGGCGAGGTTTCCTTCTCCACCGCCGTTGCCTACACCCGCGTTGGCCTCGACGATCCGATGACTCGTGTCCTCCGTACCGTTGAGAACGGCTTCCCGCGCACCGTCCCGCGTGAAGTCTATGCGGATGATCCAGCCGAACCCTACACCATCACGGTTGGTACCGGTATCGTCACTCCGGTCAATATCATCACGAACGATGGCTTCCGCCTCAATTATATCGGTAACGACTACGATCTCGATGGGATCGTGAACGATGCGGACAACTGTCCCTACACGCCCAACGAAGATCAGGAAGACGTCAACAACGACGGCATCGGTGATGCTTGTGCCGGCGATATTGACTCGGACGGAGTGCCGGACCAGATCGATAACTGTCCGACGGTTCCGAACCCGGATCAAAGCGACATCGACGGCGATGCGCTCGGTGACGAGTGCGACGATGACATCGATGGCGACGGCGTTTCCAATGAAGAGGACAACTGCCCGCTCAGCTACAATCCGCTTCAGGAAGACCTGAATGGCGACGGTATCGGCGACGTCTGTAACGATCAGGACGGCGATGGCATCGTGGACCGTGAGGACAACTGCCCCGACGTCGCCAACCCGCTTCAGGAAGACACCGACGGCGACGGCATCGGTGACGTCTGCGACAATGACCGCGACGACGACGGTATCCCCGATACCACCGACAATTGCCCCGATATTGCAAATCCGGATCAGGCCGACGCGGATGGCGATGGCATTGGCGACGTCTGCGACGACGACCGCGACGGTGACGGCATCCCGAACACCACGGATAACTGCCCCGACACCCCGAACCCCAACCAGGAGGACGCTGACGGCAACGGTATTGGCGACTTCTGCGAGGACGGGGTGACGCCGATCCAGGACGACTCCAACGAGCGTTTCGACCCGCGTACCATCAGTGGCCTGCGTGGCCTGAACATGACCGATATTGCCTCTGGCGACCTGGACACCGATGGTGCTCTCGACGCCGTGGTGACGGCGCTTGCCCAGGGCAGCAACCCCGGCAGCAGCAATCGCATCCTCCTCAACCGCGATGGTGGTCTGCCCACTGGGCCGATCGGCTTCTTCCGCGACGTGACCTTCGGTGTGAATCTCACGGCGGACGACCGCGGTGACGACCGCTTCCCGCGGCCGCTGCTTTCCCGCAACACCAACTCCGTCCAGCTGTTCGACTTTGATTTGGACGGCGACCTTGACGTGATGTTCTCGCATCAGGCGGCCATCATCCAGCGCCCAGGCGAAATCACCTCGATCCTCTCCAACTACGACGAGAACCGCACCGCCATTCATCCCTACGCGGATGACAATGACCTTGGTGATGGTTTCTTCGACGACGTGACAGAGCTGGCGCTGCCTGGTGTGCTGAACACCAAGGACGCCGCCACTGCCGGACCCTACTTGTACTTCCGCTTCGACGAGCGCGGCGCCAAGGCCGTGGACGTCGATGGGGACGGCGACATGGACCTCGTACTCCCGATCCGTGCCCAGAATGCCACGGACCCGACGCCGGACGGAAATCTCGACTTCAGCCAGCCCTACTTTGACCTTTATTCGACCGGCGGATTCCGTTCGGCCGACTTCGGGTTCTATGACCTGGACGCCTCGGCATCGGCGCAGGAACTGGTGGACACGAATCCGTCTGACACCGAGTTCGTACCGCCCCTCAGCCGCCCGAACTTCGGCGTGCGAATCCTGATCAACCGCCGTAATGAACTGGTGGACAGCAACGGCAACCGGCTTCCGCTGGGAACCGCCGATGCCTTCTCCAAGTTCATGGCCGGACCGAGTGACGTGGTGGCCAACGTGTTCGACCGAAACGTCACGGCGGGCGATCCTTACCAGCGCCGTGTGGACAAGTTCTGGTTCCGCGATGAGACGCTCGGCCGTGACGGTCTGTTTGGTGGCGCGGGTAATGGCAGTGGTAGCCAGCTCTTCTCCGCCAACATTGACCGTATGCCTCCCGGTTACCCGGACATACCGCAGCAGGGTCCTCGAACCGGTGGAAACCGTGAGGACGAGGCCTTCAATACCTACGAGGTACTGATTGGCGCGTTCTGGGGACCGTATGGGCCGGACATCTTCACCGTGAACGGCCGTGCTCCGAACGAAGTTCCCGGCGCGGGCAATCGCGTGATCAACGAAGGTTACGATCGCCTGTATATCAACGAGGATATCTTCGACGAAAATGGTGTCCCCGCGAGTGTTCCGAACGTGGGCGCCATCATCGACGGTGTGGTCGATGGGTTCTTCATGGATCGTGTCTACGGAGTGGAGCCTTGGCATCCGCTGCCGAACACGTCCCTGCCGGCGTCGATCGGCGCAGGCGATGGTCGACCCTTTGACATCACGGTGAACGAGATCAATCGCTACGCGACCTACGATACCATGGGCTACGCAGGTGCGGTTGCGACGCTGTCGTCCCTCGGCAGCCCTGAGGCCGTGGTGGCAAACGGCACGGGATTCTATCGCCTCTCCAGTCTCAACAACCCGGGCAACTTCGGCATCATCTACCGCAACACGGTGGGGTTGCGCGGCGGCGCCAGTCTGTCGCTGTTCAACGCGTTCGGGGAACTCGTGAATCAGGTGCATTTCGTCGTCGACACTCCGCTTGCTGCGGCGGACTACCGCACCCGTGACGTGGTGGCGGTGGACTTGAACATCGACGGCCTGCAGGACATCATGACTGTTGGCGACGGTCCCGGCGGCGAGTACTTCGACGAAATTCTCGATCCGCTCGGTGGCATCGGCGCCTACATCAACCGCGATCCGCTTGGCTTGGACATCTTCAGCTTCACGAGCGGTGTCTTTGCTGGTCAGGATCCTTTCAGCGGCACCTGCCTGGCAGCGTTCGACATCGACAACGACGGCGATCCCGACCTGATGGCAGGCACCAACAACCAAGGGATGAAGCTCTTCGTGAACTTCGTGGTCGTTGCCCCGCCCGATCTCGAGTCGACCAGTGACCAGCCGATGTTCACGGACGTCTCTCCCCGCATCCCGAACCTGTTCGACCGCACCTTCCGGACCGAATCGGGCGGCGGCGGTAGCATCACCGGCCCGTCCGGCACGCACAACGCCGTGGACGCGGGCGACATCGATCGCGACGGTCTGCCAGACTTGGCGGTCGGTGGTGGCGGTGTTTTCGCCTTCACCGGTGACCGCACTTACGTTCACAAGAACCATGGTCCGAACATTCCTGGCGGGCAGTACTTCCTGCCGACGGTGGTGGGCAACCCGGCGCCGAAGCTGGCGACCGATAACTTCCCGGCCACAGATCTGCTCGGCTTCAACCTGCCGACCAGCGATCTTAAGTTCATCGACCTCGACGGTGACGGCGACCTCGACCTCTTCCAGATTAACTACGGTCTGAACAACCAGATCTTCCTGAACCGGAATGCCAACGAGGAGAACCTTTTCCGCGGCAATCCGACGATGGTGAATCAATCTGCGAAGTTCTACAACAGCCTGATCGAGTACCAGCTCACCGAGAAGCGCCGGACACGGGCTTCTGCGTCGGAAGAGGGCTTCGATCCGGACATGGTCAACCGGACGCTGCTCGGCCAGGGCATCTTCGAACTGGTTCGCAACTCCGAGTTGGAAACCCCGATGTATCCGAACCTGACTGCCGCGGACGCCTCGCGCGAGCTTAGCTGGCGTGTGGTCTTTGGCGACCCGAACGGCGATGGTCGCGTTGACGTCTTCATCTGCAACGCCGCCACCGAGTTTGGTGCCCAGAACGCCCTCCTCCTCAACCGTCTCAACGGGACCGGCGACGATCCGAAGGACTTCTCGTTGTTCGACGAGACAAATGCTCGTCTCCCGCTGCTGACAGGTGGTGGGACGGAAGTTGCCCGCGACGACACCTTCGACGCGGTCTTTGTCGATGTCGACGGCGACGGAGATCAGGACCTGCTGGTGGCCAACCGCTCGGCGCTGGCGAACGAAGTTGCCCAGCCGACCCTCGAGACCCGCGTTCTCCTATACATCAACGACCTTAACAACCGTACCGATCCGGAGAACTGGGGCTTCACGCTCGCCGGAACGGACCGCATGCCTGATCTGCGCATCCCCAGCAGTGCGATCGCCGTGGCCAACTTCGGCCGCAATGGTGACCTGACCGAGGATCGTGACGGCAACGGCATCGTGACGGACTCGGAGCGGGCCAGCTTCGCTCGCCTGATCACGACGCTTGCGGCCAACGGTGTGCCGAATGCGGCGGACCTCGTCTTCGACGTGCCGTCTGATCGCTTTACCATCCGGGTTACCGACGTTGTCGTGGATCCGACAAATCCGAACTCCACTTACGTCACGCAGCGGGCCCCCCGCTACATCGATCTCGATGCAAGCGGCACCTATAACCCCACGTGGGACGTGGCCATCTTCACGACCACTGGTACCTATGCCTACCTGACGAACGCCAACGGCGGATTCGTCCGGAGCAACGGTGGCTTGGTGGATCCGATTCCCGGAACCATCGAGGCGGTTTACAGCGCCGACGTGGCGGACCTTGACCTCGACGGTTGGTACGACATCGGTGTCTCGGTGCTGGCTCAGCGTACCGAGTCCTCGGCGCGCATCTTCTTCAACCAGCGTGCCACAGGTGTTCCGAGCTTCGCGAATCGCACAACCGAACTTCCCGTCCCGTCCACCACCCTGGTTCCGACCGCCGGCAACGATGGTCACGGTAATGGACGCGCCATCCGCTTCTTCGACATGGATGGCGACGGTGACATGGACCTGTACATCGCCGAAGCAGGCCGCACGTCGGGCTCCGACATCTTCAGCGGTCTGGATGCGCTCTACGAGAACCGCACGGACGGTCGCGGTTACAACTCGCGCAGCGGCATCTATGCGGCTCCGCTCCCCGGAACGGGACCGATCATCGAACCGCTGCGCATCGTCGCGGTGCAGAACGGGTTCGGTGCCCAGGGAAGCACGGTCACCGTCCGAATCCTCGGCAATTCGTTCAAGTCGGGGGCCGAGGTGTTCTTCGGTCAGGGTGTCACGGTAACGGGCGCCCCGATCGTTCGCTCGAACTCCATCGACGTCACGGTGGCGGTGGCGCCCAATGCCTCGCCGGGTCTTCGCCAGGTGTTCGTCTTCAACCCCGATGGTCAGTCAGCGGTCAGCACCTACGGGTCTGGCTTCGCGGTTGGTGTTGGTTCGGGCACGGATAATCCGGGCAAGTCAACCGTGGGTGACTGGATGAACTACGACACAGACAGCCCTCTTTCCACCAACAATCTCCCCGGAGAACTTCCCTGATGCGTTCCATGATGTCTCCGATTGGATGTAGTCTGCTCCTGGCCGCGGTGGCGCTCATGCCATCCGCGGGCAGGGCTGATGAAGCGGCCCACCCGCACCTGACGAGCGAGTTCGCCTCGATCGTCAAGACGTTGCGGTCGAAGTCCGCCCAGGATCGTGCGAGCTTTGCCGGCAGCGGTCACGCCGAACGCGCGTTCCCGATCGTCAACCTGAAGGGCTCGAACCACGATCAGGTGGAAGCCTACATCTGGCTGGAGAAGTGGGATGCGACGGTGCGTAGCAGCATCGAAGCCCTCGGCGTGGAAATCACCGGCGAGGATCGTGAAAGCCTGATCCTTCAGGGATGGATTCCCCTGGATCTGGTCGAAACGGTCGCCGATGTGAAGGGTGTTCGCAGCATTCGGCGCCCGTCCTACGGCATTGCTTCGGCAGGTTCCGTGACGACGGAAGGGGACGCGTTCCTAGCCACCACCTTCCTCCGCACCTTTGCTGGTGTGGACGGAAACGGCATCCAGGTCGGTGTGCTATCCAACGGCCTGTTCAACCCGTTTTTCCCTTCGGGCGTGACCGAAGACGAGATCATCGGCTCGAACGCCGATCCGCGCGTGCAGAGTGGGGATCTGCCTGCCTATGGCGGTGATCCCAATGACCCCGCACCAACCGCGGGATACTTGGGAAACATCGAGGTCTTTCCGCGCTCTCTTGACCTTCATGTCGCCACCTCACCCTACACATCCACCGGGTATCAGACGGTCAGCCGAGGAGACAGTTTCAATTTCCGCGGCACCACAGTCACGATCACCGGCTTGACGGCCACCACCGTAACGGTGCAGCTGAACGATCCCGGTAGCGGCACGTCGGTCGGGGCAGTCTCTGTCGGAGGATCTGCTCCGCCAGTCGTGTTCCTCGGAGATTACGAGGTCGCCTTGGACCGAATTTTCGAGGGTACGAGCGCGAGCATCAATGTGTCGTACAATCCGACAGGTATCGCGACTGCTCCTGAGGGTGCCGCGATCCTCGAAGTTGTCCACGATCTCGCCCCGAAGGCCACACTGCTCTATGCGAGCGGCACCACGACGGTGAATCTGCGTGCAGGACGCGACTTTTTGGTTCGCCGCGGCGCGGACGTTATCATCGACAACATGATCTTCTTCGATGCCGGTCGCTTCGATGGCACCAGCGTCATCTCGCGCGAGGCGCAGGTGCTGGCCCAGACGAAGGATATCGTCTATCTGGTGAGTGCCGGCAACTACACTGCTCCTCCCGTGAACGCGGGTGCAGGCGCCGAAAACCTCGGAGCCAGCAGCGGTCGCTTCCCGCTTTACATCAATGCCTTCTTCGATCCGCGCGGCGACAGCAGCGCCAACAAGGTGCATAACTTCGCGTCGGGCCGTTTGGCGGACGTGCGCGATGACTATCTGACTCTCCTTCCCCAAAACGGCGTGATCGACGTCGCGCTCCTTTGGGACGACGTTTGGGATGACGCGAATCCCCGTGCGACGGACGACTTGGATCTTTACCTGAACGAAATTCGGGGCAGCCAGATCGGCAGCATCGTTGCCAGTTCAGTGGACGTCCAGAGCAACTCCGGCCTCCCCTACGAGCGCATCACCGTTACACCGGGCGAGACTCGATATGCGCTCTTCATCAAGCGCAAGAACAGCGCGGACAGTTCTCGTCGACTCTTCACGCTGATGGTCTTCCAAGGCACCGTGGCGGGCGAAGACGTCAAGTACCTGACCCACGGCGTGCCGCTGAACAACGCCGATGCGCTGCCGCCGGTGATCTCGGTCGGCGCCATCGATCTTTCCGGCGGTGGATTGAATGTGCTCGCCGACAGCATCCCGGGACTGACCCCGGGGCCTGGTCGCCAGTCGTCCAACGGCTACTTGAAGTGGTACCTGAACCAGAAGACCCCCTCGGTGGTGAGTTACTCCGGCGTCAGTACGCTTTCGACCAGCCAGTTCGATGGTGACGGGTCCTACGCGATCGCGCCGTTTACCGGCTCCTCCGCGGCCGTTGCCCACGTGGGCGGCATGGTGGCATTGCTCCGCCACTCGCGGCGCACACTTCCCTCCTATGACTATTACAACCTGCTGCGCGACACCAACACGGTAGGCCGCGATTACCCCAATGCGGTGATCGTAAACCCCGAGGTCAGCCAGTACGTCAACGCGCCGACCTTCTACCGGCCGAATCCGTTCGACATCTGGTCGAACTTCACTGCGGGCGCGAAGTCGGAAACCCGTCAGGCCGTTCCCATCCCGGCATTCGGCGTGGCGAACGAATGGACCTCCAGCGGCCCAATCGCGGACTTTCCGCAGCCGGTCTTTGGCAACAGCAACGGGACGCTCACCATTTCCGGCAACGGCCAGACGAACGCCGCCGGGTGGTGGCAAAGCCCCCTCTTCCAGTTCACGGACGAAGATGGCAACACCGGCACGGCTCTCAGCGCCGACAAGGTCTATGAGCTGACCGCACGCGTGGGCTGCGACGAGTCTGATCCGACCAAGGTCCCGAACTTCCGCCTGCGTCTCATCACCGGCAACAATGACGAGGCGGTCACGATGGACATCTCGGGCATGACCGTCGAGGCCTCAAACACGCCGACCACGGTGGCTGGCAAGGAGTACCGCCTCTACTACCGTCCGACCAATGCGGCGGTGGGGAACCAGGGCGTTCGTTTCGCGCTCGATCTGGCGAACTTCGACCCGCTGGATAACGCTTCGGCGACGATCTACCTGAACGAAGTGACGCTGCGCGAGTTCACCCCGGCGCCATAAGCAGTTCCCCACTCATCCTGAACCCGACTTGGCGGCGCCTCCGAAGACATGCGAGGTGCCGCCTTTCGTTTCACCCGACAGGTGCGCTCCACATGATGCCATTTCATCCGGTGCTGCGGCGGACAAGCGACCGGGATGTCCCGCGGGAGCTGGCTCAGGCTGTGGTGCGCGCGGGGCTCGGGCCGGTCTTTCACGATGCGGGGAATGTGACACTGGCATCGGCGCCGCTCCGGGTTGCCATGATCGGGACGCGGGAGCCGGGCGAACGATCCCTGGCCTGCATGGAGGCGTTGGCGGGCTCTCTGGCGCGGGCCGGAGCGGTGATCGTGAGCGGCGCCGCACGGGGAATCGACCACGCCTGCCATCGTGGGGCGCTGGATGTCGGCGGAAGCACCATCGCCGTGCTGCCGATGGGGCTCGCGGCGGGTGGGCTCGATCGGATGCACACCCTCACGGAACGACTTTCCAATGATCGATTGCTGCTGATGGTTTCCCCCTTTGGCATGTCGCAGCCGATCACCCGCTCGACCCCGGTGATCCGCAATCGGCTCATCGCCGGGCTCTCGCACGCGGTGGTGGTGGGGGAGGCCGGTGCCCACAGCGGCACGTTTCACTGCGTCCGCCAGGCCAGGGAACTGGGGTTGCCGATCTTCCTCCTTCGTGATCGACGCATTGCACGCGACGGCGACCTTGAGCAGGTGCACGGCGCGCTTCTTCAGGCGGGCGCGATAGCCTTCGAATCGGATCAGTGTTGGGACGATGCGTTGTCCGCGCGGATTGTGGCAGAGGCCCGCGCCAGCGAGGAGCGCCGCCTTGCTGGTGAGCGCGCCCAGCTTTCACTGTTCGGAGAACTCGCCGAGTGACCCCGAGACTTGTCAGCGTGGCGCTCAACAGGCCAATGCGTGAACCTTACGCCTACGAGGTGCCGCCGGAGCTTGCGCCTGACATGGAAGTCGGGGCGCTGGTGGAAGTGCCGCTCGCCTCGAAGACGGAGATCGGCTGCGTGGTGCAGCTCGATCCGCCACTCGATCCCGCGGCCATGTTCAAGCTCCGCCCTGTGGCCCGCCGCGTGTCGGGCGCGTTCGTGCTGGATAGCGAAATCATCGGCCTCTGCCGTTGGCTTTCGGACTACTATCTGTGCGGCCTGGGCGAGGCGTTGGCGACCGCATCCATGATCGGTTTCAGCGATACGGAGGCGCGGGCACGCATCAGTTGGCAGGTGGACGAACATTGGTCCGGCGGCAAGTTGACGCCGCGGCAGCGCGAGGCCGCCGATCATCTTCAGGACCATCGCAGCGAGGAGTTCGACTCGGTGGCGGCCATCGCCGAGGCGGGCCATTGTTCCGCCGCGGTCGCAAAGAAGCTCACCGAGGTCGGCTTTCTCCGCGCCAAGGAAACGATGCCGGAGGACTTCGCCGTCCCCCTTCCACCGCCCGACAGCAAACCGATACTGGCCGATGAACAGCAGGTCGCCGTCGACGCGGTCACGATATTGATTCGCGAGGGGCGCTTCGGCGTGTCGCTGCTGCACGGCATCACGGGAAGCGGCAAGACGGAGGTTTATCTCCGGCTGATCGAGGAGGCGTTCGCACATGGCCGCACTGCACTGTGCCTGGTACCGGAAATTGCACTCACGCCGCAGACAGTCGATCGATTCGCGCGGAGATTTCAGGAGGAGATCGGCGTCTTTCACTCGCAGATGACGCGCCTTGAAAAGCGCATCCTGTGGGAGAAGATCCGCGCTGGCCGCGTGCGTCTGGTGATCGGCGCGCGTTCAGCCGCGTTTGCGCCGTTGCCGAACCTCGGCATCGTCATCGTCGACGAGGAGCACGAGTCCTCCTACAAGCAAGGCGAGTCGCCCCGCTATCACGCGCGGGATCTTCTGGTGGTACGCGCCAGTCGACTGTCTATACCGGTCGTGCTCGGCTCAGCCACGCCGTCGCTGGAGAGCTACGACAATGCGGTGAAGGGGAAGTACGCACTCCTGCGGCTGGCGACCCGACCCACGGGATTGCAGCTTCCGGAGGTGAAGATTGTCTCTCTGGGGCGTGAGGCCATTCAGAATCCCGAGGCCGGCTTCACGCTGTTTTCCGAGGAACTCCTCGCGGGAATTCGCGAGCGGCTGGCTCGCGGCGAACAGTCCATTGTGTTCCTTAACCGGCGCGGATTCTCGAACTTCCTGATGTGCTCCAACTGCCGCTGGGTGGCGCGCTGCAACGACGACGACATCGTGCTGACGATCCATCGGCGCGGGCGGGGAAAGAAGAACGAGGACCTTGAGCTGGAGCTTTTCCCGGGGCCGCTGGAGCGCAATGACGCCACGTTGCGATGCCATTTTTGCGGTACCTATCACGACTATCCGGAGAAGTGCCCTGAGTGCGGAGAGGACGGTCTGGTGGCCCTCGGCGCAGGAACGCAGCGCATCGAGGAGGCCCTTGCGCGTCACTTTCCGGATGCGAAGATTCTGCGTCTTGACCAGGACACTGTTGGCGGACGGCAAGCGTGGCTCAAGGCCTGGCAAGAGATGGTTAGCGGCGAGGCGCAGATCATCCTCGGCACGCAGATGATCGCCAAGGGCCTGCACCTGGAGCGAGTGACGCTGGTCGGTGTGATCCTGGCAGACGTGGGGCTGTATATACCGGACTTCCGGGCGGAAGAGCGTGTGTTCTCGCTGCTCATGCAGGTCGCTGGTCGCGCCGGACGCAAGGATATGGGCGAGGTGCTTTTGCAAACCTACATGCCGCGCCATGCAGGAATCCAGATGGCGGCAAAGCACGACTATGAGGGCTTCTTCCGATTCGAGATGGAGAAGCGGCGGAAGCTGCGCTTTCCGCCCGTGGAGCGACTTGCGGCACTGACGATCAGCGACAGTGACCGCGCACGCGCGATTCACGCGGCGAGGACACTGGCGACGATCCTGCGGCGTCGGGTTAATCAGGTCGATGCGCCACGCCCCGTAGTGCTCGGACCGCAGCCTGCGCCGGTAGAGCGGCTCGCCGGCCGCTTCCGGCAGCGCGTGCTGCTTCGTTGCGCCACCCATCGCCCCATCGCGGCCTTGCTTTCGCGCTCCCTTGCCGATGAACAATGGCGCCCGGGCGCGACGACGCGCCTGTCAGTCGACATCGATCCGCAGGACATGCTGTGACCGCGCCCGCTTCCATCCTGATTGTCCGCCTCTCCGCCATCGGAGACGTGATCCACTCCCTCCCCGTGCTCGACGCGCTGCGGACGGCGCTCCCCACGGCCCGCATCGGCTGGCTAGTGGAGGAACTAAGCGCGCCGCTGCTCCAGAATCATCCCCAGCTCGACAAGCTATACATCATCCCGAAGAAGCGCTGGCGCGGGAAATGGCTCTCGTCCTTCCGTAGCGAAATTCGCCCATTTTTTGCGGCGATTCGCGCAGATGGTTGGGACGCGACGCTGGATTTGCAGGGCCTATCGAAGAGCGGTCTTGCCGCACTCGGTGCAGGAGGAAAGCTGCGCGTTGGCTTTGCCGGACCGAACGCCCGCGAGATCAATGCGTTCCTCTCCACGCGGCGTGTACGGCCTCAGCCGAGCGACCGCCACGTCGTGCAGCAGAACCTGCGATTGATCGAGGGACTTGGTCTTTCCGTACCGGGCGAACCGCCTCGCGGCATGATCGGAATTCTCCCCGAAGAACAGCAGGCGATGCGGGAGAAGCTGACAGCGGCGGGATGGCGCGGCGGCGGCGAGCGTCTGGTCGCCATCAATCCCGGCGCCGGGTGGTCGTCGAAGCGCTGGTCCCCCGCTAGTTTCGGCGAGCTGGCGAAGCGTATCGAGAAGGTCACGGGGCTGCGGCCTTTGGTGCTTTGGGGACCGGGCGAGGAGGCATGGCGCGACGAGATCGCCGCCACCATCGGGCCTTCGCACCTGATCGCACCGCCCACACGCATTCGCGAACTCGCCGTGCTCATCTCGCTGACTTCCCTCATGGTCGGTGGCGACACTGGACCGACGCACATGGCAGGTCCGCTGGGCATTCCAGTCATCTCGATCTTCGGGGCCAGCGATGGCCACCGCAATCGCCCGTGGCCGCCCACTGGAGGCGTGATGGTGCAGCAGGAGGAGATGGAGTGCGTGCCCTGCTGGAAGACAGTATGTCCGCTTGAGGGAGAGAAGAACCTTCAGTGCCTACGGACACTCACACCCGAGGCAGTGATGCAGCGCGTCGAATCCTGGTTGGCGACGGTCCTGTGATGCGGGCGCTGTCTATCTTTCTATACGCGGCGACCTGCCTCCTTTGGGTGGGTTGCACCCGATCAGGGTTCACTCCCTTTCGAGGAGATGAGGATCCGATGCTGTGGCAGTCGGGCGTCTTTGCGCGACTGGATGGGGCTCTCGATCGCGAGCGGCGCACAGGCATGGTGCCTGCCGTCGCCCTGGCGGTGTGGCGGGATGGCGATATTGTCTATACGAACTGCTTCGGGCGACTGGTACCAGATGATCCGAAGAGTGGCCCGGTTAGTTCCATTTCCCAGTTTGACCTGGCCTCGTTGGCAAAGCCCTTGGCGGGTGTTCCGCTGGGCCTTGGGATGATTCAGGAGCAAGCAGCGGGAGCCGATCTAGTTCCGGCAATCCTTGAGCACTCCACGGGCTGTATAGATGCCGACCTGATGCCGCAGCTGGTGCAGCAGCGCTCGGGAGCCGCGCTCGCCGATGCACTGCGCATCTCCGTCAGCAAGGCCGGATCCGATGACTACCGCTACAGCAACGCGGCCTATGCGGCCATCGGAGCGTGGTGCGGACGTGATGTGGGTGCGGCCACCACGTGGCTGCGACGTCACTATTGGATTGATGCGGGGAGCGTTGCGTTAACCTACCGGCCCGACGTGGAGCGCTGCGTGGCCAGCGGGCTTCGCGCCGACGGGACGTGGGTGCGCGGCACGCCCTTTGATCCGTTGGCCGACCTGATGGTGCGAGGTCTGGCCATTCCTCCGACCCATAGCGGGCTGTTCGGCACTGCGGAAGACGTCGCGCGCTTTGGCGGCTATCTGACAAAGGAGCCGGAACCTCTCGCGTTACTCGTGGAGGCGCCGCGAAAGCGCACAGATACGGCGACGGACTCCGATGTTTGGGTGACGCCCGGAGGACTTCGTTCGGCGACGGATCTTCCGCTGGCACCTCCGGGAGCAAGGCCCGGAAGGGTTCTCTATCAAACGGGCTACACCGGCTGCCTCCTTTGGATCGACATGGAGGAGCGCTGCGCAGTGGCGCTGCTGAGCAACGCGACTGCCGTCGATGCCCAGGCCGACTTCGACGCCCTCTCCAATCGTGTGGTTGGAATCATCCTCCAGGGGTATCAACGATGACCGAACGAAAGCTGACGCACCTGAACGAAGTCGGCGAGGTTCACATGGTGGGCGTCGACGGTAAGCCAACGACAGCCCGGCTGGCGGTGGCGGAGGGCTGTCTATACGCCGCGCCGGAGACGTTGGACCTGCTGGAGGGCGGGAAGAAGGGCGATGCGATTGCGGTGTCACGTGTCGCTGGCATCATGGCCGCCAAGCGCACCTCCGAACTGATTCCGCTCTGCCATCCGATCGCAACGACCAGCGTTGCCGTCGACATGGAGCGACGCTCCGACCCAAGCAGCGTGGTGGTGACAGCGACCGTCACGGTGGTCGAGCGCACGGGCGCCGAGATGGAGGCGCTCACGGCAGTTTCGGTCGCGCTGCTGACACTGTACGACATGCTAAAGAGCGCCCAGAAGGACATGCGGATCGGCGACATTCGGTTGCGGCGCAAAACTGGCGGGAAAAGCGGCGATTTGGAACTGCCGTGATGGGACATTGGAACAGCACTTGCCCTTGCTGGGCCGTTGGTTGATATCGGCAATAGAACAACGGAGGTTGCTCACGACGTGACGTCCACATCCATCAATCCCCTGCGCGAAGGCCGCTCCGGCCGTAAACCGGCCGAGCCGTGCAGCATCGTGGTCCTTGGGGCGACCGGCGACCTAACCGGTCGCAAGCTCATCCCGGCGCTCTTTAACCTCTTTCTGGACGGCCACCTGCCGGCGCGCTTCGTCATCGTGGGTTTTGCTCGCCGGCCCAAGTCGGACGCAGAGTTTCGCGAGGATCTCTACAAGGACCTGTGTGAGTTCTCCCGCGTCAAACCGCGCTCCCGTGAGGAAGCGGAGGAGTTCCTGGCGCACGTCCACTATCAGCAGGGAAACCTCGATTGCAGCGCCGATTTCGATGGCCTGCGCGGTCGTCTGGAATCACTGGAAGCCGAGCGCAGCCTGCCCGCTAATCGCCTTTTCTACTTCGCCATCGCCCCCGAGTTCTTCGAAACGGTGATCAGCCTCCTCCAGGGTGCCGGTTTGTCACAGCCGGCGAATCCGGACCGCGCATGGACGCGCATGATCATCGAGAAGCCCTTCGGCGAGGACCTCGCCAGCGCGCGCGAATTGAACCGCAAGGTCCAGTCCGTTTTCGACGAGTCACAAGTTTATCGCATCGACCACTACCTCGGCAAGGAGACGGTCCAAAACCTCCTGGCGTTCCGCTTTGCGAACTCGATCTTCGAGCCGCTCTGGTCCTCGCGCTACATCGACCACGTGCAGATCACCATGGGCGAGGAAGTGGGAATGCCCGGGCGCCGCGGACAGTATTTCGACAAGGCGGGAATCCTGCGCGACGTGGTGCAGAACCACGTGTTGCAGTTGCTCTGTCTGACAGCCATGGAACCGCCCGCGTCACTCGATGCGGATTCGTTGCGGGACGAGAAGGTGCGCGTGCTGCGCGCGATCCGCACCATGTCCGTGGAGGAAGTGGCGGAGAGCGTGGTGCGCGGCCAGTACGGCGCCGGATCGCTGCGCGGCAAGGAGTGCCTGGCCTATCGCGCAGAGAACCAGATCGAACCCGACTCGGTCACGGAGACCTATGTGGCGTGGCGCCTGGAAGTGAAGAACTGGCGCTGGGCGGGTGTTCCGTTCCTGCTGCGCGCGGGCAAGCGCCTGCCGAAGCGGGCCACGGAAATCGCCGTCATCTTCAAGCATCCTCCCCACCAGGTCTTCGACATCGCGCCGGAATTCCGCCTCCCGAACACGCTGGCGCTGCGCATCCAGCCGGACGAAGGCATCGCCATTACGTTCTCTGCCAAGCAGCCCGGGCTCCTGATGAACCTGCAGCCGGTGCAGATGGATTTTCGCTACGGAACCAGCTTTGGCAGTCAGTCGCCTGAGGCCTACGAGCGTCTGCTTCTCGACGGCATCGTGGGCGACGGCTCTCTCTTCACGCGTGGCGATGAAGTCGAGGAAGCGTGGCGTCTTTGCACCGCGATCCTAGACGGATGGAAGGCGATGCCCCGCCCGACCGACTTCCCAAACTACGACGCGGGAAGCTGGGGTCCGACCGCGGCCGATCGTCTGACCGCGGACCTTGCCAGCGGATGGCGCAAGCTCTGACGGGTTGTATAGATGGATAGACGGATAGATTTCTAGACAGGTGTCGATCACAGAAGTGGCTGCCGAACCAGCGAGAGTCAACCCGGCGGTCAATTGGCTGCTCGCGTTTCAGGCCTGCAACGCCTGCAACTTCACGATTGGTCTCGGTGCGCCGCTGATCGTTACGGCGCGCCACCTTGGCGCCAGCGAGGAGCAGATCGGCCTGCTCAACGCCTTGTCTCCCCTCATGGTTGGGCTCCAGTTGCTCGTGACCAATTGGATGGTTCGTCTCGGCTATCGGCGGATGATGCTGATGGGCTGGGGCACGCGCTCGTTCATGCTGCTCCTGATCGTCCCCCTGCCATTCCTGGCAGGGGTCCTCCCTCAGGCATTTCTGTCCTGGGCCATCATCATCCCGATCTTCCTGTTCAACGTGTTTCGCGGACTGGCCTCGGGCGCGTGGTTGCCGTGGCTGAAGACGCTCCTGCCGGAAGGCGAACGCGGCCGCTATCTGGCGCGCGAGCAGATCACGATGAATCTGAGCGGCTTCCTGACACTGATCTTTTGCGGCGCCGTGCTTGGTCGCGATCCCGGTGCGCTTCAGTTCTCGCTCCTCTTCGTTGTCGCGTGGCTGGCGGGCATGGCGAGTGTCTGGTTCCTGCGCAAGGCGCCCGAAGTCATGCCGGGCGAGACCGAGGGCGAGTGCGAGCGCAGCCTCCGTGAACGGCTCGGTGCCTTCTCCCGGATCATTCGCCACCGGCCCTTTCGTGCCGCGACCCGATTCACCACCGTTCACACCATCGCGGTGTCCGCGATCCCGGGCTTCCTCGTCATCTATGTGGCCGAGGATCTCGACTGGACCACCGGCGCGGTCATGAAGCTCCAGTCGCTGACGACAGTCGGCGTCGCCCTGACGGCGATCGTCTGGGGCGCCCTGTGCGAGCGCTACGGCAGCCGCCCGGTGCTGCGGGTGGCGCTCACCGGACAGCTGGCGCTGCTGACCTTCTGGATCGCGTCGGCCTCCGGCCTGCCCGTCGCCACGCTGCCCGCGCTCGTGATCGCCTTCCTGTGCTGGGGGAGTCTCTCCGCGGCACAGGCCATCTCCCAGACGCGCCTGATCCTCGACACCAGTCCCCCTGATGACGTGACGCTATCCCTGCCCCTCTATCAGGTGTTCGTGGCGCTCGCGGGCGGTGGCGCTCCGCTTGTCTGGGGCATGGTGCTGAACCGCCTGCGCCATCCAGTGGGAGAGGGCATCCCACCCGATCCAACCGGCGCATTCAGCTTCGCGTTTCTCGTGTTCTTCGGAGGCTGCATGATGATCGGCCTGATCGGCCACGCGCTGCTATCGAGCGTCCGCGAACGCTCCGCCTTCAGCACCGGCCGCATGTTGCTGAACGTTGCATGGGACTGGCCCACCCGCGTGGTTTCACCGATGCTGGTGAAGCGGCGGGGCGGAGAGTAGGGCCGACTTTCGAGGGAATCTTATTGCACCAAGCCGCCTGTCCCTCCTGACTTCTCCAAAACCATAATGTCTGGGAGGTCGATTTCGTGCCTGTTCTTGATTTTGCATTGTTGATTGACGCGGAGGCGCAGGAACTTCTCGACGCCAAGGCGCAGGAGATCCAGCGGTGGCTGGAGCGAATTCTGCGGCATGTCGACCCTGAAGAGCCACAGAGCATGGGTCAGGCACTCACTCGGGCCAGAGCCTTGGACGTCGCCGGACATCCGATTCAAGCTATGATGACACTACGGGGAGAAGATGGATGCCTCGATGTCGTCTACCTTCACAATGGGGAGGCAGAGACCGAGCTAAGGCTCTTCAAGTACATGGTTGGACGCATGTCCCGCATCTACTTCAAGGCCCGCGAAGTCGCAGTGATGCTCCAGCATCCGATCTCCATTGGCATGGTGGAAAAGGAGCACGTCGGGCAGGTCGGCACGGTGAAGCTTGCTGAGAGCCTGAGGGGAGTGGGCACCGTCGCATTGCTTCCCTCCCGAGCAGGTGTGTGGCATGCGCGGCAAGTGACCCGAACGGAGTTTGAAGCTGACTACGGCCTCAGTGATCGAACTTCGGAATTCACCTATCAGCAGTACGATACGACGATCCACCCGCCTGATCGACCACTAATCGTCACTGGTCCTCCCGGCGTCGGCAAGACCACCGTTGCGATGAGGCGCATCGCCTATCTGCTCCAGATCGCGCACGAACAAGACCCTGAGTTGAAGCAGCTGCGTGAGGATCTGGCGCGTCGATACCCAAAGGCCCCACCGATCAGGGCAGAGTCGATCAGGGTGCTCGTGCGCAAGGAGCACCTCAAGTCCTACCTCGCCAGCTATGCCAAGGAGCTTCGTATCCCATCCGGATGTGTTACGTTGCTCGACAAGGAACTCCGGGAGTACGCGCGCAATCTGGCCGGCGCTGTGACCCCGGTCTATCGACCGGAGAAAAGCGACCCATTCCATCAGTTCAAGGCCACGCTTGACTGGCAACTCATCGCTGATTTCATCGCCAGTCGCGACGAGTCCCTTCGGGCGACCGACAGGGCCGATCTCGCAATCGTCGCGGACATTGTCGAATATATTCAGAGTATACTCACTGACCCCATCCTCGACGATCCAGCGCGCAAGCGCCTTGGCTCCTGCGTCCGTTATCTTTCGGCTCTTACCAAGAGCGATCATCCGACGGTCGACAGCTTCTGGGATGAAGCGGAGAGCATTCTCGAACGCGATTTCAACGCGCAGGAAGATGATCGCTTGGGGGCACGGCGTGGGGCACTCTCCGAGCAGCGGAAGCGTTGGTCGGACCGGATCGCCTCGCGGCGCGCCCGTCCGACCGCGAGCCTTCAAGTGTTCCCACTCCTGTTCGAGTTCTACCAGTCTGACAACGTCGTGACAGCGGCGCTCCGTGCGGGTCTGGATGATGTGGCTTGGATTTCGTCCGCACAGAATGCTCGTCGCGACAACGTGATCTATCCGGCGGATTGGTTGATACTGGCGGCGCTCCGCGAGGCAATTGAGCTGATTGATCCCGATAACGGTCAGTTCAAGCTGCGATACGCACACATCGTCATCGACGAGTGCCAGTTAATGCCGCCTCTGCTGATTCGGCTCATCATGGACTCTTGGTGTGGCCGGATGCGCTCCTGCACGCTCGTGGGTGATCCTCGCCAGTCCACCTCGCCGTCAAAGGATGCTTTCTTTTTTGTGGAGAGAAAGCAGGACGTTGACGTTGTCTCTCTCAATACAATTCACCGCGTCACACTCCAGCAGTTCGACCTCTTGGTCGATCTCGCCAAGGCGCTGGGAATTGACGATGAATTGAAGCCTTCTCCTCTCATCGAAAGAGGACCCCAACCGCTGATCTCCACCGTCGCGCGCGATTGGGAGGCCGAGCTACATGAGGTGGTAACTATCCTCCGCAGCTGGCACGACAGTGACCCACTCGCCAAGATCGTCTTGGTCCCGTGCCCGAGCAGCGAAGTGGGTGAGATGGAAACCATGGCAGATCTGCTTCGCGATCTTGCGGGCAGTCACGGAATCGAACTGATCAACAGGTTGGATGGGCAATTCAACGTGTCTGATCAAGATCCGATCCTCACACATATCGATGCTTTGATCGGTCTGGAGTTCCACTACGTCTGCCTTTTCAACACGCACCAGTTCTGTGCTGAAGCCAATCTTGACGCGGCGGCGGGCTCCATTTGGATTGCCAGCAGCCGACCTCGCAAGCAGTTCGCAGTGACGACACTCAGCGGTTCGACGGATTCGGTCTTCCGTCAGGAACCGATCTTCCGGCACTTCCAACCGACTGGGGCGGGAGCCGCGAGCTAGCAGCAATGTCCAACTTCGGGTGTCGCGACGCTGCTTGTTTGTGCGAAGGCTGTTCGTAGTGAGGACGCGGGCATGGTGAGCATCGACGAGTTGCGGCGGATGATTGAGGAGCAGGTGGCGCAGGGCGTCGCGGCGCTCGAGTATGGGCCTCTGCTCGAGCAAGCGGGCGTGGGGCGGCGGCAGCTCGACCGGCGGTTCCGTGAGACCACCGGCCTGACGCCGGGTGAGCTGTTCCGCACGTTGCGGGCGGCAGAGGCACAACGCCTCCTGGCCGATGGCGTGGACGTGCTCAACGCGGCGCATCAATCGGGTTTCTCTGGTCCCGGACGGCTGCACGACGCGATGGCGCGGCGCACGGGGATGACTCCCGGCGAGCTGCGGCGGCTCGGCGAAGGGGTGACGATTCGCTTCGGGTTTTTCGGGACGCCGCTGGGTGTGGTGCTACTGGGCGCGACAGAGCGTGGATTGAGTGTCCTGTCGCTTTGCGCCTGGGTCGGCGCCGAGAAGGCCCTGGAGGAAATGCACCACGATTTCCCCCGGGCCACGTTCGTGGAGGAGCCATCCCACGTGGAGCCCTTCGCTCTTCAGTTGGTCGCGTGGCTCGAGCGACGTTCGCCCTCCTTCGATCCGGAGCTCGACGAGTTCGGCACGGACTTTCAACGAGCCGTGTGGGCGGAGCTTCGCCGCGTGAAACCGGGCGAGACGACAACCTATGGCGAGCTGGCGCGGCGACTTGGGCGTCCGGAGGCGGTGCGTGCCGTGGCGAGGGCCTGCGCGACCAACCGCGTGTCGATCGCGATTCCCTGTCACCGCGCCATCGCGTCGGATGGGGCGCTCCGGGGCTATCGCTGGGGTCTGCCCGCAAAGGAAAAGCTGTTGGAGCACGAGGACGCGTTATTTTCCGGGCACCGCGACGAGTGACGAAGGCTCGACACGCCTCCCCGTTGCCGATATATGCTCTTCCATCAGGACTAGGAAGGGCTATTTCATGTCGACCTCATCCATGACACCCGCGCAGCGCCTCGAAGCTGGCATCCTGTATAGACAGGTCGAGCCGTCTCCCGAGCTGGCGCTCCTGCTGAACGGACAACTCCCATTCGAGAAATACCGTGCCGAGGTGGGGCAGCGGTTCCTCTTCCAGAAGGGCTTCGAGCAGATCCTGGAAGCGTATAGACATCTGGAGCCGCGCATCTCGCACGTCGTGACGGAGGATCATTTCCACGCAGCCGCGTTTCGCGAGGACGTCCTGTTCCTCGGCGACGATCCGGAGAAACTGCGCCCGGTGCCGTCGATTCCCGCATTCCTAAAGTGGCTCACCCGCACGAGCGAGGACCATGGCATTGTGGTCCTCGCGGCGCACCACGTGATCGAGGCAAGCCATGGTGACGGACCGCGTATCGCCGATGCGGCGCGGCGTGCCTATGGCTTCGCCGGGACCGATGGCCTCATGCACCTCTTTCCCTACGGTGACGACCGGGAGGAGGCCTGGGAATTTCATGTCGCGGCACTCAACGAGAATGACTATACGGAAAAGGAACTCGTGGCGATGATCGCCGCGGGACGAAAGACCATCGAATTCATCAACGCGATCGTGCGAGAAGCCCACGCGCTCGTATAGACAGGGCTGTCTATACGGACTCTGCCTTGCTTTCCTGTGCGGCGCGCCGGACGGGCGGACGCTTCTTCTCCTCGACAGGCTTCAAGGGTGCCCACGGATCCCGCATGTGACCCGTGGCCAGGATCACCACGCCCGCGATGAAGAGGAAGATCGAGATGATCTGGCTCGTGCTCAGCAGGCCGTTGAAATAGACGCCGCGGACACTGTCGCCGCGCAGGTATTCCAGGCAGAAGCGGATCACTGCGTAGGAGACAAAGTAGAGTCCGAGGATCAGGCCCTTGCGGTGTGCCCGCGCGCCGAAGGCAAAGAGCGCGGCGGCCAGGATGAAGAGCGAGGCCGATTCGAAGAGCTGCACCGGCCAGACGGCAAGCGACTGGGTGGCGCCCGCGGGGAGCAGACCGGCTGACAGCTGGTCCGTGAAGGCATTCGGCCAGTAGGTTCCGTCCGGCAGCGGCACCGGCGGGACGTGAATGCCGAGGGGCGACTCGCAGACTCCGCCATAGCAACAGCCAGCCAGGTGGCACCCGATGCGCCCGAACCCGTGCCCGATGGCCAGCGCGATCACTAGGATGTCGGATGTCATCCAGAAATCCAGCTTCTTCTTCCAAATATAGTATGAGCAAGCGGCAGAGGCAGCGACCAGGCCACCAAGAAAAACAAAGCCCGTCCGGGAGAAAATAAAGGCGCCCGGTGCCTTGAAGAAGCCGGGCAAGTCCAGCAGGATGAAGAGAATGCGTCCGCCGATGAACCCCGACAGCCCGGCGATGAACGCCAGATCCATGAAGGCCTCAGGGGGAAATCCGCGCGCCTTCCCACGCCACGAGGCGATTGCCACGGCGGCAAGCAAACCAAGCGCTATCAATACTCCATAGGATCCGATGAAGAATCCGCCGCCGAAGTCGACCAGGATGGGGTGCACGCTAACTCCTTCACTTTCAATGGGCGAATATTAGGCGAAGAAAGGTCTTGCCGTGGATTCGCTTTTTGTTCACCTTGCCTCCACCTCACTCGCAGGAGGCACACACGCCATGAGCACGCTTTTCGATTCACTCAACAGCGCACCAACCCATCATCAAACGATGCGCCAACTCGCAGCACATCTGATTCCCGCATCCCTTTTCCCATGGCAGGAAGCCATGCTGGGGGAGAGCGGAGTCCTGACCGGCAGCGACCTGCTTTGCCTGGCGCCGACCGGATCGGGAAAGACCACCATTGCCAACGGGGCGATGATTCCCGCGCTGGCGGAGGGGCGCTTCGTCCTCCATCTGGTCAGCACGCGCGCCCTTGCCCGGGAGAGGGGCGACGCACTGGCGCGGTTGCTTGGCCCGATCGGCTATCGTGTCGCGGTTGCCACGCGCGATGACCGTGGCGACGACGACGCGCTGCGGCAAGGTCACATCGACGTGCTGGTGACCGTCTACGAGAAAGCGCAGTCGCTGTTGCTGAACCTGCCGGGATTTCTCGGTCGCGTCGGATTAGTCGTGGCGGATGAAGTGCAACTGCTGCTCGATCCTGATCGCGGTCCCGCGGCGCGCCTGACGCTGGAGGTGCTGCGCTCGGCCGAGCCCCGTCCCCAATTGGTCGCGCTTTCGGCCTCCCTCGCGCGCCGCACGGAACTCGAGGCGGCGACGGGCCTCACTGCCGCAGTGTCGGAAGAGCGGGTCGTGGGGCTGCAACTGGGCACCATCCGGCTGGACAAGGGCGAGATGGAGTGGTGTGACGCCGACGGCGAACGTCATTCACACCCCTTGGAAAGCAGGTTGGGTGCGGAGGAAGAGCCCTCCGACGTGATCTTCGACCTCGTACAGAGAGCGGAAAAGCCGGTGCTCCTCTTCATGCCGACGCGGCGCGAGGCGATCGCGGCCGCGCATGCCCTAGCGGATCGTTCCCGGGAGCAGGTGGACGTAGTGCTGGACGAGGCCGTCGCAGCTGGTCCCGTGGGGGCGATGTTGAGTCGGGGAGTGGGGCTCCACACCGCCGAGCAGACCCGCGCCGAGCGTCGCGCCGTGGAGCGGTTGCTGCGCGAGGGACGGCTCTCGGTCTGCTGCTGCACGACGACCCTGGCGGAGGGGATCAACGTGTCCGCGCGGACCGTGCTGTATGTGCCAGGCCCGGAGGACGATCCCGTAAAGCGAGAGAACTGTCTGGGCCGTGCCGGTCGCCCGGGGGCGGGTCCGGGTGTCGCGTGGATTGTGTCGCGGAGCGGCGGGGAGGCGGGGTTGCGGACGCGGGCTCCCCGCGCCTGTCCCGTTTCGTTGGTTTGCTTCCTGATGGCGGCGGGGTGGGATTTGGCCCAGGCCGTGGAGCGGATCGTGGCGTTCCAACTGCCCGGTGGATCGGCAGAGGAGTTGTCGGCGCGCGTCACTCGTCTAGGATTGGTTGACAAATTTGGGTGCTTGACGGTTGTTGGGCGGCTGATTGCCACCGGTGGTCTTGATCCCGACGCCGCTGCTGGCTGGCGCACAACGTTGCGGCGCTTTCCTGACGGCGGTTCGCACTTGGCCAACCTGTTTCTGGCAATCGGGGGCAGTCGCGTGGTTGAGTCCATCTCCCTGTCTCTCGACGAGCGTAATTCCGGGCGATGGATTGTCGAGCTATCGGAGCAGCTTCGCTCGTGTCGCGATCCGCTTTCCTCCTACTTCCTGGAGTTTATCGCGTCTCCCCAGTCATTGCCCCGGCGCATCCATCAGGCGGCCAAGGGTGCTCTGTTGATGGCGAAGGCATGTCAAGATTCTATGCTTGTCGATATGGAGACCGATTTCCTCATGCCAGCCGGTCTGATCGAGGAGTTTCTGGACCAGGGGGCGTTCCTCACGGCGCAGCTTCATCGTTTGGCGAAGGATCTGGGAGGAGACCCGGCACCGCCCACGGGTCGGGGGAGTCTCCCCGGTCGCGCCGAGGTGGTTCCGATTCATTCCCGCTTGGGGGCAAGCGTGCGCCTCGTGATCCGGTCGGGCATGGCAGGGACGGTGCAGTTCGATGGGCATGAGGTGCAGCTGACACCCCTCCAGTTCCGACTGCTGGAGCTTCTGGCGCGACAGGCAGGACAGGGTATTCCCTATGAGCGACTGGAGAAGTACGTGTGGCGGGGTGGGGTGGTGGAGCGCCAGCAGGTGAGCTACCACCGAACGAAGCTCGAGAAGAAGTTGCTGGAGGCCTCTGATTCCAAGGAGGACCGCCTGATCGAGACCCTTGCGTCGTGGGGTATCAGGCTGCTGCTGGAGCCGGACGAGGTGCGGATTGAGGACGCTCCGGCCCCAGAGGAACTAGTCCTTCGGGATGCGGAGGCGCTCGAGGATGCCAATTCCGTTGCGTGGACCATCTGCCTCTGAGTTACAGTTGGCCTTTAGCCGTAGGAGGCGCACACCAGTCCATGCTTCACAGCCGTAACGAGCGCATTGAAGAGGCGATCAAGGAATCGCTCAGCTCCCTGTTCCTCATGGAGATGAAGGATCCCGGATTGCCCAGTCTATTGACCATCACCCGGGTCGAGCTTTCGAAGGACTCGCGCAATGCGACGATCTATTTCAGCCAGTTGCCGGACGACGACGACGCGGTTGAGAAGACTTTCGAGGTGATTGATCGCTCGAAGGGCTTCATCCGCCATCACCTGGCCATGGACGTGAATCTGCGTCACACGCCGGAGATTCACTTCCGCTACGACGCGTCGGCGCGTCATTATCAGAAGATCGACTCGGTGCTGCGTGAACTGAAGGCCAAGGGCGAGTTGAAGGACGACCCGCCTGCTGAATGATTGGCAGAACAATCGCTCTTCCGGGGTCGTAGGTCGGATGCGACCGGGTCATTCCGGGAGTTTGTGAAAGAAATCACAATTTCCCCGTTGTCTTGAATCGTTGCTTCGCATCAGCTTGACCGCACTTGTGAACGCTTGTGGAGGCGCCGCGCCGTGGACCAATTCCAGGGCTACTTGAATCAGGAACTCGAACTGGTCCGGCAGCATCTGGATGATGCTTTCGGCCCGGAGGGTCAGCTCATGGGCGAAGTGGCGAGCTATGTTCGCTCGCTGCGAGGCAAGATGCTGCGTCCGGCCTTCGTTTGCCTGTCCGCGCGGGCGTTCGGCTATGACGGCGTCGAAGGGCACCATGCGCGGCTCGGTGCCTCGCTGGAACTCTTCCACGTGGCGACCCTCCTGCACGACGACGTGATCGATCACGCCTCGCTGCGGCGCGGGCGCGCCACGGTGAACGCGCGCTGGGGCGACGATGTGGCGATTCTCTTCGCCGACTATTTGTATGCCACCTCCTTCGACTTCGCCCTCGCGGTGCTGCGCCCGGAGATCGTGCAGGTGCTGACGCGGACCACGCGCCAGATGACCGAAGGCGAGATGTATCAAATCGAAAAGCGCGGTCAGTGGCTGAAGGTTGAGGACTATCTCTCGATCATCCGTTCCAAGACAGCGTATCTGTTCAGCGCGTGTGCGGGCCTCGGTGCGCTGACCGCAGACGCCCCGCCTGATGCGGTGCGCAAGATGTTCGACTTTGGGCTCCAGTTCGGCATGGCCTTCCAGATCACGGACGACGCGCTCGACTACGAGGCGCAGGGCGACGCCTGGGGGAAGCGCGTGGGTGCGGACCTCCAGGAAGGAAAGCAGACCCTTCCCCTTCTCTACACGCTTGAGCAGGCCTCGCCGGCAGATCACGAGAAGCTCGTTCACACGCTCAACAACGGTCGTGATTTCGAGACGGTCCACGCCCTCGTGAAGCGCTATAACGGGATCGACTACTCGCTCGAGCGCGCTGCGGAGTACTCGCGCAACGCCACCGAGATTCTGGATCAGTTCGGCGACAATGAGGCGCTGGCGATCCTACGGCGGCTGTGCGACGGGGTCCTCGTTCGCCAGGTCTGACCAACCGCTTTTCGAGTTGAGGCAATTCTTTACGCCGGATCTTCCGTCCGGCGCGAATCGTTCTTTCGCTGACGTCGAAAGGATGACATTCATGACAACTCAACACATCGCCGAAGCGTGTCCGATGCACCACAAGGGACTCTGCGGCAAGCAGCGCGCTGCCAGCTGGGCGCTTTCGATCATCGTTGCGGTGATTCTTGTGCAGACGCTTTTCTTCAAGTTCACGGGCGCGGAGGAGAGTGTGTATATCTTCACGAAGCTCGGTGCCGAACCCTGGGGTCGAATCGGCTCAGGCGTGGCGGAACTGATCGCGTCGATCCTTATCCTCGTCCCCGCGACGCGCCTGTTTGGCGCCGGGCTTTCGCTTGGCGTTATTATGGGTGCGATCATGAGCCATCTGACGGTGCTCGGGATCGTGGTGAAGGACGATGGCGGGACCCTGTTCGTGATGGCGATGGTCGTCGCGCTGGCCAGCGCGGGAGTCATCTACTTCCACCGGCTCGAGCTGCTCTTGTGGATCAAGCGCGGCAGGGCGCTTGTCCAGCGCACGTAGTTCTGTTTTCCCCTCGCCCACGATGGGTCCTGGCGGCTGTTATCCGGGGGCCTGACTTCCCTTTCCCGGAGACACTCCAGCATGTCCACGCCATCGCTTAGCCTTGAACGAGTTCGGGCCCTGCGGGCCAAGTTCCGCACCGAGCTCTACGATAACGTCCTGCCGTTCTGGCTCGAAAACTCGCTCGATCACGAACACGGCGGTTACTTCAACTGTCTTGATCGTGATGGTTCCGTCTACGACACCAAGAAGCACATCTGGCTCCAGGGGCGCCAGGTGTGGATGATGTCGAAGATCCACAACACGGTGGCGGCCGGGAAGTC
Source organism: bacterium (assembly GCA_016125005.1). Taxonomy (GTDB): domain Bacteria; phylum Sumerlaeota; class Sumerlaeia; order SLMS01; family SLMS01; genus WGMQ01. The sequence goes on along the minus strand of WGMQ01000003.1, from coordinate 75,324 downwards.
GGATTCGACCTACCTTCAGGCAGCGCAGCTCGGGGCGAAGTTCCTCCGCAAGAACGCCCGCACGAAGGATAACCGCGTGTTCTTCTCCCTCACGCGCGAGGGGAAGCCGCACTTCATGCAGCGCAAGATGTTCAGCGAGTGCTTCTACGTGATGGCGATGGCGGAGTACGCGCGCGCCACCGGCGACAAGACGGCGCGCAAGGAAGCGCGCACCCTCTTCGAGTCGGTGCTCGAGTACGCCAAGGATCCGTCGCTGCTGGGGCGTGCCGTCTATAAGGGTGGAAAGCCGGTCAGCGAGTTGGCCGTGCCGATGATCCTCCTGAATCTGGTGGAGGAGTTGCGCGACCCGGGCGAGCAGGCCTGGGCTGATGTGGAGAAGTGGTGCGTGAAGCGCATCGACCTGCACATCCGCCCGGAACTGGGCTTGGTGCTGGAGACGGTCGGTGTGAACGGCGAACTCATCGATTCGCCGGAGGGGCGTCTCGTGAATCCGGGCCACGCCATCGAGGCGGGCTGGTTCCTCCTCGCCTACGCGGAGCGCAACGGGCTCTCGGAGCTGGCGGCGACGGCCCTCAAGATGATCGATTGGTCCTACAACTACGGCTGGGACAACGAGTACGGCGGCATCTACTACTTCCTGGATCGCACGGGGCGGTCGCCGCTCCAGCTTGAATGGCCGATGAAGCTCTGGTGGCCGCACTGCGAGTCGATGGTGGCCTTCATTATGGCCTACGAATCGACCGGCGACGAGCGCTGGATTCGCCACTTCGACGAGGTGACGGACTACTCGTTCGATCACTTCAAGGACCCGCGCTTTGGCGAGTGGTTCGGCTACCTGGACCGCCGCGGCGATGTGTCGCAGCGCTTCAAGGGCGGGCCGTACAAGGGTTGCTTCCACGTGCCGCGGTCGCTTTTCCTTGTTGAGCAGGCGCTCGGTCGCGTGGAAGAAAAGCTGTGGGCGCAGAAGACTGCGTCCAAGGGCCAGTAAACGGCCAGAGGGAGGGAATCATGAGACGATTCACCGCGACAGGGCTCTCGCTCCTGTCGGTCCTGGTTCTGTCGTTGGGTTGCGGAGGCTCGGGGGAGCCTCCGCCGCCATCGGAAAAGGAAGAGCCGACCATCACACCAACGCCGGCGCCCACACCGGTCGAGTTGATCGTCACGGGACAGGTAGTGCTCGGAGCCGAGCCAGGTCCGGGCCGCGTGGTCTCGGTGGAATTGCACGACGCGGACCTGCGGCAGCGGGTATTTCCGCTGGTGCAGTCGATGCTGCAACTGAGCGAGAGGATTCGTGACCGGAAGCAGCTGCTGCGGGAAATCCGGGAGCAGATGGCGCTGGTGCGCTCTCAGCGTGCGGAGCAGGAGCGCCTTGAGGCGGAAGTGAAGGAACTGGCGGAGTTGGCGCAACCGCAGGCTGAGAAGCTGGCGGTCGCGCAGCGGACACTGGCCTACTACGAGCAGGTGCGGAAGGACTTTGTGCGACTGGGTCCCGCGAAGATGCCGGTCAGAGACCCGATCACCGGGGCCGAGTTCACCCTCTCAGCACTGGCGGGGCAGAAGGAAAACTCGCTTGCGCTGATCGATGCGCGCTCCGCGAAACAGCAGGAGATCGCCGACGAGGCGAGCGCCATTGTGGCCGAGCTGACCGAGAAGGCGAACGATCATCGCGTCCTCATCACACGCATCGATTCGCTCATTAACGAGTTGGACGTACCCGCCAAGCGCGCCGCATTCGTGGATACTTTTCTGGAGCTGCGTCAGGCCGCTCGTCAGCTTTCAGAGGCGGAGGCGCTGGTCCTCCGTGCGCGCGACAACAGCCGTGCCCGGGCCGTGAGTCTCACGGATGAAAAGGGAGTCTTTCGCATGGAGACGACCCATGTGGATGGCGTGTTGCTGGTCACCCACACGGTGGAGTTACAGGGGGCCGACGGTACCGGCAGTATGAATCGCCTGCTATGGATGCTGCCTGTTGATGGAGCAACTTCGCCGATCGCAAGCCTGACCCTGACCGAGGCGAATGCAACGCTGAACGCTCCGGTCGAGTCTCTCACCGCCTGGTCGCAACGCCAGAACGACACCGAATCAGTGATTCGCGGCATCGCCGATTCGTATATCAATCTATACCCTGAGCCGACCGGTGATGGTGTCGACTGGATAGACACGATGCTGCGCTAGGCGAGGAGACCTTTCGTTGGACCCGATTTCATGCGGCCGCGGATGATTCGCTCCGCTGTCTCGGTCTCCGCCTCGGTCAGCATCTCGAGCCGAACCTTGAGCGCGATGGTCTCGGGGGGGAGCGACCCAAGCTCCACCAGCTTCACGGCGTCCTTCTCCGTCACGACCAGATAGTCGGCCCCCTTCTGGAGCCTCATGCTGTCATAGCGCAGGAGCGTTGCCTTGGTGATGCGGGCGTGATCCTTCAGCGCCTTCATGGCGACGACGCGGATTCCCGCCTCCTCGACGCTGCGACGCACCGAGGCGGGGTTGCCGACCGCGCAGAGCAGCACGGCGCTGCGCCCCGTCAGTGCCTCGCTTGGGAGCGACTCACGCGTGGCGAGGCGGATGGCGCCAGCCACCTTGAGGTGCGAGCGCACCATGGGCACGCCGGGTGCGGCCTGCTGGACCTCGCGAAGGAAGCGCTTTCGATTCGTCGCCTGATGCCACCGCGTAATGACGATCAGATGGGCGCGCTGCAGCGTCGACACCGGTTCGCGGAGCGTGCCACGCGGGAAGAGCCGCAGGCGCGAAAGAGGGCGGGTGGCATCCACCAACACGATGTCCAGGTTGCGGTGGAGACGATGATGCTGGAAGCCGTCGTCGAGCACCAAGGAATCGACGCCAAGGCGCTGGAGCGCGTGGCGCCCCGCACGTGCGCGGGACGCGCAGGCCACCACGGGGACGTCACCGAGGGAACGCGCGAGGAGCACCGGCTCGTCGCCCGCCACCTTGGTGGAGGAGCGCAGGCGCCGTCCGTCGTGGACCACGGTGAGTTGGTTCTCGTCGGCGCGGCCATAGCCGCGTGTCAGCACGGCAGGCCGGAAGCCCTCGCGTCGGAGGAAATCGGCGAGCCACAAGCAGAACGGCGTTTTGCCAGTCCCACCGAGCGTCAGGTTCCCGATGCTGGCCACAGGAGCCGGGAGCTTCTCGCGGCCAAGCGCCCCGACATCGTGCAGCAGGCGATTGAGGTAGGCTCCCGCCGTATAGACAGGCGACGCGAGGGCTGCGGCGCCCTGCGCAGCGGCCTCGATCGCACCCGAGGCGGCCCGGTCGTCTGCGATGCGACTGAACAGGTCGGACAAGCCCATCATCCCGCCCTCAACGAAAGGTCTCCAGGATCGCGTCCTGGTGGTGAAAGTCGCCCTGCGGGACGCGCTTCCAGTCCCAGCGCGACGCCACCTCGCTCATGGTGATCCGTTCGCCGGTCCCGCACAAGCCCAGTGTCCAAGCCAGGTAGCTGCGAACGGAATCGGGGCTGAATCCGCGCGCCGTCAAGCCGTCCATATCCTCGCTACCAACTCGCTTGGAGAGCCGCGCCCCGTTCTCGCCGAGCATGAGCGGGAGGTGCAGATAGCGCGGTACCGGCAGCCCCAAGCGATCCAGCACCCAGGCTTGGCGGGCTCCGGAGTCAAGCAGGTCTGCGCCGCGCACCACCTCGGTCACGCCGGAAAGGGCGTCGTCCACGGCGCAGGCGAACTGGTAGGCGAACCAGCCATCGGCGCGCCGAACCACGAAGTCGCCGCCTTCGCGCTTCAGGTCGATCTCGCGCGGACCGATCAATGCATCGAAGAAGGTCGTGGGGGCCGCCTCCACGCGAATGCGCCAGCAGTGCTGGCGTCCCGCCGCGATGCGCTCTGCTACTTCCGTGGCGGGGAGATTCGCGCATGTGCCCGGATAGACACCGGGTCCCGGTCCGTGGGGAGCGGAGGCGGCCTCCGCGATGTCACGCCGCGAGCAGAAGCATGGATAGACAAGGCGGAATCGCTTCAGCTTCTCGAACTCCGCTGTATAGACATCTGTACGCTGAGACTGGATGATCGGCTCGGCATCCCAGTCCACGCCGAGGTTCCTCAGGTCGGCAAGCTGGCGGTCGATCAACTCGGGGCGACAGCGGTCGCCATCCAGGTCCTCAATCCGCAGCAGGAAACGACCATCGCGGGATCGAGTCGACGCCCAAGCCGCCAGCGCCGTGCGCAAGTTCCCGAGGTGCAGCGACCCCGTTGGCGAGGGCGCATAGCGGCCAACGATCATCTGTTGTTCTGTCCGGGCACCCGGTCGCGTGTGGCGTTATCGAGCTCGCCATCGGTCTTCATCAGTTCCTCAAGGGCGAGCTCGGCGACATGCTCGATCACCGGTGGAGGGCCATCGGACTCGGCGCCCTTCGGAATCCGAAACTTGGAGAAGCAGACGATGATAACGGTGCGGCCGTTCGGCAGCACGAAAATGCCCGCGTCATGGCGGCATGGGCCTGCGAAGCCGCTCTTCGAGTAGAGCGTGCCGCCGACCGGGACGATTTTGCTGAAGTAGGTACGCGACTTCACGCCGTCGCGCTTCATGATCTTCAGCATCGCCTCGCAAGCCTCCGGCGAGACAACGGCGCGATTCCAGATCAGGTATAGGAGGCGCGCTGTTTCGTCGGTCGTCAGCATGTTCGAGTTCTCGTAATTGTCCCCGGCCCGATCGCCGAGCGCGGCGACGTCACGGCCATAGAAGGGAATGTCCTCATCGAAGGTCTTGTTGATGGGGAAGAGACCCTCCAGACCGAGCTGGCTCATGTGGCGGGCGGAGACGCGACGCTTCCACTCGAACGACTCCTTGGCGTCACCGGTCAGGGTCGGCCCGAAGTTTGTGTTGGCGATACGATCCAGGATCGCGTTGGTGGCCTTGTTGTCGGAAAAGACAATCATCCTGTATAGATCACTGCGAAGTGCCTTGTCGTAGGTCAGGCGCCCCGTCGCGACCATGTCCATCGCCGTGACCATGTAGCAGAGCTTTACCACGCTGGCCGGATAGACGGGCTCATCGCCCTGATAGGATCCAATGCGCGGATCGCGAACGTCGCGTAGGTCGAGGATGGTTGTCCACACTTCCTCGGGCTTGACGAACCCAGCACCCTTCTCCTCAACGGCCTTCTGGCTTACGCGCTTTGCGAGGACGGATAGGCTTTTGACAGGACGCGGTTCTTCCGAGATGACGCGGGAATCGGCGAGGGAGATGGCGCGCCACCGTGGCGGGGCGTCGTGTGCACAGGATGACAGACCGGCCATGGCCACGAGGAGCAGTAATGCGGATAGAAATCTATACATCTGTACGGTCGTCCTTTTCGGCATCAGGGTTGGAAGCAAATCGTTCAGGATGATCGAGGGCGGCAATGGCCTGGCGACAAATGCCGTGGAAGAGATTCACCTCGCGGCGGGTGGCGTTCGCGCGGAGCAGCACATTGCGAATCTTCGCCAGCGAACCGACAAGCCGACGACCGTCGTCCCAGCCGGTGCGCAGCATGAGCCTGCGGAAGTGGTCCTCCAGCAGGCGGACCTCCTCGTTGGCGGGCGGTTGATCGTCGACACCGTTCGCCATGCCGGTGAGTGGCCCGAGGCTCTTGCCCGACGGGGCGATGCCAAGTCCCACCTCGGAAAGACCGAGCAGCCGTTCGGCTTCCGCGACACCGGAAAGCGCCACACCCGCCGCCTGGGCCAGATTGAGCGACGGGAAGTCAGGATTGGTCGGGAGGCTCCAGCGGAAGTCGCAGACCTCCAGCTCCTCGCTCTCCATCCCGCGCTCCTCGCGGCCAAAGACGAGGGCACAGCGCTTGTACTCCTCCTTGCCGCGCAGCATTTCCTCCGGCACCAGGCGGTTGCAATCGAGCCGGTGATGGCGCCCGCTGGCGCCCGTCAGCGCGACGGAGAGCTGCATGTCGGCAATCGCCTCGCGCAATGTGCTAAACACGGTGGCGTTTCGCAGCACATCCGCTGCACCCGCAGAGAAACGCCGCGCATCGGAACCGGCGAACTCGCATCGCGGCTCCACGATCCGAAGCGTCGAGAGCCCAAAGTTGCGCATCACGCGGGCGATGCCGCCCACGTTGCCGGGTTCCTTCGGAGAGACCAGAATGACGGACCAGCGCCTCACGGGGAGGTCTCCGTCTCGGTCCCAAAGACAAGCGGGTGGCTTGCGCTGCTGCTGGCTTTAAACCTCTCGGAGTATCCTGGGCCACCCCAGTGAGCTTCTCGAAGAATCTCGATCGCCTCTAGGCGTTCGCCAACGCTGCGGGAGAGCCAATACTGCACGTCCAGAAGCTGCTCGTCCGCCTCACCGTGGCGGAACTTGCGCATGGTGCCGAACTGGACGGCTCGCCGCGCGCGCTTCTCCTCTTCCGTCTCTTCCCGTTCGTCGCTCATGCCTCGATCTCGTACTCTTCCAGCTTGCGGTAAAGGGTCTTGCGGCCCAGCCCCAGCAGGCGCGCTGCCTTGGCCTTGTTTCCCTGAAGCTCTGTCAGCGTCGCGCGGATCAGCTCGCGTTCCGCATCGGCCACTGTCATGCCGACCCGCAGCCGGATGGAGTTCGCGGGCTGCGCGTCGTTGCGGATTTCGTCGGGGAGATTCTTGGGCAGGATCTCCTTCCCTGTCGAGAGAATCACGGCGGATTCCATCACCGTGCGGAGCTGGCGCACGTTCCCCGGCCACATATGATTCTGGAGGAGCGACATGGCCTTGGGCGAGACCTCCAGGTCGCGCCCGTGGTCCTTGCAGAAGTGCTTGAGGAAGTGATGTACCAGCAGCGGGATGTCGTCCGGACGTTCGCGCAGCGGCGGCAGATCGAGGCGGATCACGTTGAGGCGATAGTACAGGTCCTCGCGGAATCGGCCTGCGTCCACTTCCTTCTTCAGGTCGCGGTTCGTGGCGGCGATCACGCGGACGTCGACCTTCACGGGCTTGGTGCCGCCGACGCGCTCGAACTCCTGCTCCTGGAGTACGCGGAGAAGCCGCACCTGAAGTTCCGGCGTCGTCTCGCCGATTTCGTCCAGGAAGATGGTGCCGCCGTGGGCCAGCTCGAAGCGACCGGGCTTCTGTTTCACCGCCCCGGTGAAGGCCCCCTTCTCGTGGCCGAACAGTTCCGATTCCAGCAGCGTCTGGCTCAGCGCGCCGCAATTGACCGCGATGAACGGTTTCCGGCGACGCGGGCTGTTGAAGTGGATCGCCTTGGCGATGACCTCCTTGCCGGTGCCGGTCTCCCCCTGGATGAGGACGCTGGCGCGCGTCGGGGCCACCTGGCGCACCTTCTCGAAGACTCCCTCCATCGGCGCCGAGCGCCCGATGATCGAGTCGAATCCGTAGCGATCATCCACTTCGCGCCGCAGTCGCTCGTTCTCCTGCTTGAGGGCCTTCTGTTCGAAGATGCGCTCAATGAGGAGCTGGAGCTCCTCGATGTTCACCGGCTTGATGAGGTAGTCGAAGGCGCCCTTCTTCATGGCCTCGACGGCCGTCTCCACCGTGCCGTGGCCGGTCAGGATCACGAAGTCGGTCTCGGGAAATTCCTCGCGCACATGGTCGAGCAGTTCCATGCCGTCGACCCGCGGCATCTTGAGATCACTGAGGATAACATCAACCGGTTGGGTGCCAAGGCGCACGAGCGCCTGCTCGCCGTCCTGTGCCAGAACGATCTCGGCGCCGGTCGACTCGAGGACCCATTTGAGGCCCTCGCGTGTGTTCTTTTCGTCGTCGACGATCATGATGGTTTTGCTCATGATTTCCTCCTGGAGTCATTCTGATACAGCGAGTATTATAGAAACATTGGCGTGTCAATTGGAGTCATTGATTGGCGCTCGGGCACGAAAAAACGCGGTGCCCCCGAGGAAGCACCGCGCCGCGCGATCGACTCTGGATTGCTACTTAGCTCTTCTTCTCTTTTGGCTGATCAATACCGACGCCGCGTCGGTCGAGCAGCGTTCCCTCGTCCCGATGGAGCGCCGTCAGAGCCTTGATGTATTCGACCCGGGCGCTCATCAGATCGACTTCCGCCGAGACGGCGTCGCTTCGGATGTCGAGCACGTCGAGGAGCGTGGCGCTGCCATTCTCATAGCGGGCCTGCACGGTGCGCAGTTGTTCGCGGCGGCTTTCCAGCAGGACCTTGGTGGCGGCGATGCGGGCGTATTGCTGCTCGATGGCGACGATGTCGCGCCGGACCTGATAGGCGATCAGTTCCTCCAGGTTGGCGATCGATTCCTCGGCCTGTATTCGCTGGAATCGCGCACGGCGGTCGCGCGCACGGGCAGCCCGATTGAGGGGCGAGTACTGGAACTCGAGGCCCAGGCCGTACTCGTCATAGCGCGACGAATCGAGATCGTCGAAGGACCGCGATACGCTCTCACCGTAGCCGTTGCGGCCGTAGGAGGCAAAACCGTCCAGCTGCGGGAGAAGCCCGTTGCGGGTTCGGACGACCTCGAGGTCCGCGTTGGCCAGTTGAAGACGTGACTGGGCAAGGTCGGGTCGGTAGGCAATGGCTAGTTGATCGCTGATCGTCGGATCGTTGGTGATCTCGACGATATCCGGCGCGTCGATCGGCTCGATCTGCGCGTTCCACTGGCCGGGTGTCTCAGGTGAAAGCAGGCGGATCAACTCGAGCGTGCGGTTGCGAAGACCGGCTTCCGCATCGATCAGGTCGGTGCGCCGTGACGCGACTTCCGCACGGGCGGAACTCAGATCCGCTGCGGTTGCGCTGCCATTCTCGAAACGCGCCTGGATGGTGCGTTCCTGCTCGAGGGCGGCCTCTAGCGCCGTTTCCCTGATGCGCCGTGTCTCGTGCGCGAGGGCCACATCCCAGTAAGCGTCGTCGGTGCTCTGGACTAGATTCAGCACCGTGTCGCGAAGGGCGTGCATGCTGATCGCCGCATTGTTGTTGGCCTGACGCAGGTCCACCAGATTCACGGCGGTTCCGGCACCGCGTAGGAGCGACTGCGAGACCTTGAGTGACCAGTCGCTGCTATACCGCGCGTCAGATCCGTCGGTCTGGCTGCGGGCGAGTCCACCGGTCAGCGTCGCTGCGGTGCCTGTGGCAAAATCCTGGGTCAGCTCCAACTGGCCACTCGCTGTGGAGGTCTCCGCGGCATCGTCGCCGTCAGTGGCGCTGCCCGCCGGGAGTGTCCTCGAGCGGCCGGTGGTCGTGGTCCCCAGCAGGGACGGGTCGAAGGCGGCCCGTTGCTCGGCGATGGAGGTCCGCGCGATGTCCGGGTTCAGCCTTTCGACCGCCAGCGAACGATTTCGTGACAGCGCCGTGAGAATCGCCCCATCACGGGAGACCCGCAGCGTCTGCGTGGAATCGTCATCGAGCGGAGAGGTCTTGGCGCGTGCCTCGTCCGCATTCAGCAACGCTGTCTCAAGCGACGCGGGAGGTTGGACGGTTGCCGGAGTCCATCGCGGGGTATAGTGGCAGCCAAGTGATGTGGCGAGCAGAAGAAATGTGACGCAGTGCAGGGGAGCTTTCATTGGATCACTCGTAGCGGAGACATTCGATCGGGTCGAGGGCAGCAGCCCTGCGGGCGGGGTAGATTCCAAAGAAGATGCCGGTGGCGAAGGAGAACCCGGTCGAGAGAAGCACCGCGCTCGTCTCGATCACTCCTGTGGTGCCGAAGAAGTGGTTCACGAACAGCACCAGGGAGGCGCCGATCAGGATGCCGATCACGCCACCGATCCCACTGAGTGCCATCGACTCCACCAGGAACTGTACCATGATGTCGCGTCGGCGGGCACCGATTGCCTTTCGGATGCCGATCTCGCGTGTTCGTTCTGTGACGGTGACCAGCATGATGTTCATGATGCCGATGCCGCCCACCACGAGGGAGATGGCCGCGATGGCGCCCAGCAGCAACTTGATCGACGACGACACGGTGGAGGCCGTCTTGAGGATGTCGGCCTGATCGCTGATGTTGAAGTCATTCTCGGCGTCCGCAGACAGGTGGTGCCTTCTGCGAAGCATCTGGGTAATCCCCGTCACGGCTGTTGCCGAGTCGGCACCATCGATCAGTTCCACGTCGATCTCCCGAAGATAGTCCACGCCGAGCATCAAGGCCATCGCCGTGGAGTATGGTATATACGCCGCATCGTCGGGCGAGAACCAGCCCTGGTCCCCTTTGGATTTAGTCACGCCAATGATCCTGAAGGAGCGGCCGTCCAGCTTGATGACCTGGCCGATCGGGTTCGCTTTGCCGAAGAGATCGTTTGCGGTGGTGGGGCCAATGACCGTCACGCGGGCGAGCGAATCGACCTCACGATCGGTAAAGCTGCGCCCCTGCCCTATTTCGAAGTTACGGATCTTGAAGTAGGTGGGCGAACCCCCCGTCATGGTGATTCGCGAGTTCCTGTTGAGGTACTTTGCCTGGACGCTTCCCTGCACCACGGGGGTTACCGCGCTGACCCCCCCGACCGACGCGAGAATTGCCTCGGCATCCGCCACCTTCAGTGTTTGCTGGTTGATTCCCGTCGCCACGCCTCGTTGATTGGCCTGACCCGACCGAACAATCAACAGGTTGCTTCCCATGGAATTGATGCGCCCCATGATTGAGGTCTGAGCACCCGCTCCGATGGCCAGCATGGCGATGACCGAGGATACACCGATTACGATTCCCAGCATGGCCAGTACCGTGCGTAGACGGTTCGCCATCAGGCTCTTGAGGGCGACCTTGAGGATGGTGACTAGCAGCATCTTATGGGCTCCCTGAATCCTCGATCACTCGCCCGTCGCGCAGGACGATGCGGCGGGCACAGACCGCCGCCACCTCGGGCTCGTGTGTGACGACGACGATGGTTCGACCGGTTTCGTGAAGTGTGCGGAAGAGCCCAAGGATTTCGTCTGTGGTCTTCGTATCCAGGTTGCCGGTGGGCTCATCGGCAAGGAGGAGGGCCGGGTCGCCGATGAGGGCCCGCGCCACGGCAACGCGTTGGCGTTGTCCGCCCGAGAGTTGGCTCGGCTCGTGGTCCATCCGGGATTCGAGACCCACCAGGCGAAGCATCTCCGCCGCGCGCTCCCTCGCCTGGCGCCGGCCGGCGTAAAGCAGCGGTAGTTCCACGTTCTCGAGCGCCGAGGTGCGCGGCAGCAGATTGAATGTCTGGAATACGAAGCCGATCTTCACGTTGCGAATCCGCGCCAGTTCATCTTCGCCCAGCGTCGCGACATTCACCCCGTCCAGCAGATACTCTCCGGCATCAAAGCGATCCAGGCATCCGAGGATGTGCATCAGCGTGCTCTTGCCGCTGCCCGAGCTGCCAAGGATCGCGGTCATCTCTCCCGGCTTGATGGAGAAGCTCACTCCATCCAGCGCGTTGATCGTCGAGTCGCCCACATGGTAGGTCCTGCGCAGGTCACGTGCGGTAATGACGTCGCTCATGATCGTCCTCACAACCCCGGCGGTGGCGGCAGGCTGCTCTTCTGCTCGGACTTCGCTGTCCATCGGCTCTTGATGGTGCCCTGGCTCACGACTCGCTCGCCCGGTTGAAGGCCCGTCAGCACCTCAACGTCCACCCCGTCCGTCAGTCCCGTCGTGATCACTCGGCGAGCGGTGGCATTACCGCTCCCCTGAACTTCGACGAAGGTTCGTCCGCCCTCCTCAATCAGGGCTTCGTTCGCCACAACCGTCACGTCACTGTGCTCCTCCAGCAATATGGAGGCGGTGACCGTCATCTGTGGCTTGAGCTTCGTGCGATTCGCGCTGGTGATCTGGATGCCCGCCTCGAAGGTCACCACGTTGGATACCTCCTCGCCCTTCACGGCGATTCGCTCCACCTTGCCCACGAACTCCTCGTCCCCGTAGCCATCCGCCCGCACCGTCACCGTCTGACCGAGGGCCAGCTTGCCGACGTCCGTCTCATCCACCGACGCGTAGACAAACATCCGGCCAAGGTCGCTGAGTACCATCGCCGACGTGCCGCCACCAACGTTGCTGATTGCCGACGAAATGATCTGGCCCACCTGGACGTTCAGCTCCGAGACAACTCCATCAATCGGCGCGTAGATCTGCGTTTCGGCTAGTCGCTCCCGTGCGTCGAGTTGGGAGATGCGCGCCGACTCGCGATCCGCCTCGGCCAACTCCACAGCGCGCTTCAGGCGCTCGATGGTGAGCTCCTCGGTATCGAGTTCCGTCAGCCGAATGCGCGCCCCCTCAACCTCGGAGTCGGCAGTCGCGGCTGCGGAAACCGCCTCGTCGCGCTCCTGCTCGCTTGCGAGTTTGCGGACATAGAGGTCGAGTGCACGCTCTGCCTTCCGTCGCCGGTCGACGGCGGTTGCCTCGGCCGCAGCGAGGCTGGCGGCCGCACGGCTTCGGTTCGAGGCCAGATTGCGCTCCGCCGTTGAAACGTCGATGCGCGCCTGGGCCAGCCGCGCCAGCGTGGAGGACGTCGCGATCTCCGCCTTGCGCAGCGACCGCTGCTCGTCGATCGGATCCAACCTGACAAGAAGGTCGCCCTTCCTAACGCGGTCGCCCACATCGAACGGCAGTTCAACGATCTCGCCACTGGCCTTGGCTTTGATCTCAACTTCGCGATCTGCATACACGGTTCCCGACGCGTCGACCGTGGTCTTGATGGTGCCGCGCCTCACGTCGATCAGGGGCGGTGCCTCGGTCGTCGAGCTGCTGTTGTCGGCAAGGTACGCCGCGCTCGCGGCGGCGAGTATGAGGATGATGAGGATGATTGGAATCAGGGTGCGCTTCATTGGATCCGCTGGGGGTTGGGATGACGGCGCTGCCGCCGTCATTTACAGTCAACGACCTGCCCTCTCCATTCCTTCGCGCCATCTTGTCATACTGCGCTTTCTCCTTCACACCGTGTCCGGTATCGTCATTAGTTGCATATCTTCCGCAGGGGCGGGACATGGACGGCAGTTTGCGATTCGAACCGGAAATTATCGAGGAGGTCTGGCAGGCCGCCCATCGCGACTTCGCGTTGCAGATGGCCGCGAGCCTTCCTGCCGCGGAGGCTTCGGAGACTCCCCGCGTCACTGCGCCACTCGATGAACGACTGGTGCAGGCCATCTGGGCCGATCAACTGCTCCGCGGAGCCGAGCTCTCCACTGCCAGCGGCAAGGCAGTCCAGGTACTCGAGCCCGGCCGTTGGAACACGGGTCGCGGACCGGATTTCCTCGACGCTCGCATCGTCGTGGCGGGCGAGGTGCTCCAGGGCGACGTGGAGATCCACGTCGAGTCCGCAGACTGGCATCGCCACGGTCATGATCGGGATTTCGAGTACAACCGCACGGTACTCCACGCCGTGCTGCGGGCCTCCGACGATCGTCCGTACGAGCAGAAGCAGAACAGCGAGCGCCTCGAGCGACTCGTACTCGGTGATTTCCTTGAACCGGACCTCGACACGATTCGTCAGTCGATCAATCCCGGCGACTATCCCTACGGAACGCCGGACGACCACGGTCTCTGCCATCAACAGTTCCTGCGGCTTCCGCCCGCGCAACTGCGCGACTTCCTGCTGGCGGCGGGGCGTTCCCGCGTGGAGGCGAAGGTCGCCCGCTTCAAGGCCCAGCGTGCCACTGCTTCGTTCCTTCAGGTTGTCTACCAGGCCCTGTTGGTGGCCCAGGGTTACAAGTCCTCCAAGACGCTCTACTTCCTTCTCTCGAAGCGCGCTCCCATCGACGAGCTGCGGGAACAGGCGAGCGAGGCCCATTCGAACAACCGTATAGACATCTATCTGTCTATCTTGCTATACGTTGCCCGATTGATGCCAGAGCAGCAGGATCTGATTCCGGAGGATCCGGAAACGCAGGACTTTATCCAGCGCCTTGAGCGTCATTGGCGCCACGCGAGGCCCTATTTGTCGGATCGACTCATGCCGCCCACGCGACGCTGGTTCGCAGGTATTCGACCTGTCAGCTTTCCCCCAAGGCGCCTTGCTGCGATGGCCATCCTCTGCACGCGGCTGCTGGACACCACCGACCCTTTGCTTGCGAGGTTGGAAAGGGCGATTAGCGCCCAGGACTGGCCCTCGCTGAATGGTCGTGACCTTGGGCGGACCTGGAAGAGTCTCGCCGCCGAATTGGTCGTCGATGGCGAGGCCTCCTACTTCAGTACCCACTTCACCATCGGTGGCAAGAAGCAGAAGCCACAGGCCCTCATCGGCGAGCCGCACGCCATGAGCCTGCTCTTCAACGTCTTCCTGCCAATGCTCATCCTCAAGGCACGGGAGGAGAAGAATCGCCCCCGCGAGGCGTCTATCTGGCAAGCGATACACTGCTTTCCTGCGCTTGAGGCCACTTCGGTTTCCCGTTTCATGAGGCGCCGCCTGCTGGCGGATTCCCACGAGAAAGGGCTCTTCGACCGAGAGATCGTGCAGCAGTCGCTCTACAAGGTATTCGCCGATTGCTGCGCCTTGAACGAGAAGTCCTGCAACGATTGCACTTTTCTGGCGCTCGCGGAGAAACGGAAGGCCAAGAACTGATGGCACGCAAACGATCGAAGGCCAGTGCTGCGGCTACATCCAGTGAAAGCCTCGTGCCGACCGCGATAGCCAATGATCCCGAACCGCAGGGGCCGGTGTTGCTCGACGAGTTACGCGCCATGCTACCCATGCTCGGCGTCATCGCGATTCTCGCGTTCATGATCCGCTTCTTCCAACTGGGGGAGAGCAACCTCTGGATGGACGAAATCGTGATGCTCAAGGAAGCATCGGCGGGGAAGTATTCGATCATCTCGTTCGGCACACACGCGGCGCACCTCGTCCCAGTGGAGTGGTGCCTGAGTCTCCTCGGATCGAGCAACTGGGCGTTGCGATTCTGGAGCGCTCTGCTTGGCTCGTCGGCCGTTCCGCTGCTGGCACTGTGGGCGGGACTTTGCTTTGGCAGGCGTGCCGTGCCGTGGATGGGCGCCCTCGCTGCAACGAACTGCTTCCTCATCATGTATGCACAGGACGCCAACTACTACGGCGGTATGACTTTCTATACAGCGGTGCTGCTCGTCGGGATGGCATGTTTCTATCGGGGAGCGGTGTGGCCAGGTGTGGGTTTCATTGGACTCGCTGCCGCCGCGGGATTTTTCAATCATCCGGTATTTCTCCTTCCGACCGGTGCCGTTGCTTGCGCTGTCTTGATAGGCCCTTTTGTGTTCGTCGACCTGCGGCGGGAAATGATTTCCGTTAGTCCGACAGACTGGCCGAGAAGACCATTTCTTCCGCTCGCGATTTTGCTGTTGGTCGCGGTGTTTTTCTTTCTGGTCACAAAGGGCTCGTCGATTTTTCGGCTCATCGAGCCGGGCAATTCCAAGCTGACCAATGTGTCGCCCAGTGTGGGATTTCTTCTGGATGAAGTCTTCGCTCTTGTCGTCAATTTCTTCCGCGCAGGAGAGGACAGCAGACTGCTTCTACTGCTACCCGGAGCAGCCATTGCAGCATCCCTAATTTCAGTGTTCCGCGGTGGAATGCGACGTCTTTCACCGGCAGCCATGTCTGGTCTTGTCTTGGCGATGCTTCTTCCCGTCGCAGCCTATTTCACGCTTTTCAGTCTCACCGTTCAGCGCGCCTACTATACCCGCTACTTTATTTTTCTGGTTCCGACTTTCCTGGGATTGATGGTGGCATTTTTCGGTGCCGAGGGCGAGACCTCGGAATCGCGCGTTCGATTTATTTTTCCTCGGGTTTGTCTTGGACTTTGCGTTGTCTGCTCGGTGTTTTTTTCAGGACGCTATTTCACCGCGGATTTGTCCAACTATGACGGCGCCGTGAAGGTTCTGGAATCGATGCCGAAGGATGAGCGAATTTTCGTCCCTCATCGGAACGATCTGGTGCAGGCCGACTATTTTGTCGGGAAGGCAGGACACTCGATTGAATCTCCGGCGCTCGCCTATTTGTTCGAGCACGGAGTGGCGGCGCGCTACGAAATGCCGCTGCGTGCTCTGATGGCGAGCGGATCATCTCCGACGATTCTGTCTGCGTGGCGCGAAGCGGAGGCGCCGGGCCTCTGGCAGTTGATCACAAAAGACATGCAGGTCGGATATCGTGGCACGTCACGCATGGGTCCGGAGTACGACGTCGTCCTGGCATCGGCGCCGGAACGGATGACGCTACCTGTCCCGTTGGATCACTTCGGTCCTCTGGATTCCATCGCCTGGCCCACGCATCAGTACACAAGCCTTGTGACGATCGGCGGAAAGACGGCACTTCGTTTCGAACGCGACGATCGCTTGGAGTTCGTCATTAATCAGCCCGACGAATCTGAGCGGGTGCTGGCCGTGCGATACTCGGGTCGCTTTCCTGACGATCCCATCGCGCGCAAGAATTCGACTCCCCTTCCGGCGGATTTTCTTCTGGCAGTGTCGGTCGACGGGCACACGACGGCTGTCTATACAATCCCCGGGGGAGCATCCGAGAAGGTGGCGACGATCCCCATCGCCCTTGAACCGGGACTCCACCGTGTGGGGCTCTATTTCACGGCGGCACGCCTTCAGTACACTCCCTATTTCCCGTGGAATTTCCACGGAGCTGATTGGCGGATAAAGGGACCTACCGACCAAGCGCCGGATTCGGTGCCGCTCTCCGATAGCTGGGATGCGATGCCGACTTATGGTGACCCAAAGGGCGGATCATGGTCGTGGACCGGGATCGGTGAAATCGCGGCGGATTCAACACTGACGGGTCTAGGCGGGGACCCCGTTGTCGTGATCCCCTATCCCGCGGATACGAAGAAAGTGGTCGGCTTCTATGCGCCCCCAGCGCCGGTCACGCCGGGCACGGTGGCGGCGTTCTCCTACTATGCCCGCTGGGAGGGCCTCGAGCATGGCGAATCGAACGGCGCCTTGACCTTCATCGACAAGTCTGGTCGCCCCATGAGCAGTCCGATTCCGGCGAACGGTCCCAATTTCCGCGGCACGCTTCCCGATGGAGTTTGGGTGCGGCGCGACTTGGTTGTTCCTGTTCCTGAAGGCGCGGCGGCGCTTTCTGTCGGACTCCAGATCATGCCCATCAAGCCGCTGCGTCCGACGAGTGGCGGTCGGATGTGGGTCGCCACGTTTCAGTCTCCGGGAGTTGCCACGGAGATTGCCGATCCTCTGTTGAAGCGGCTGAACGAGGACGCCGATGAAGCCAAGTAATGTCCCAGGCTGGTGTCATCTGGTGCCGGTGGGCGTGATTTGTATTTTTGCCTTCCGCCTGCTTTGGCATTGGATTTCTCCCACGTCGGCTTTTGTTTCGCAGACACCGGATGACGCCTATTATTATTTTCAGGTTTCGAGGAATCTGGCCGCGGGCGTGGGGAGCACCTTCGACGGAACTAATTCCACCAATGGCTATCACCCGTTGTGGATGCTATGCTGCGCCTTTGTCGCTGTATTTTTTCATCCGTCGGGAAATGATTTATCCGATCTCGAGTACCAGGCTCGTACCCTCCTGTCGTTGCAATGGCTTCTCGGCGTGGGAGGCATCTTGCTGCTCCTTGCCGCCGGGCGTCGGATGGGCCTTAAGGCTCGTGCACTCTGCGCCATGATCGCTGTGGCGGCGCTTCCGCCGGTTGTCTACGGCTGCACGGATGGGCTGGAGAGCGGACTGGTTCTGCTGGGTTTGGGAGGACTCGCATTTGTTGCCAGCCGGGAGGCGATTCTGTCCGCGCGCCCCTGGAAACGGGAGATCGAGTTCGGCATGATCCTGTCGATGCTCTTCCTCGCCCGGTTGGATTTGGCGCTGCTTTGCCTGGGTCTCGGAGTCTTGGCTACCCTGGGCCATTTGCGACGTTTGTTGGATTTTCCGGGTTGGTGGAGAAAAGCGCTGGGCTGGGGATTGCCCGTGATCCTGGTCGCCTCGATTTATTTCGCCATCAATTACGCGACCACAGGAAGTCTCTCTCCCATTTCCGGCAAGCTAAAGTCCGGTTTCCCGAACCCGGTATTCTTTCCAAGGCCCCATGCTCCCTATGTTGTCATGGGAGCGTGCCTGCTGGCACTGACCGCATTTTCCGCCCGACGGGAATCACGTCCCGCTCTACGCCACCTGCTGATTGTTGGGGCGGTCTTTCAATCTATACACCTCGTCTATACGGCGCTTTTCATGCGATGGGGTGTCTATACGTGGCACCTGACCGGATACTGGCCGTTTGCCATGCTGGCTATTGGTAGCCTGGCCGATGGCGCCGTCGAGCATGAAGGATTCCGGGCGCGTCTGGTTGGCGTGGTCTGTGTCCTTCTGGTGACAGTGGGGCTCCTTGGCCAGGTGCTGTTCCTGTGGCGACGCGACGCCCGGGCGTTTCAAGCCCAGAGCTATGCGGCGGCCCTGTGGACGCGTGAGTCCCTCCCCGCGAAGACGCACATCGGCATGAGCGACTGTGGCGTGTTCGGCTACTATCGCGGCGGGGGAGTGGTGAACCTGGACGGTCTCATTAACAACATCCAGATGCAGGAGCACATTGCTCATCAGGGCCTCGCCAGCTACCTCGATGCGGAGAGTATTGACTTCATCGCGCACCACGCGATTCCCGCCGGGGACATCGATGCAGCGCATCCAGTGTATCGTTATTCCCGCCCGTCGCGCCTCTACTTGCAGAAGGCGGACTCATCGATTACTCTCCATCGTGTGGCGATTGTGTATCAGGGACCGGCCTTCATCGACGGTCGCGGGGTGAAGCGCTTCGTGATCTGGCGTCGAGGCGGCTTGCCGCGAATGCCGTTCGATGAACGACGCGGAGTCCCGTCCCGATTCGCGGATTGACCCACGCCCCCCTGCTTGCGGACGCTTCCGGAAAATCGCCGGGCTGCGTGCCCGGGTCACAGGACGGCTTGATCAACCCATGCGCAACATCGTCGAGGTCCTTCGCGAACGCCTCCTCCTCCAGGATCTGACCGATCCCGAGTTCGAGAAGCTCTGCTCCGAACGCGCCTATACTGTCTATATCGGTTTCGACCCGACGGCGGACTCGTTGCACATCGGGCACATGGTTTCGATCATGATCCTCAAGCATTTCCAGCTCTGCGGCCATCGCCCCATCGCGCTGGTCGGCGGCGGAACCGGCATGATCGGTGATCCTTCCGGCAAGAGCGCCGAGCGGAGCCTGCTCTCCGCCGAGCAGATTCGCGCCAACATGGAGGGCATCCGCCGCAACCTCTCCCAGTTCATCGAGTTCGGCGATGGCAAGGCCATGCTGCTGAACAACGCCGACTGGCTGGGCGCCTTCAGCTTCCTCGATTTCCTTCGCGACGTCGGCAAGCACTTCCGCGTGAACGAAATGCTGACGCGCGACAGCGTGAAGCGCCGCCTCGAGTCCCAGTCCGGCCTCAGCTACACCGAGTTCAGCTACTCGCTCCTTCAGGCGTGCGATTTCAAGCACCTGCACGACCACCACGCCTGCGATGTGCAGGCGGGCGGCAGCGACCAGTGGGGGAATATCGTCTCCGGCACGGAGCTCATCCGCCGCACGTCCGGCGGGCGCGTCTTCGGCATCACGACGCCGCTCCTCACCGACGCGGAAGGCCGCAAGATGGGGAAGACGGAGGGGGGCGCGGTCTGGCTCGATCCGAACAAGTTCAGCCCCTACGAGTTCTACCAGTTCTGGGTTCGTCAGGAGGACGCCGTTGTCGAGCGCTTCCTCAAGATGATGACGCTCGTCCCCATCGACGAGATCGCCACGGTGATGGCAGCGCATCAGGCCGCGCCCGAGCGGCGCATCGCCCAGAAGCGTTTGGCGCTTGAGGTGACTGCCCTGGCCCACGGCGCAGACGAGGCACAGAAGGCGAAGGCCGCGTCGGAGGCCCTCTTCGGAGGCGAGCTTCGCAACCTGAGCGACGCCGAGCTGAAGGCGCTCTTTCAGGAAGTTCCCTCTGTCGCCATTCCCCGCGCCGAGCTGGACGCGGGTCTCGCCACGGCGGATCTGCTGGTGCGCGCGGGCCTGGCGCCCAGCAAGAAGGACGCGAAGCGGCTCCTTGAGCAGGGCGGCGTCTATCTCAACAACGCGGCCACCGCCATCCCGCAGGAGAAGCGTGCCGTCACCGCCGAGGACCTGGCGAGCGAGACCATGCTGATCCTCCGCGCCGGAAAGAAGAAGTACGCCCTCGTCCAATTCGGGTAATCCTTCCCAATGGTCATTACCGTCACGCTGAACCCCGCGCTGGACCTGAGCATGGATGTCCCCGACTGGGGCACGAGCGACGTGCATCGGGCGCGGCGCGTGCAGAAGACAGCCGGTGGCAAGGGCATCAACGTGGCGCGTGTGCTGCGTGAATTGGAGGAACCGGCCACGGCCGTCACGATCCTCGGCAGCGACTCGGTACAGGAATTCCGCCGCCTCTCCCGCGAGGCCGCCGTCCCCATCATCTACATCAACATCCCGGGAGAGGTTCGCACGAACATCTCCATCATCGACCCGCAAAATGGGCGAATCCTGAAGGTCAACCAGCCGGGCACGCCGGTCCTGCCGACGTACTTCGACCACTTCATCCTACTCTACAAGCAGCAACTCAAGTCGGCGAGTTTCGTCTGCCTTGGCGGTAGCCTCCCGCCGGGTCTGGCGCCCGACAGTTGGGCGCGGCTCGCGGGACTGGCGCGCAAGCAGGACGTCCCTGTGCTCGTCGACTCGACGGGCGAGGGTCTGCTCGCGGCCATCGGGGAGGGCGTCTCCGTCGCCAAGCCGAACCGGCGCGAGCTTCAGGAAACGCTCGGGCGTTCGATCACGACGGTGGCCGAGATGCGCGAAGGGGCGGAGGAACTGCGCGCTCAGGGCGCCGAGGCGGTCTTCATCTCCAACGGCGGAGAGAATGCGCTGGCGCTCAGCGACGAGGGCGCATTCCTGATCCACACGCCGCCGGTGACCGTGAAGGGAACCACCGGGGCGGGCGATTCTTCCGCGGCGGGGCTGGTGCGCGGTATGACGCAGGGGATGCCGTTTTCGGAGGCCTCACGCCTTGCCGTGGCCTGCGGATCCGCCTCCTGCATGACCCCGGAAACCCAGCTGCTGCGGCGCCGCGATGTGATGCAGTTGTTGGCCAAGGTCCGCGCGGAAAAGTTGAGCGGTTGACCCGTCCCGCCGAGGGGTGGAGCGTTTGGCCGGAGGCACCTTCTCATGTCTGACCAGCCGACCCCCAGTGCCATCGTCGATTTCACCGACCGCTTGTCCTATCTCGCGCCCTACGACGACCTGCGAATCGAACGTGCCCAGTCGATTGGCGTTCGCGCGATCCAGCTTCGCTTGGGTCCGGGGTTCCCCATCCCGACGGATCGGTGGGACCCGGCGGCGGTGGCGGCTGCCCGCGACCTGCTCGCGGCGAGGAACCTGCGCGCTGAGTCGATCGGCTACTACCGCAACCACCTGCACCCTGATCCGGCGATTCGCGAGGCCGAAGCCACGGGCCTGCGCGTTGTCTTCCAGATTGCCCGGGCCTTCGGCGTGTCGGTGATCTCGGTCTTTGCCGGACGTGACCCGGAGAAGAGCGTCGAGGACAACCTCCCGATGTTCGTGTCCACCTGGGCACCGCTGGCCGACGAAGCGGAGGCGCTTGGGCTGCGTATCGCGTTCGAGAATTGCACCATGTACCGCGGCTATCCGATTCGGGGCATCAACATGGCCTATTCGCCCCACGCCTGCCAGATGATGTTCGATGCGCTTCCCCACCCGGCGCTGGGCCTGGAGTTCGACCCGAGCCATTGCATCAAGCAACGCATCGATCCGCTGGCCATGCTGCGCCAGTTCGGCAACCGGATCCTCCATGTGCACCTGAAGGATCACGAGATCCTGGAGGAGGCCGTGCAGCTCTACGGCAGCTACGACACGCGGTGCAGCCGCGACCGATTTCCCGGCCTGGGTCAGGTTGACTTCCGTTCGATGTTCCGGGCGCTGGCGCTGATGGGATACGCGGGAAATTTCGCCATCGAGGCCGAGCACGATCCCTCGGTCGAGACCGAACAGGAGGTGAGGACGGCGTTGCGCCTCAGCGTGGCTTACCTGACCACCGAGTGGGCTTCCGTAAATTGAGTTGCTTGGCCTTGCTACTTGGATTGGGTTGGTGAGGATACATCGGATTCCACGCACGTGAGGCAACCCGGTGGCGGTCACAGACGTTTGCGTCATTCTCTTGCAGGAAAGCTACACGATCAACCAACGGGATTGGGTCGAGACCGCGCAAGCTGTCGGCCTGTGTGAGGAACGCGGATTCCACGTCGAGGGTTGCATGGTCCGCACCGAGGCACAGCGCCAGTACGTGGCGCAGCGTTTGGTCGAGCGCCCGCCGCGCTTGGCCGTGCTGATCGTCAACCGCGGGCAGTCTCCCACCGCGCTGGGGCTTCTCAACGAGATGAAGCAGATTTCGCCGCGCTGCTGCGTGGCCATCGCCGGCGCCGAGGGCACCCTCAACAGCCATGATTTCACCAATCATACGGTACCGGGAGCCATCCTGCTGGGCGAGTGGGTCGAGGCGACCGCCGAACTGATTACCGCGCTCAAGAAGCATCGCCCCGGATCCGAAGTTCCCGGCACCTGGTGGCGGTCCGACAAGGGGTGGGCGCTTGGTCCCCGGCGCACCTACAATCCATCACTCGGTAGTTGGCCGCGTCCGAATCCCGAGGGTCTCAAGCCCATGGAATGGTCTCGGACCCGCGGCGCCCGGCTTCCCATTCTTGCCAGCCGCGGTTTCCCCTTTCAGAGTCTCTTCACCGACCAGCCGATGATCCGCGCGCTTCAGGACACCGCGAGCTACTACCACATGCGCCCCGTGGCCCGGGTGGTGGAGGAGGCGGTGAAGCTCGCCAGCACCTACAAGCTAAAGGCCATCGATTTCGCGGACGATATCTTTCCGTGGGACCCGGCCTGGACCAGCGAGTTCGTGAGCCTTTGGGTCGATCAGGTGGGCCTCCCGTTCCGAATCCGCACCATCGGCGAACACCTCGATCACGAACGGCTCTCCGTCCTGAAGCAAGGGGGCATGCAGGGTATCGAGATCTGCATGGAGTCCGGCAACGAGCCTCTGCGCCATCGCCACTCCGACGTCAACGTGCACAACGCCCAGGTCCGTGAGGCACTTGCGCTGTGCAAGGCGCTCGGGATTCGAACCCATGTACGCCTGCTCCTGGGAACGCCGGGTGAGTCGTTGAAGACGCTGGAGTCCACCATCGCATTCGCCCGCGCCTCGGGCGCGACGTCCGTCGTCGGCGAGCTCCACAAGCCCCTTCCCGAGAACCCGCAGTGGGATCAGTTGGAACTGGAAATGACGGGCGCATCCGGTTCCCGCCCATCAGCGCAGGTTTCGCCGGAGATCTATCGCGACGCCGCTGCTGCCCTCAACGAAATCCAGAAGATCAACTCGCTCGCCAAGGCATTGCGCGTCGTGCGGCGCGAGGATGCGGCGCTCGACGGCATGTCGGACATCGCATCGGCGCGGGTCCGGTCACCGCTCGAAGGGCCGTTCTGTATAGACACGTTTCACGGCAACGCCGGCTCGCAGGACGTCATCGCCCTGCGCGTCCCCTGCCAGCTTACCTGGCCGGTCAAGCTGCCCAAGGATCCGATCGTCCACTTTGGCATCCTGCTCGAACCGGCACTTCCTGGTGAGCGATCCCGCCACCCGGTCAGCTTCTCGGTCCGCGTCAGTCAGGCGGGCCGCAGCTATCGACTCTTTCAAAAGGTCCTCATTCAGGCGCTCGATCCCGACAGCCGCCTCTGGCACTGGTTCCGCCTCCCCATCACCAACGTGCGCTCGGGGTGGGCGGACCTCACCTTCGAGAACCTGATCTTCGGCCACGACGCCTCATTCATCCCGCCCGGACGTGATATCTGGGCGGGATGGGCGCGTATATACGTCTCAACAGCAGGGGCTATCATCAGCAACGACGAGTCGACAGACCACGACTTCGAGAGCGCAGAGCATACCGGCATCGAGGGTCTGTTCGGCGGGGAGTGACCGACCCGATCAACGCAGCAGGATGATGCGTGACGGAGGCTTCACCTCGGCGCCGACCTTGGAGAACGCCATGGCCGCAAAGCTGACCAGCGTGTTCTGGTCCGGCGAGACCGCCTGATTATACTTCAGCAGCTTGCCTTCGGCGCGACCCTTCATCACCTCCAGCATCACCCAGACGGTGCCGATGCTGCACACCTTGCGCGAGTTGAAGTCGGGGCGGAAGGTCTCGAAGAAGCCATCCGCGTCGAGCGCCACTGCCTTTTCCAAAGACAACTCGTCGCCCAGGCGGATTTCCTTCTGGCGCTCGGGCGTGTTCGGCTCTTCGTCGCCGAACTCGGGGCCGCAGTGGGACAGATCCACGCCAGCGATCACAGCCACGTTGTCGCCGTGCTTGTCCAGGATGCGACGGAGCGCCGCCACGAACGCGGTGATTTCCTCGTCGGCCCGCGGGGTACCTTCCTCATCGAGCAGGTCATCGAAGGAAGGCACCAAGATCGGAACCATGCGAATCGGCGTGTCGGGGAACGTGTGGCGCAGGTACATGGCCTGGAGCTCGATCGTGTGTTCGTCGCGGTGGAGGAACTCATTCTCGAACAGCTCGCCGCCGAACTCCGTTGCCAACTCGTCCAGGATCGCCTGATCCGTATCGATGGCACCAAGCGGCGTGTCGTAGTTCTTGCGCGTGGCCACAAAGCGATGGGTGCCCGAGCGATGGCTGGTGCCGAGCACGATGAAGGTCTTGGCGCCGGTACCGTACTCCTTCAGGGCCTTGTAGGCCCAAGCGTACAGCTCGCCGCCGCGCTGGAAGTCGATGTGGGGAGACACGACGCCAACCACCGCGCCCTTCGCCAGTTCCAGGTTCTCGGGAGGCGAGATGGCGCTCATCTTGTGGCGACGGAACTCCTCGCCCAGTTCCTTCATCATCTTCAGGCGGTCTGCGCCGGGCGCCTGATAGATACGATAGGGACGCGTCGTCGCGGCGTTCCACGCCTCGTACTTGGCCTTCAGGGCCGCCGCAAAGCGATCCGACTGGAGGAGCAGAGCCTCGTCGAGCTGCTTGATCGCGCTCTCGAAGATACCGGCGGGGATGATCTGACCCGTCATCATGGTGAGGCGCTGCGCCATCTCGCCGACCGGTGTCTCACCGTTGGCCATCTCGAAAAGGACCATCAAGATCGGATCGGGCGCCAGCAGCGCGGTTCCCTCGATGACACCCAGCGGGTCGCGGACCATGATGAGGCGCTGGCCGCGGACCTCCACAGGCATCAGCTCCAGGGGCCGCAGGGCGGGGGTCTCCAGCGGGTAAGTCTTGATGTTCTCGAACACAGGCGCACCTCGGCGAAATGATGCGGCAAGGTCGCCGCGTCCGGCGGGGCAACGCAAGCCAAAGGCCCGCCGACCTGCGTGTCAGCGGAGGAAGCTCAACAAGATGGATGCTTCATCAGGGGGGCAGTCATGAGGCGGCTGCCTCACATCTGGGGGTGAGAACCGGAGCGAAGAGAAGAGATGAGTCGACTATTCACGCTATCCTCCGCCAATCAAAGCCGAACGGGCAATGGCCTGAAGGGCCATCGGAGCCAAGCCCAGGTTGACCGAGCGATAGCGAGGGAGGCCTGGGCTTGGCCGATCACGGAACGCGGTCTGAAGGACCGCCGCAGGTTTATTCCACCAATCTGGGAAGGCGTCCTCCAGCGCGACGAAGCGGCGGTCCTTCAGACCGCAAAAGCTCCTCGCGCTCACCCGGCCCTCCCTCGCGTTGCTCAGTCAGACCGGGCTTCGCTCTGTCGGCCCTTCAGGCCTTGCCGCGTGGGTGCATGTGCGGCGCATTTCCACCGCTCAGCCGCCGATGATGCAGCCGATGGGCTTGGCAGACGTCACTTCCGGTGATTTCCCGGCCCGGAGCGCGTCGACCGCTTCGCGGAGGTAGTAGCGGTGTCCCGGCGTGCCCGGGAAGAGCGTGTTTTCCGGAGCGCCCCAGTAGCGAACCTTGCCTTCCTTGTCCACGAGCCACATCTCCGGCGTGCGCGTCGCGCCGAGGCGATTCATCACCGTCTGCCCCTCGTCGAAATACACCGGGAAGGTGATGGCGCCGCTCTCGCGCTGCTCCTTGAGCGCCGTCATGACCCGTTCGTCATCCATGCCCTCCGCCATGATGCCAATGACGCGGACGTCGCTATAACCGGCCTTCCCCATCTCACCGATCAGCGCACCGCAATTTGCGGCGCAGGGACAGTCCGGGTGGTGGAATGTATAGACAACGAAGTGCTCACCGTCGTTGAAGCTGGAGAGATTCACCTGCTTGCCCTCGCCGTCCTTCACGACCAGATCGGTTGGGAATGCATCGCCAATGCTGAGGTTCCCCGCCTTGAGGACGGGAGCGGCGACCTGGGCGCTGGGTGAGCTGGCCAGATGGCGCACACGCGCGATGATCGCCACGGTTCCAACCACCAGGACGAGCGCCAGGGCGGCGGAAACGAGGATCAGGCTCTTGTTCTTCATGGGACTTCCTTGCTTACTTGGTGACAGGTCCGTCGGGGATGAGCTTTACGCTTTCGAGCGGCTGAGGTAGCGGCTCCTGCAATTCCTTGCGGGCGCCATCGGTGAAGAGCTTCTGGTCCTCCGGCGACGTAAACTTGATCGATTCCAGCAGGTTCGCCAGCGCGATGCGGTTTCGCAGTTCCGCCATCACCTGGGCCCGTGTGTTGTCCGGAGAGTTTAGTCGTCCCATCGTTGATTGGGATTCGGGAAAGAGCGTACCAAAGCCCGCCTTGTCGCCGAGCTTCTTCTCCGCTTCCGGGTCCCGCTTGCGCAGCTCCCCCAAGGTCCATTCGTCGCCAAAACTCTGCGCGGTGAGGGCGGGGCCGTGAATCTTCCACGCTTCCTCGACCGTTTGGGGGATATTCGCGACGAGCTGCTGCACATCCTTGGAGGTGGGGAACATCTTCGCGAATCGATCCCATTCGGTCACCGACTCGAAGGGCGCGCGATCCTTGTGGGATTGCTCGAACCTCGTGTAGAAGTCTGTGGCCTTCAAGGCCGCGTCACTTTTCTTCTCTTCCAGATAGGCGTCCAGGAACTTGCCCTGCGCCTCGACCTCCTGGCGCATCCGATCAAAGCCGGCCTTGGTCTCGGCCCAGTTCTCCTCGAAGATCTTCTTCACCTTGCCGCTGTCCCAGGTCTTAGAGGCGGCGTCAAACTGCTGTGCAAGATACTCGCGGATCGATGCCTCGCGGAGGTTCTGGTAGTAGTAAAACTTCTCGCCCTCTGCGGTCAGCGGCTGCGCGGGGGGCGGCACTGTCAGCTCCACCACGTGTTCCCCCAACTCAAAACGAAACGTCCTTCCCTCGGCCTTTGGCGCCGCCGTGGCACCGGCCGCGTCCTTGGCGGGAGCCGCCTTCTCCTCGCCGCAGGAGCTGATGGCCAGCCCCCCAAGGAGAACAATGCCGAGCAGGAGGGGACGTTTCATCGCAGGGCAGCCTCAATGAATTGGGATGTTTCGCGCAGGAACCGGACCTTCAGTCCCTTGCGGATGTTTTCCGGGACTTCGCCATAGTCCCCTTCGTTGTGGTGGGGGAGGAGGACTTCCTTGATGCCGGCACGCAGGGCCGCGAGGCACTTCTCCTTGATCCCGCCGACCGGCATGACATTGCCGCGCAGCGTGATCTCCCCGGTCATGGCCAGGTAGTCGCGCACCTGACGACCGGTAATGAGGCTCGTGAGCGCCGTGGAAATGGCAGTACCCGCGCTGGGGCCATCCTTCGGAGTCGCACCAGCCGGCACGTGCAGGTGATAATCCCACTGCTCGAAGTCCTCGGGCTTGATGCCAAACTGGGTTCCGTTGGCCTTCAGGTAGGTAAGGGCCGCGAGGGCTGATTCCTTCATCACGTCGCCCAACTGACCTGTGAGCTTGATCTCGCCCTTGCCACGATAACGCGCCGCTTCGATGAAGAGGATCGCGCCGCCCACCGATGTCCACGCGAGACCCACGGAAACGCCCGGCTTGGCCAGACGCTCGGCCGCCTCCAGGTGACTGAGCTTCGGCCCAAGGTAGGACTCGACCGAAGCCAGATCGATTTTCGCCTTCTCGGGCTTCTCGTGCTTCTTCTTGGGATTCCGCTCGACCTCGGACTGGAACTCGGCGACGCGCATGGCGACCTTGCGGCAGACCTTGGCGACCTGGCGCTGCAAGCCGCGGACGCCTGCTTCCATGGTGTACTCGTGGATGATGTGCCGGATGGCGGCGCGCTGGAATCCGATGTCCTTCTTCTTCAGGCCGTTGTTGTCCAACTCGCGCGGCACCAGATAGCGGAGAGCAATCTCTTCCTTCTCCAAGTCCGTGTAGCCAGCGATGCGGATGATCTCCATGCGGTCGCGAAGCGGCTCGGGGATGCTGTCGAGCGAGTTCGCCGTCGTGATGAACATGACGCGCGACAGGTCGATCGGCATATCCATGTAATGGTCGTTGAAGTGGCTGTTCTGCTCGGGGTCGAGCACCTCCAGCAGCGCCGACGCCGGGTCGCCGCGGAAGTCCGAGCCGAGCTTGTCGATCTCATCCAGCATGATGAGCGGGTTGTTGGTTCCGCAGTCCTTCAGAGCCTTGACGATGCGGCCCGGCATGGCGCCGACGTAGGTGCGGCGGTGGCCGCGAATCTCCGCCTCGTCGCGCATTCCGCCGAGGGAGAAGTTCTGGAATTTGCGCCCCGTGGCGCGGGCGATGGAACGGCCAAGCGACGTCTTGCCGACGCCGGGAGGCCCGACAAGGCACAGGATCGGTCCCTTCAGGTCGCCGTCCTTCAGGCGAATGACGCTGAGGAACTCCAGAATGCGCTCCTTGATTTTCTCGAGCCCGAAGTGGTCTTCGTCCAGGACTTCCCGCGCCAGCTGGATGTCCAGATGATCGTCCGTGGACACGTGCCACGGAATGTCCAGAATCCACTCGAAGTAGGTGCGGATGACGCCGTATTCGGCGGCCGCGGAGGGGAGGCTGGAAAGCCGCCCAAGCTCGCGCTCGGCGACCTTGCGGGCATGCTCCGGCATCCGCGCCTCGCGCAGGCGCTTCTGCAGGTCCTCGATCTCGGTTTCATGCGGGTCGATCTCACCCAGCTCACGGCGCAGGGCGCGAATCTGCTGGGAGAGGAAGTATGCTCGCTGGTTGCGGTCGACTTCCTCGCGAACCTCCTCGTTGATGCGATTGCCGATTTCGAGCACGTGGACTTCGCGGCCGAGAAGGAACTGGAGCTTGGAGAGGCGCTCCTTGACGCGGCGCTCCTCGAGGATCGGCAACAGGTCGAGGGGGCGTACCGGCAGGTTGGCGGCCACCAGGTCGGCCATCTTGCCCGGACCTTCCGTGTTCATGACGGCGACGGCCAGTTCCTCGGGCAACGCATTCATGCCGATGGCACGGTTGAGATTCTCGACCGTCAGCTTCGCCATGCCATCGACCTCGATGTCGCCCGGCGTCGCTTCGATGTCCTCAACCACCTTCACAGCCGCGCGCATGTAGGGATCGGTCGAGACCACGCTCTCGATGGCGACGCGGCAAACTCCGTTCAGCAGCACGCGAACGGTACCGTCGGGGATGCGGAGAACCCGCAGCACGCTGCACAGCGTCCCCGTGTTAAAAAGTCCCGGCACGGCGCCGGCACGGATCGGGTGCTTGCTCTTCGGCGCCTCCGCATCCTCGGGGTTGGACGACTCTAGCGGATGGAAGAGGGCGAACAGCTTGTCGGTCTTCATCACGTCGTCGATGAGCTGGCGCGCCCGGTCGTCGGTCAGCACGATCGGAGTGATCATCTGCGGGAACAGAACAACGCCCTCCAACGGCATGATCGGCAGCTCGCCGGGAATCTCGTCGGGCGGAGGGAGGGGAGAGGGGAAGTTGCTTCCTTGCGACACGGGCGTTCCTTGAATGTATTGAAGAGCGGCAGTTCGTCTCATCGTCGTCGGGGATTCGGCGCCCCACCGGCAGCTAATGTCAAAACCATGCCAGAACTCCGGCGCAACGGTTACAAGCGGAGCCCGTCGGAGAAGCAGGCTCAGGACCGTCGTCGGCGACACCTGATCATGGGCGCGGATTTTGAGTTGCCTGACACGGAGCGCTGTGAGTCTAATCTCCTCGCTGATGTCGAATGCAGTGCTTATGAAACGGATGAGGCCATGCGCTTGAAATGCTCGTTCTGCGGTCGCGACCAACACCAGGTGAAGACCCTCTTCAAGGGGCTCACCAACAAGGAAACGCTCGGCAGCGTCTACATCTGTGACGAGTGCGTGGTCACGTGCAACGAGCGCCTCAAGCGCGACGAGCTGACACGCGTTGAGTCCGAATCCACCGAGGAAATGAAGCGACTCCCCACTCCCACCGAGATCAAGGCGGAGTTGGATCGCTACGTCATCGCGCAGGACCGCCCCAAGCGCGTCCTCTCTGTGGCCGTTCACAATCACTACAAGCGTCTGCTTTCGCAGGCCAACAAGGACGAGGTCGAGATCTCCAAGTCCAACATCCTCATGATCGGCCCCACGGGTAGCGGCAAGACCCTGCTGGCCCAGACGCTTGCTCGCATCCTTGATGTGCCCTTCGCCATCGCTGATGCGACGTCGCTCACGCAGGCTGGCTACGTCGGCGAGGACGTGGAGAACATCCTCCTGCGGCTCCTTCAGGCCGCCAACGGCGACGTGGAGAAGGCACAGCGCGGCATCGTCTATATCGACGAGATCGACAAGATTGCCAAGACCTCGCATAACGTCTCGATCACCCGTGACGTCTCGGGCGAAGGCGTGCAGCAGGCCCTCCTCAAGATCCTGGAAGGCACCGTCGCCAACGTGCCTCCCACCGGCGGCCGCAAGCACCCACACCAGGAATACATCAAGATCGACACCACCAACATCCTCTTCATCGCCGGTGGTGCCTTCGGCGGCTTGGTGGACATCATCCGCCGCCGCGTGAACCAGCGCGTCATGGGCTTCGGCGCCGACGTGAAGAAGCAGAGCGAGGACGACGTGACCGAGGTCCTGACCCAGGTCGAGTACCGCGACCTGCTCAAGTTCGGCATGATCCCCGAGTTCATCGGCCGCTTCCCGGTGTTGACGACCCTCGGCCAGCTCGGCGAGGAGGAACTCGTCAACATCCTCACGCAGCCCCGCAACGCCATCGTGAAGCAGTATCGCCGCCTGTTCGAGATGGAGGACGTGGTCCTCAACTTCGACGAAGCGGCCCTTTCCAACGTCGCCCGCCGCGCCATCAAGCTCCAAACCGGCGCCCGCGGCCTCCGCGCCATCCTCGAGGAAATCATGCTGGACATCCAGTTCGATCTTCCCGCCAAGGCGCAGGAGTTCTCGGAGGTCCGCATCACCGAGCAGGTGATCGACCGCACCGGCGAGCCGACCTTCGTGGTGCGCGAAAAGAAGGAAAGCGCCTGACCTTAGCCCCGACGGGGGTCGGCAACCGACCCCCGCAACCCTCGCCCCTCGCGAACCGTCGGCCGCTCCATGAAAATTTCCTCGCTGGCCGTCGCACGACCCGTCGCCACCATGATGATCTTCCTCGCCGTGCTCACGCTCGGCCTGGTTTCGTACTGGCGGCTTCCTGTTCAGCTCCTGCCCGACATCGATTTCCCCCAGCTCATCGTGATCGTCTCCAACGATCGCTCGGCGGAGGACAACCTCGACAATATCACCAAGAGCGTCGAAGGAATCATCGCGGAACTTCCCCGCGTGCAGCGCATCCGCTCGCGCACCGAGAGCAACCGCGTCGTCGTCCGCGTCAACCTCGAGTACGGCACCGACCTTGAGTACGCCGCTGTGGATCTCGACGAGCGTCTCAATAGCTTCCGACAGCAGCTCAACGACCCGCGTACCTACATCAACTCGTTCCCCATCTCCACCAGCGAGTGGGACTCGATGTTCATGTTCCTCAGCGTCCGCGGCCCGGGCGACCCAGAGGATCTATACGAACTGGCCACCGAACACGTGGAGCAGCAGCTCCGTTCCATCAGCGGCGTCTCCAACGTCGAGCTACGCGGCGTGCAGTCCACCGTCGTGGAGGTCGACTTCAAGACCGACCTGCTCGCCGCCTACGGGCTCGACTTCGGCAGTGTGATCCAGCGTGTGCAGGCCTCCGCCAGTGAGGATTCCTTCCTCGGCAAGCTGCGGCTCCCCTCGGAAACCTGGTTCGTGCGCCTTGATGATCGTGTCAAGACCCCCCAGCAACTGGCGAACGTCTTCGTCGACGCCAAGGGCATCGTGCGATTGCGCGACGTGGCCACCATCGAGGCCGGGTCAGCGGTGAATCGCTGGGTATCCCGCGCCGACGGCCAGAACGCCATCGGCATCACGATGGAGAAGGAATCGGGCCGGAACCTGATCGATCTGGCCGCCGTCACGCGCCAGCGCGTGGAAGAGATCAACGCCGCCCTCCCGCAGGGGGTGTCGCTCGTCATCGACGAGGACTTTGCCCACTACGTCGAGGACGCCATCAACGACGTGAAGTCACTCTCGATGCAGGGTGCTCTGCTGGCGCTCCTCGTGCCGCTGATCTTCTTCGGCTCCCTGCGCGTGGCATTGATTGTCTTCCTCTCCGTCCCCATCAGCCTCATTGCCGTGTTCAACTTGTTCTACGCGACGGGAATGAGCATCAACATCTTCTCCATTGTGGGACTGGCCCTAGGCGTCGGCATGTTGGTGGATAACGCCATCGTGGTGACGGAGAATGCGCTTCGCCTTTGGGAGAAGGGTGTGTCTCCCCGCGAAGCCGCGGCGCAGGGGGGCGTCGAGGTCGGTCGCGGGCTCTTCGCATCGACGCTTACCACCGCGGTCGTCTTTGTCCCGATCGCGTTCCTCGACGGCGAGTTCAAGGAGATCGTGCGCGAGCCGACGCTGGCGCTCATCTTCCCGCTGCTGCTATCGCTCGCGGTCGCGCTGACGCTGGTTCCCGTCTTCGTCCGCGGCGTGCTGGAGACGAAGTCGCGCAAGGCCGCCAAGCGTCCCATGAAGATGCGCAAGCGCTGGGGTCCCGCGATCTACTACGGCACGATCCTCAAGGCGGCGCTACGCCACCGCGGCCGCGTCGTGTTCCTCATCGCCTTTGCGGTGGCCTTTACCTGGCTGGAAAGTTGTCAGCGCGTGGCGGAGACCTCCACCTCGCGCGAGGCCGGTCGCGAGTGGATGGAGGTCTACTTCCGCGCCCCCGCCGGCTCCACGCTGTCCGACGTCAACCGCAGCGCCGTGGCCATCGAACGCCGTCTCTCCGAGCATCCCGACATCAAGACCTTCCGCGTGTCCTTCAACAGCGATGGCGGCGAGGCCAACATTCGCCTCAAGGAGCTGAAGGACCGCGTCGACGAGAAGCCCTTCCGCGAGATCGAGCAGACCATGCTCGAATTCATCGGGGATATTCCAGCGGTCGAGCTCTCCCTCCAGCGATTCTCCAATAACCTCGAATCGCCCCCGCTCGATCTCGGCAATCAGGGAATTCTGGAACTGTCCGGGCTCGACCCCGAGACCGTCCGGCGCTACGCGGAGAACCTGATCGAGGCGCTCCGCTACCACCCCGACATCACCAACGCCCGCATTGAGGAAGGGCGAACCGACCCGCTCTATCTGGTCCAGATCGACCGCGACAAGTCGCGCGTCTACGACGTGAAGGCGGACACCCTCGTTCGTTATCTCGGCGCCACACGTTCCCGCGGCACCGTCTCGTCGCTGCGTCTCAAGGACGGCGACAAGGTGACCGAGGTCTCCTTCGTCATCCGCGAGGCCGAGGGAGCGACCGTCGACCAGGTGAAGGACCTTGCTGTCTATACGCCGACACACGGCAACGTTCCGCTCGGTGAAATCGGCGTCTTTAGCAAGTCCCGTCAGCCTGCCGGCATTCGCCGCACCGACCGCCAGTCCTCGATGGAAGTGGCCTATTTCTTCGCGCCCACGGCAACCGCCGCGGCCCTCACCGAGGACATTCGCCGCATTGCCCGCAGCGTCCCGAATCCCGGCGGCGTGGTGGTTTCCTTTCAGGGCGAGGCGCAGCGCGTCGATGAACGCCAGGGACAGTTCATGTTCACCATGTTCTCCGGAGCCATCCTCGTCTACGTCGTGATGGCCGCCGTGTTCGAGAGCTTCTGGGTCCCCTTCATCATCCTGCTGACCAACCCACTCATGCTGATCGGCATCGTCTGGGGGCTGGATTTGGCCGGGCTCCCGCTCGACGACCTGGCCGCCTTCGGCGTGATCCTGTTGGTGGGACTCGCAGTCAACAACGGTATCGTCATGATGGACCGCGCCCTGGAAATGCAGCGCGCGGGGATCAACCGATCGCGCGCCATTTTCGAAGCATCCCTGACCCGCCTGCGCCCCATCGTGATGACATGGCTGACCACCGTGCTGGGGCTCCTGCCGCTCGCCCTCGTTGGCGAGGAAGGCAACCAATGGCGCCCCGTCGCCGTTGTCATCATCGGCGGATTGACCAGCGCCACCGTGCTCACGCTCGTCGTCCTCCCATCGTTCTACCTGCTCGGCGACGACTTCGTCCGCTGGGCGCGCCCCGGTTTCATGCGCTTCTTGGCGGTCCTGTTCGAGACCGGCGAAGGCATGGCCAACGCGGTCATGCACCCGATCGACGTGCTGCGCGGACGTCGCCGCGTCGCCCCCGGCCTCTGGGCCATCGTCAAGGGAGCCTTCCTCGCCACCATCTCCATTGTCTATACAGCGCTTCGCATGGCCCTCACCGTGCCGCTCGATATCCTGACGCTCCTCGGCATCTGGAAGAGCAAGGCCCTGCCCGCCGCGGTCGATCCGGGCCAACCCATCGAGGGCACCCCGGCCATCACCGCCACGAACCTTCAGGTCCGCTTCCCGGCGCCGGGACTGCGTGGCCTCGCGCGTCCCCTGCCGCACCGCATTCGCAAGCTCCTCCGGCTCGACGGTGGAGAGGTCGCCGCGCTATCCGGAGTGGCGCTCTCCCTCGAACGTGGCATGTTCGGTCTCCTCGGCCCCAACGGTGCGGGAAAGACCACGCTCATGCGCGTCCTGGCGGGGCTTCAGGAACCGGCCCGCGGCACCGTTCGTCTATACGGAGTCGCCCACCGCGACGCCCCCGGCCAGATCGCGCCCCTCGTCGGCTATCTCCCCCAGGACCACGGCTACTACGGCTGGATGACCCTGCGCGAGTACCTCGACTTCTTCGCCCTGATGTCATCGCGCACCGTGGCCCGCGCCCGCGCCGTCGAGGAACCCGGCTCCCCCGTCGCACAACTCCTGCACCAGCTCCGCTCGCTCGACACCGACCTGCAGCGCCGCGCCGAGATCGAACGCGTCGCCTCCGAGGTGAACCTCTCCCACGCGCTCGATCGACGCCTCGACACCTTCTCCGGCGGCATGCGTCAGCGCGCCGGGATCGCGCGCCTGCTCCTCGGCTCGCCCCCCATCATCATGGTCGACGAACCCACCGCCAAGCTCGACCCGGTCGAGCGCGTGAAGGTCCGCCTGCTTCTGGCCGAACTGGCCAAGGACCGCCTCGTGATCTTTTCCACCCACCTGGTCGAGGACCTCGACGAAGCCTGCACGCTGGTCGGCGTCATGAACGACGGCCGCATGGTGGCCCTGGCCCCGCCCGAGGACCTGCGCCGCCGCTCCACCGTCAGCCTCTGGGAGGTTCCCGTCCCGCGCCCCACGGAACTCGACGCCATCCGCGACGCCCTCGTCCGCGCCGGCCACCGCGTCGTGTCGCAACGGGTCACCAGCACCGGCATCGCCCTCCGCGTCATCCAAGGCGCCACGGCCCCCCTCCCCGCCGACGCCACCCCCGTCACCCCGAACCTCGAGGAAGCACTTCTCGACCTGCTGGGAAGGACGAGGGGACGCTGAAAAGCGAGCGTCGTCGAAGCCCTAGAATAAACGTTGCCGCCCAATGTAGTGTCGAAGCCGACTACCCCTGCAACAAGAGGGGTTTGAATCTGTATGAATAGACAGGGGGAATTATGCGTCTAAAATTATTGCTCGGAGTTCTGTTGTTCGTTGCCATATCGATCCCGGCTGCTTCCGTCGCCGCCTCTGATCCCTACCAAGATATCCTCCGCGCGCGCATCGAGCAGGCCGAGGACCCGGAGGGATCGACCTTTCCGCTGGTGCAAGCGGTGTTTGCCATGCACCTTCCGGACTCCGACACCTCCGCCACGCTGTATGCCTCCCTGCTGACACAAAAGACGAAGGAGGAGGCGCTTGCCTGGGCCGCCGGTTTTGACGCCCCGCCCAAAGAGCCGACCGACGACTGGTGGAACTACGCGGTCGCATCCTATATTCGCTACATGCATAGCGGCACAATCCGCACAGGCGGGCCGCCTTGGACGCTCGGCTTGGGTAGCCTCACTGATCCTATCCGCATTGATGACATGGATGTCTTCGAACTCCGTCTACGGGGAGCTATTCCCCGAGCACTTGATCAGTGCCTCATTTCGGCGCAGTCCTATCGCCTCCCACCGACCGACCTGCTCGTCGATGAGGCGGAGCGGGCATTCCTCACGCGCGGACTGGATGGCGCTTGGACCCCTGCCGACCGGGCGGCGGCGCTCTCCAAAATGAAGGAACTGATGGACAAGACCGAGAAACGCACCCGCGGTGAATGGTTGCGCATCGAGGTCACCACGTACGCCCTCTTCGTGCTTCCGCCGTGGGATCAGACGCTGTTTGAGGATGTCTTCCTCAAAGGCAGCCAAATGCACAAGGTGATCATGCTCTCCAAGTTGAGCAATGCGCCGGTGGATTCCCGTGTCAGCGAGGAGATCCTCAAGTACGTCGAGTCGTTGCGAACGGAGCCCGCTGCGCCAGAATTCATCGTCGGGTTCCTTGCCGGTGGCTACCTGCCCGATCAGGCAGAGGGCGCCGCCACGCAGGCGTTCCTCGGACGCCTAGCGACGGAGCCCGGCCCCTTCAGGAAGGATCTTCCCCGGCTCCTGTCCCTGTGGCGCCCCCAGGATCCGACCAAGGCGGAGGAGCTTCGCCGCTGGGCCAAGGACCTTGAAGCGGCCCTTTCGCCGCTGAATTAAAGCGGTCTCTCGGCCAAACTCCGTCCGGTGCGTCTCATGTAGCCATGAGATGCACCGGCCCCTGCCCCTCCCCTTGACGCGCCTTGGCGCCGGGACGAAAACGGCTCGTCCCGACGACTGTCCTCCAAGGATCGCGGCCGCCTGATGAGCTTTAGCAACGAGGAGAAAATCCTAGGACTCGAGAAGATCCTTGCCGATGACCCGTCGGATTATACCGGCTGGTTTCTGCTCGGTCGCCTCTATCTGGAGGAGAATCGCCCCGCGGATGGCGCCGGAGCGTTTGCCCGCGCGGTCGAGGCGAAGCCCGACTATTCCGCTGCTTGGAAGCAGCTCGGCGATGCGTGGCGCAAGGCGGGCGACAACGAGAAGGCCCTTGAGGCGTACCGCCAGGGGCTGGCCGTCGCCGAAGCGAATCGCGACCTTCAGACGGTGAAGGAATTGCAGGTTTTCCTTAGGAAGCTGACCTCCGAATGACCACCCGTTCCACCATGCTGACCCGCGGTCCGCGCCCCTTCGTTTCTGTCGTGGTCCCCTGCTATAACGAGCAGGAGTCCCTCCCGGCCCTGCACGAACGCCTGTCGCGCGTGCTGGCGGAGAGCACGGATCGTTACGAGATCATCCTCGCCAATGACGGCAGTCGTGATCGCACGCTGGAGATCATGCGCTCGCTGGTGGAGCAGGACCCGCATGTGCGGGCCGTGGACCTGTCGCGGAACTTTGGCCATCA
This sequence comes from bacterium, assembly GCA_016125005.1. Classification (GTDB taxonomy): domain Bacteria; phylum Sumerlaeota; class Sumerlaeia; order SLMS01; family SLMS01; genus WGMQ01. The sequence goes on along the minus strand of WGMQ01000003.1, from coordinate 37,712 downwards.
GGTCTGCCTCACCGCCGGGCTCGATCACGCCCGCGGCGAGGTCATCATGATGATCGACGCGGATTTGCAGGACCCGCCCGAGTTGCTGCCGCAGATGATCGAGAAGTGGCGCGCGGGTGCGGACGTGGTGTTTGCCGTCCGTGAGAAGCGCCAGGGCGAAAGCTGGTTCAAGCTGCTGACGGCGGCGGCGTTTTACCGGCTGCTACGCTGGTCGACCAAGATCGACATCCCGCTCGACACGGGCGATTTTCGCCTGATCGACCGCCGCGCCCTGCGGGCGGTGCTGGAACTTCGCGAGCGCAACCGCTTCCTGCGGGGGCTCTTCACCTGGGTCGGGTTTCATCAGGAGCCCATCTACTACACGCGCGAGGCGCGCTTTGCGGGCGAGACGAAGTACCCGCTCCAGAAGATGATCCGCTTCGCCATGGACGGCATCACCAGCTTCTCGGCGCTGCCGCTGCACCTGTCCTTTTGGGTGGGCCTGACCGCCGCGGCCATCGCGTTCCTCTATTCGCTGCGGGTGCTCTATCAGGGCTGGACCGGCGGCACGGTGCCCGGCTGGGCCTCCAATACGATTTCCGTGTTGTTCCTCGGCGGTGTCCAGTTGGTGATGATCGGCGTGCTGGGTGAGTACATCAGTCGCATTTTCGACGAAGTGAAGGGTCGGCCGCTGTACCTCGTGCGCGAGGTTATCGAGTCGGACGAAAGCGAAGCGCCCCGGGGAGACGACTCCGCCGGGAAATCCACCAGCCGCGAGACCGCGGCAGGAAAGTGACCATCATGAAGGGCATCATCCTGGCCGGCGGCCTCGGCAGCCGACTTTTCCCCCTCACCAAGATCACCAACAAGCACCTGCTGCCGGTCTACAACCGCCCCATGATCCATTGGCCCCTGCTGGCCCTCGTCGAGGCCGGAGTTCGCGACATCATGATCGTCACAGGCGGCAACTTCGCGGGCGCGTTCCTGCAACTGCTGGGCAACGGGCGCGAGTTCGGCCTTCACGACATCCACTACACCTATCAGGAAGGCGAGGGCGGCATCGCGGCGGCGCTGAGCCTGGCTGAGCACTTCGTCGATGGCGACCGCTGCTGCGTGATCCTCGGCGACAACGTGGTCGAGAAGAGCATCAAGCCCTACGTCGAGGCCTATGCCCGCCAGAAGAGCGGCGCCCATATCGTGCTGCGCGACGTTCCCGACCCGGAGCGCTTTGGCGTTTGCGAGTTCGATTCCACCGGCGCCATCAAGAGCATCATCGAGAAGCCCAAGAACCCGCCCAGCAACAAGGCCGTGACCGGCATCTATATGTACGACGAGTACGTTTGGGAGGTCATCAAGACCCTCAAGCCAAGCGGGCGTGGCGAGCTGGAGATCACCGACGTGAACAACGCCTACCTGCGTCGCGGCGACCTCGGTTACAGCCAGATGGACGGCTGGTGGACGGACGCGGGAACCTTTGAGTCCCTGCTCCGCGCCAGCAACCTCGTCTCCGATCGCGAGGCGATTGCGCCTTTCACCGCAGGCCTTCCGCCCGAAGTGGAAGCGCGGTGACCGGAGCGGCGCCGCGGCTCCCGACGGTCGCGATTGTCTATACAACATCGCTGTCCGCGGACGAGCGGCGGGGCTTCGCCGCCCTGCTGCTTCGCGCGGGAATCGCCGGGCAGGTCGTGGAGGCCGCAGCGGCGGACGTCGTGCTGCTTTACGGAGACGAGTCCCAACTCGCGCGCCCGAGCCTCCTGATCCCTCGTGTCGCGACCACGTCGCTCGATCAGCACGCCGCACTGCTCAAGGCGCCGCACGAGCTGCAAGCCCGGGAGCTGCAATCGTCTCCGTATAGACAGTCGACCCTTGGGATCGATCTGGTCCGGTTGGTTGCGGATCTGCTCTCGCCGCGGCTTGAGCACCAGGAGGAGCGGGACGAGCACGGTCGCATCGCGCCGAGCGCGAACCTGTTGCATCGCCTTGATCAGCTAGATCATCCCGTGGTGGACGAGTTGGCCCGCGCGTTTCTGGCGATTGTCTGCGGGCTGGCGGGCCTTCCGACTCCGCCTCCTCCTGTGTGGACTTTCTGCGCGACCTTCGACATCGACACCGACGGGCTGCTCCATCCCAAGCGCCTCGCCCGGCAGGCAATGGAGCTTTCGCGACGTGACCCGCGCCGCCTGCGTCAATTCGCCGGGGATGTGGCGCAGGCCGCTGCGCGTCTGAAAGTGGACCCGGAGATTCGCCTTCGTGAGCTGGGCGAGCAGTTGGAGGCCATCGGTGTCCCGGCGACGTTCCTCGTGCAGACTCATCGCTGGCATCGGCTGGACAGCTACGCGCTTCGTTCCGGGACGCCGCTGGCGCGGCAACTTGCTCATGTGCTCGACAACGAGTTCCATGAGGTGGGCCTGCACTCGAGCTATACAACCAGCGAGCGCCCTGCCAAGGCATTCTCCGCCCAGTGGGATCGCCTGCGTCGTGTGCTCGGCGACCGCATCACGCCCGTCCATCGGGCGCATTATCTTCGCACCAGACAGGCTGTCTATACAGGCCGTGAAGAGAGTGAATCGCTCGTGGATTCAAGCCTCGGCTTCGGCGAGATTCCCGGCTTTCGTCACGGCACCTGCTTCCCGTTCGCCACGAGCCCGTCCGTCATCGAACTGCCCCCGGTTGCGATGGATTCGACCTTCATTTACCACCTGCGCCTCTCGCCGGAGCGCACCTTCGACCGCCTCGCGACGCTGATGGATCGGTGCCGGTTGGTCGGCGGCTGCTTTGTCCTCGTCATGCATCCGCATCATTTCCACGAGTGCGTCCGCCCCGGGTGGAAGGCGCTCCTTTTCGACCTGATCCGGCGCGCCCAATCGACCGGCGCGCGCTTCCAAGGCCTTGCGGACACTGCCCGCGTGCAGTACGGTCCTGCAGCAGCCTTGGAGAAAAAACTCGCCGGAGCGCCGCCATGATCGACCCGACCGCCCAGATTCACGAAAGTGCCTATGTCGACGAGCCATGCACCGTCGGCGCAAGCACCCGCATCTGGCATTTCTGCCATGTGCGTGCGGGGGCCGTGATTGGCCCCGATGTCCAGCTCGGCCAGAACTGCTACGTCGGCGCAGGGGTGCGCATCGGGACAGGCTGCCGCGTGCAGAATAACGTGTCAATCTACGAGAATGTGCGGCTGGAGGACGAGGTCTTCGTCGGCCCCAGCGCGGTCTTCACGAACGTCATCAACCCCCGCGCCGCCGTCCCGCGGAAGGACGAATTCCGGGACACCGTTGTTCGCCGCGGTGCCACCATCGGCGCCAACGCCACGATCCTTTGTGGCTTCACCATCGGTGCCTGGTCCATGATCGGTGCCGGTGCCTTTGTCCGACAGGACGTCCCGGACTTCGCCCTCATGGTGGGCATTCCCGCCCGCCGCATTGGCTGGGTCACGATCCACGGAGAGACCATCAAGCCCCTCCTGGTCGGCGAGAGCTACACCTGCCCCCAGACCGGCGATGTCTATCTGCTGCAATCCGCCAATCGCCTCGTGCTGACCAGTCCGGAACCTCCCGTGGGACGCCGCAATCATGGCTGAGCTGATCCCTGTCGCGATGATCGGCCTCGGCCAGTGGGGGCCGAACCTGCTGCGTAACCTGCGTGAGGGCGGCGACTTTCAGGTGGCTGCTCTTTGCGACCGCGATGCCGGTCGGCTGGAGCGCTTCGCCCCTCTCCATCCCGGCGCGCGTCTATACAGCACGCTGGAGGAGGTTGCCGCCGACCCCGTCATCCGAGCGGTCGTGCTCGCCACCCCCGCTGGACTGCATGAGGAGCAAGCCGCGACCCTGCTGCGCGCCGGGAAGGACGTGCTGGTCGAGAAGCCGCTCGCGATGACGCTTGATGGCGCAAGGAACCTCGTCCTGTTGGCCCGTGCCTTGGGTCGCGTGCTCATGACGGGTCACACGTTCCTCTTCAATCCCGCGGTGCAGCGGGTCCGCTCCATCATCGATTCCGGGCGTCTGGGCCGTGTGCAGTTCATCTCCGCACAACGCCTGTCACTGGGCCAGGTGCGGCAGGACTGCAATGCCCTCTGGAACCTGGCGCCGCACGACATCTCGATCCTGCTCCATTGGCTCGACGCGATGCCCACCAGCGTCGTCGCGCGCGGCCTTGCATTCCACGAGCGCCATGAGCAGGAGGACCTCGTGATGGCGACGCTCGAATTCCCTGACCGGCGCATGGTGTCGCTTCAGGTCAGTTGGCTCAATCCGGTGAAGGTGCGCGCCATGACCGTCGTTGGGTCGGAGCGCATGTTGGTCTACGATGACGTCGACCAGGAGAAGCCGCTGATGCTCTACGACCGCGGTCTTTCCGAAGTTTCCGCGCCGACAACCGACGGTAGCTTCGAGCACTTCCGCCTCGTGGTGCGTCCCGGCCCCGAGGAGCGTATAGACGTGGAGAAACGCGAGCCCCTGTCGCTGGAAGTCGCCCACTTCGCCGAGTGCATCCGCACGCGGACTGAGCCCACAGGCTCCGGAGACGCGGCGCTCCGGATCATTAGCGTGCTGGAAGCGTGCCAGCGGTCCCTGCGCGGTGGCGGCGTTCCGGTCGTTCCCGAGCCGGTCTGATTATTTCAGCGCCGCCCACTTTGGCATCGAGTTGATGTCTATACCGAAAGCCATGTCCGCCAGCACCCACATGAGCAGCGGAATCACGATGGCACCCACCAGGTTCAGGAAGAGACCCGCGCGCATCATGTCGCCGATCTGAAGACGCCCCGACCCGAACACGATCGCGTTCGGCGGCGTAGCCACCGGGAGCATGAAGGCCATGGAGCACGACACCGCCACCGGGATCATCAGCAGACGCGGGTCGATCCCGAGCGCCACCGCATTGGCCGCGAAGAGCGGGAGCAGGATCTGGGCGGTCGCCGTGTTCGATGTCAATTCGGTCAGAAACGTCACCAGCAACGAAATCAGGATCATCATGACCAGCGGATTGATCCCGCGCAGCACCTCGGTCTGGCCGCCGACCCACGCGGAAAGTCCCGACTTGGCGAATGCATCGGCCAGCGCAAACCCGCCGCCGAAGAGCAGCACAATGTCCCACGGCACCTTGCTGATCGACTTGGGCGCGAGCAACATTCCGCCCGATTTTGCCGCGGTGGGGATCAGGAAGAGCACCAACGCAGCGGCGATGGCGACCGTGCCGTCTGTGGCAAAGTCCTTCACCGGGAGGAGCCGCTGCCACCCGGGAAGCGTCACACTCCCCGTGTTCACGTCGACGCGTGTGATCCACAGGATCGCCAGCGCCGCGAAGACCATCGCGACGATAACCTGATCGCGCTTCCAAGGACCCAGCCCCTCGTATTGCTCGCGGATCGTGGCCTCCGCGCCGGAAAGGTCCAGCTTCTGACCGCGACAGCTCCAGGTCAGCCATCCCCAGGTGGCAGCCAGCAGCACGAGCGCCAGCGGCACGCCGAAGATCATCCATTCGGTGAAGCCCAAGGGCGGCGCCTCGGGAAAGGCCGAGTGGAGTTGCTTCGCCAGCACCAGATTTGGCGGGGTTCCCACCAGCGTAGCGACGCCGCCGATGCTCGCGCCGTAGGCGATTGCCAGCATCATCGCGACGCCGAAGGGCCGCACGGCGCGGGACTCGGCAAGTTCGTCTATACGCGCCAGCAGCGCCATGGCGATCGGCACCATCATCATGGCGGTGGCCGTGTTCGAGATCCACATCGAGATGAATGCCGTCGCCCCCAGGAACCCGCCGATCAACGCACCTGGCCGCGATCCCGCCCGGCGCAGGATCAAGAGCGCGATGCGCCGGTGCAGGTCGCATTGCTCCATCGCGATGGCCACCAGGAAGCCGCCGAGGAACAGGTAGATGATGTCGTTCGCGTAGGATGAGGCGACGTCACCCCCCTTGCTGACGCCGAGCAGGGGAAACGCCACGAGCGGGATCAGCGCCGTTGCCGCCAGCGGCAGCGCCTCGGTCATCCAGAAGGTGGCCATCAGCACCGCGATCCCCGCCGTGCGCGCGGCCACCGGGTCCACCTCACCTTGCAGGAACCACCACGCCAACAGCCCCAGAATCGGCCCGATCACGAGCCCCGCACGCGCGGCCGTCGTTGAGGAGATCATGTCCGTGAGCACCACCTTCGCATGTCGAATATCGGTCGATTGCAAACCCGCCCGAGGGAAAGGTCAAGGCAGGACGACCTTGACCCATCTCCGATCCCCGGAATCACATGGCACGAATCGAACGGAGCCCCTCCCCGCGAGTGCAGGAGGGCCGCGTATTGGACGCCACATGATTTTGGCCGAGTCGCTGGGGAAGCGTTACATTCTGCAACACAACCCCGACAAGGCATCCTACCGGACGCTTCGTGAATCCCTCGTCTCCGGCGCTTCACGGCTGCTCCGGCGTCCGACAGACGAGCAATTGCGCGGCGAGTTCTGGGCGCTTCGCGACGTGGCCTTCCGTATCGACGAGGGCGAGGCCGTCGGCATCATCGGACACAACGGCGCCGGCAAGTCGACCCTGCTCAAGATCCTAAGCCGCATCACCGAGCCGACTACCGGCTCCGTACGGCTGCGCGGCCGGGTGGCCAGCCTACTGGAAGTCGGCACCGGCTTTCACCCCGAGTTGACCGGCCGCGAGAACGTCTACCTCAATGGCTCGATCCTTGGCATGACCCGCCAGGAAATCCGCGCCCGCTTCGACCAGATCGTCCAGTTCGCCGAGGTCGAGCGCTTCCTCGACACCCCCGTGAAGAAATACTCCTCCGGCATGTTCGTGCGCCTCGCCTTCTCCGTCGCGGCCCATCTGGAGCCTGAGGTTCTCATCGTCGACGAGGTGCTGTCCGTCGGCGACGCGGCCTTTCAGCAGAAGTGCCTGGAGCGCATGAAGGAGGTCGTGCGCGGCGAGGGGCGCACCGTCCTTTTCGTCAGCCACAACATGGCGGCGATTCGCCTCCTTTGCCCGCGTGTCATCACGCTCGACAAGGGGGGTGTGGTTGGCGACGGCGAAGCAACTGCCGTCATCGAGCAATACATGGATCGCGTGCTGCGCCGGGCCGCCGAATCGCCCGAGTGTTACTCGACCGCCAATCGCGTCGGTTTTCGCAACGCCCAGAGTGCGCTCATTCCTGCGGACGGCGGCCTGTCGCTGCAACTGTCGCTGGACATTTTCGGCGAGCAGCAGGGCCCCATCGGAATCGGGATCGAGATCACCACGCAGGACGGAACCCGCGTCTCCACTCAGGGAAGCCTGATGACGCACTTCAACGCCTCCGTGGGGGAACGGGCCATCTTCACGGCGCCCCGCATCGACGAACTGCTCTCTCCCGGTCGCTATCTGGTTACGGTCTGGTTCGTGAAGGACAAGATGCTCCTGCGCGAGACGGGGATGCTGTCCTTCGAGCTTCCGTATAGAGATCTATACGGAACCGGGAGCGAACTGAACGTTCGTCACCACGGCCCGGTCCCCATCCGCTGGAATGCCACACGGGAGGCGATCCATGCGTAAGGACGGCGAGATCCTGATTCGTCCCGGCGGTACGGCGGAGCGCTATTGGTCGGAGATATGGGCCTATCGCGAGCTGTTTGCCTTCTTCGCCTGGCGCGACGTCACCGTGCGATACAAGCAGACGTTCCTCGGCATTTGCTGGGCGTTGATCCAACCCATTGTCACGATGGTGGTCTTCACGCTGGTCTTCGGCCGCCTCGCCAAGATGCCCGCCGAGGGACTTCCCTATCCGATCCTGGTCTACGCCGGCGTACTCCCCTGGCAGTTCTTCTCCACGGCGCTCTCCGGATGCAGTGGTTCGCTCGTCTCCAATGCCAACCTGCTGCGCAAGATCTACTTCCCGCGCCTCATCATCCCCGTCAGTTCAACGGTTGTCGCCCTGGTCGACTTCGCCATCGCGTTTGTCCTGCTCGGGGTCCTCATGGGCTGGTATGGTATTATGCCGGGGCCCGAGATCGTTGCTCTTCCCATTTTCCTGCTCGGCGCCATGTTGACATCTATCGCAGCGGGGATTTGGTTCGCAGCCCTTAACGTCAAGTTCCGCGACTTCCGATTCGTGGTGCCATTCGTGATCCAGCTGGGCGTCTATCTCTCGCCTGTTGGCTTCCCAAGCTCGGCCATCCCGGACCGGTATAGATTTCTATACGGCATGAATCCGATGGTGGGGGTGATCGACGGATTCCGTTGGTGCCTGCTTGGCGGCAAGATATCGGTCAATTGGGGGGCGTTCGGCTGCTCGATGTTGCTGGTGCTGATCCTGCTCGCGCTCGGCATTCGCCATTTCCGCCGCGTCGAGAACTCGTTTGCGGACGTCGTATAGATCATGACCGGTCCCCTCATCAGCGTCATCATTTGCGCCCACAACCCCCGTCCCGACGTGATTCGCCGGACGCTCTCCGGTCTTGCCCAGCAGACGTTGTCCCGTGATCAGTGGGAGCTTCTCGTCGTCGACAATGCGTCGCGCGATCCCATCGATATCTCGCCTGCCCCCTTCGCCCAGGTGCTGCACGAGCCAACGCTCGGCATAACCTACGCCAGATTGTGCGGCACTGGCGCGGCTCGTGGAGAGATCATCATCTTCGTCGATGACGACAATGTGCTTGCCCCAGACTATCTGGAGCATGCGCTTCGCATTATGAATGAACATCCCAATTGGGGGTGCCTTGGCGGACGCAATATCCCCGAGTTCGAAACCCCACCGCCCGACTGGCTGGAGAAGACTGGTACTTCGCTGCTGGCGTGCCGCGACCCGGGCGACAAGGAGCTGCTGGCCAGTTGGAAGGATGGCGAGTGGAAAGAGCGCTTTCCCTGGTTCAGCCCCGTCGGCGCAGGCATGGTGATCCGCCGAGAGATCGCAGCCCGGTATGCGGAGATGCTCCATGCCAAGAGCGACCGTCCGCTATTCGATCGGGTGGGTAAATCGCTCTCGTCGGGAGGCGACAATGACATGGTCCTTGCCACCCTCCGTTGGGGATGGGTCGTTGCTTACTCTCCGTTACTTCGCCTTGATCACCTCATTGCATCGGCCCGCCTGACCGTTGAGTATCAGGGCAAGCTCCATCGCGGGTGTAACCGCTCGTGGGCGATGCTGCTCGCCGTCCATGGCATCTCGCCCTGGCCTCCCGTGCAGCGCTGGACCCTGCCCCTCCGCATGGCCCGCGCCTGGTGGCGCATGAAGCCGTGGCAGAGCCCCGAGCGCCGCGTGCGATTTCAGGGTCTCTGCGGACTGTTCGAGGGACGGGCGGACGTATACGACTACCAGCGCGCGACCGCGAAGCGATCAGGGAAATAGACGACGCACCAGATGCGCGATGCGACTGAGGAACCCCGGTCGCTCCGCTTTGTCCAGAGTTGGCTGCTTTTCATCTATCGGCGCGATGGGGACCGGAGACTCGACCTCCTGCTCCGGTGCGGGAACCGCATCAAGCCGCCGACGCAGCCCTGCTGTTTCCGCGTTTTGTGGGTCCAGCTTATCGAGATGCGCCAGAGCAGCGAGCGCTTCGTCCCGCTCGCCAGCATCGATGTATAGACGCGCGATGCGGACCTGATCCGCAGCCCTGTTGCCCCCGAGCCGCGTCGTGGCGGCCTGAATCCACCGTGCCGCGTTGGCGGGCTGTCCTGCTCGCTCCGCAAACCGCGCCGCAAGAAGCAGAATATCCGGGTGCTGCTCGCGTCCGAAGACACCATTCGTCAGCTTCCACGCAAACGACTCTGCCTCCTTCGCCCCGGGAGTCGGCATCATCAGCAGGCGGCGGTACTCCGCGTGCTCGAACGGCTGGCGCAGGGAGAAATCCAGCAATTCCGCGTCGGCTCGCTCGCGCGCCGACGCGGCCAACCGTCGCGACTCGCGCAGGCACCGCGCCACCGCCGCCGTGTCCTGACGCCGCTGCCGCACACGCGCCAGCAGCATCCATCCGGAGAGCGCTTCGGGATTCTCCTCCACCAATTCGGTTACCAGATCGTCCGCTTCTTCAAGGCGCCCTGCGGCCAGGTGACTCTCTGCCAGCGGCGGCACGACGCGAGCCCGATCCATCCCGAGCCCAAGCGCTCGTTGGAGCAGCGGTGTCGCCCGCTCCGCGTCGCCGCGCTTGATATGCGCCTCGCCCAGCGAAAGCAGCGCGACCGGCCGATCCGGATCTTCCTGCAACGCGCGCCGCCAGCACTCTTCCGCCTGCGCGATCTCTCCCGCAGCCAGGTGGCACGCCGCCAGATCCTCCCACGCCGAGGCGTTCTCGGGGCTCGCCGCGATGGCCGCATGAAGCAGCCGCCGCGCCGCGGCCAGGTCGTTCCGATCCCGCTGGATGCGCGCCAGCGCGGCCATTGCCTGCGATGCAAGCTCGCTCCGCTTGTCGTGCTCCAGAAATTTCTCCAGCAGCGGCACCGCGTCCGTGGCGCGCCCTTGACGCGCGTGGATCAGTCCCTCGACTGCCAGCAACCCGGTGTTCCACGGCGCCGCGGCCCGGGCACGCCCCAAGCACTCGATCGCGGTCGCGCGATTCTCTTCGTCTTCCAGATTAAGCCCTGCGATCAGGCGCTCGAGCTCTTGAAGTCCCTCGATCAGTTCGCCATCCTTCTCAACGGCCTCTGTCAGCAGATGCAGCGGAATGACCGAGCCCACCATCCCCAGCGCATGGGCCTGGGCCGATGCCAGCCCCAGGACCAGCAACTCGAAAGCGTCCGCGTCCCGCGTCGGCAGGCGCGTCACCACGCGCCCTGCCGCCGCCGACTCCATCAGCGACGCCGCGATAGGCCGCAGCACTCGAAAGAACGTCTCGGACAGCTCCGTCGCCGGTGCCTCGTGGCTTTCCCGCGCCAGCGAGTAGCCCCCCTCAAGGTCGATCAGTTCCATCTCCAACCGCAGCGAATCGTCCTCGAAGGTCAGCAGCCCTTGGATCAGATGCGACGGGTTCTCGCCGTTCACGATCGGCAGCGCCAGCGCCTGCTCCACCGACCATAGGCTGTTGGTCAGCAGCCACCCCTTCTTGCCCGGGTCCGACTCGGGCGAGACGAAGAGGTTCTGAAGAAGCGGTTGCACCCCCGGCAGTCGGCCAAGGCGCCGTTCCACCAACACCGCCAGACCGCGACACAAGTCCGCTTGCCGACCCTCGACCGGGCTGGCCGAGACGCCGAACGGGAAGATCGCCACCGCGCGCGAAGGTCTTAGGGGATTTTCGTCATCCATGTGCGTCGAACCTCAAGGCCATGCAGGGTACCTTCCATGCCACGCCGACCCCGCGCGAGTGGAAACTTGCGGCTTGCGTTCCAGCGCCCCGAAACGTGCCTTTTCCTCATGGACACGCCTGCGCTCAGACCCCGATTTACGCTGCTCATTTGCGTGAAGGACCGGCTCGACCGACTCCGCTCGTGCATCGAGTCCCTGCGCCCATTGCAGTCCGAGGCCACCGGCGAACTCATCGTCGCGTGCGACGGTGGACCAACGTCGCTCCGTCGCGAGGCGGGCGAGCTTTTGAACGCCCCCGGCTGGACCTCCACCTGGGTTGATCTCCCCGCAGGTGGCCCGGCGAAGGCCCGCAACGCCGTGCTCCCCAAGGCCCGGGGCGAACTGATTCTTTTCCTCAACGATGACATTCGCTGCGAACCGGGGCTTCTAACCGCCCACGATCGCGCCCATCGCGACCGTCCCGGCCACGCGGTCATGGGCAACACCCGCTGGGCGCCGGAGGTCATCACCGACGACTTCATGCACTGGGTCGCCCACCACGATTCCTTCTACTACCTCATCCCGGCCCCCCGCGAGGCGACGTGGGAATACTTCCACACCATGAACCTGTCGGTGGACCGCCGGTGGTTCGACGAGTTGGGGGCGCGCTTTGACGAGCGGTTCCCCGATCCCGCCTTCGAGGACACGGAACTGGGCTATCGGCTCTGCCGCGATGGCCTGCGGATTACCTTGGCCTACGACGCGGTACTGTATCACGTCCATCACTTCGAGTTCGACGCATATCTTGAAAAATCAAGGATGCGTGGACGTAGCGCCCGGCACTTCCTCGCCCTCTACCCTGAGCTGGCAGAGCGCATCCTATCCGAGTATCAATGGCAGGCAAAGCGCATGGAAGGGGTCCGCGGGTTGCTCCGCCGTCTTGCAGGAAGGCTTGACGGTCTGGAGCAAATGGAGAGTCGGATCGCGAAGGCGTTCCTCGAGGGTTATCAGGAAGCCTGATTCTCCATCGCCTTCAACAAGCGCCGAGCTGCTGCCCCCTTGGTGTAATGTTCCAAAGCCTTACGCCTCCCCGCTTCCCCCATGCTGGCTCTCAGTTCTGCCGAGCCCGCAAGCCGCCGAAGGTCCCCGACCAGCTCTTCTCCGGGCACGGTCGCGACGCCATCCACCCCCGAATCGACCAATGACGCCACGGGCTGGCAGAGTCGGTTGACAACAACCGGCTTACCGTGGTGCCAGGCCTCCGGCACCACCATGCCAAAGCTCTCGCTCTCGGACATCAGGGCGAAGATGTCGCAGGCCGCGTAGGCACACTGTAAATCTTGGCCACTCAGTTTTCCAAGCCAGCGACAACCGTCGAAGGCGAAAGGCAGGCCGTCCACATCAGGGCCGATGCCGATCATGCGAACCGGTATCGATTCCCCTCGTAGTCTGGTCACAGCACGCGCAATCGAATCGTACCGCTTTTCGCCCGCCTTGCGGCACACGGTGAGGACTAGAATCTCATCATTGTCAATGCCATGTGCATGACGGAAGGCGCGAGCTACTTCCGGCTGAGGGCGATCCGGTTCCCAAATCGGCGGCCCAACGAATGCCGCACGAATGCCGAACGGCGGAAAGAAAGAATTGGCGGTGTGAGGGGTATTCGCCAAGACCAACCGAGCGCGCTGCATGGCCTCGATCCAGTGCTGCCAGTAGTAGAACTCGTCGTCGATATGCCAGAGAGGCATTGCCATGTCTCCCTGCCTGACAGATGTGAAGTTCCCCCACGGCAGATTGCAGTGAATCACCATGTCGGCGCGCGCCTGATTGATGGCTTGAGACAGGCCGGCGGCAATCGGGCCGCGCGTTCGGTCGAACATCCATCCATAGAAACGTGGGCGGGTGCGGGCCCTGTCAAGCAACCATGCCTGCCATTCATCTGGAACTTGACGGCCGAGCGAGCGGAAGTCCTCCGAGAAATCAGTCCACCAGGAAGATCGTCCCGGGGCCCGCAACTCGATGCTATTGAACCAGCATCCAAGCGTCCGATGGTCCCGAGCCCATCGCCTCACCGGCGAGACACGAAGCTCCAGAAGTCCTTGAAAGCCAGCGGGTAGCGCGACCGGGAACTCCACATATCCGGGCTGGCACCGCTTCTCGCCAAGCACCGCATCTCCGGCGCGCACCGACAGGGTCAGCGGTTGGTTCGCCTGTCCACGATAGACGATCTCTGTTCTCTCGGCGTTGTCTGTGCGGACCGTTACCCACGCGGAAGGATGGGTCCATCGGGCGACCTCGCCGTTGCTGATCTCCGGGTAGTGCCAACCGTGCATCAGGAAGACACCCCAAGGTTCCCGGAACTGCGAAGCGATCTTGTCCCGCAGCGGAGCTGGCATGGCGGCCTCTTCGTGCTCCATCCGCTGCTGTACGAGCTTGCAGCCGAGCGCCAAAGGCCATCGACCCATGTTCCGTCTGGAGAGCCGCTTGACGGTGAAGTCGCTGGGTGGCTCACCCGTCACGTCCTTCCACTGGACGCCCCAGTGCCAGAACCCTTCCAACTGGTGACCCGTGGTTGTCAGCACCTCCACCTCGTGACCCGCGTCGCGCAGTTCTTCCGCCAGGCGTCGCTGATGGATCTCCGCCCCTCCGACCAGATCGTTCCCCCAGCGATAGGTCACAAACAGAAATTTCATGCGTCAAAGTTCCTCAGTCGCTTCTCTAAGGCAACGACCAGACGGTCCCACGATCTCCCCATCGCGAATCGACTTCGCGCATCCCGAAGGGCGGGCGAGTCCCCGGCAAGTAGCTCACAAATGGCTTTTTCCCAGTTCTCTGCCTTCTCGACCCGCACCACTTCCGGGTAATACTTGATCACATCTGGGACCGGCGTGGAAAGCACCGGGAGCCCGCAGGCCAGATACTCAAGCGTCTTGACCGGATTGATCGCGCGCGCCGCTGGAGAGTCAGCAAACGGCATGATCCCCAGATCGCAATGCTGGTAGAACTCAGGCAGGCGTTCGTGCGGCATCAGGCCAAGGAACTTGACGTTGCTCGGCAACTCCGGCGCTTTGAAGGTTTCGTGCTTCGGCCCCACAACGACCAGAGTTCCTGTCTTCAACGCCCTCGCTGTGGTGAGGAAGAGGCTCCCGTCTAGTCGATCATTCAACGTCCCTACATAGAGAGCCCGGGGGTGGGGTAGGCCGGCCAGTTCCTTTGGCTCCTCCTTTGCCGCCGTCATGCGATCAAACTGGACGCCACTCGGGAAGAACTGGAGATCAGGAAGCCGTCCGTCGTACTTCTCCTGAAGGTAGCCGGTCCCCGCCAGACCGAAATCGCAGGATTCTATCAAGCGATCTTCCATGACGGGCCCCTCCTTCGGAGCCCAGCCGAAGGCACAAAAGTCGTCGATGAGGTCGTAGCCAACCGACTTGGCTCGAAATGCGTCCGACAGCCAGCCGTAAAAGGGAGAATTTGTCAGGAAGATGCCTCGGTGAAAGGCAGGATACCTTGACGCAATCATCGTCAGCACTCGGCGATTGATGCGCCGGACTGTTTCCGAGCGATATTCACCTGAAAAGAGAACGGGACTAACCACGGTCAGCCTGCCGCCATTGAGGATCCGAACCGGTTTCCAGCGACTCGCCAAGCGATCCGTCAATTCATGGAGCTGGACAGGGCCAAAGAAAAGCACGGGACGGTAGCGCGAAAGACCCATCGCCTGTTCCTGCGGACGCTGCCACACGGTGTCCCAGGCAACCTGCGAACAGAGGACCAGTGGACGGCGTCGTCCGGGCGTGACAGGGCGGCGCACCACGGGGCGCTGGAACTGGGCTGCCATCTGGCGATGCGCATCAACGATGCGGCCCACACGACTTACAAGTGATTGAATTGCCAGCGGTTAACCTTTCTCTTGCGATTCTGTGCGACTGTCCCGTGACTTGCTTTCTATTGTGATTGCCGTAGCAGCTTTTCAGCGGGGCGCTAGTCAATTGAGTGTTGGTGGTGTAAAGAAATGGGCGTGCAGCGGGAACCCGAACCGGGTGCTCGTGCGAACCCCCATCCTGTTGACCGCCGTTGTCGGGCTGGTCATCGCCGCCTCCCTGACGGTCTTCGGCACCGCTTACGTCATCGAGGACCTCAAGGAAATGCTGGTGGACGAGCTCCGCGAGGAAGCCCGCCTCTCCACCATGTCGGCCTGTCATGAGATCGAGCAGATCGTGAATCGTCTGGAGGGTATGCCCCTTTCCGAGGCAGTCCACCACCCGGACGTGCAGCGCAGCCTCGCGCGCATCTCCAGCGACGCCGGTGTCCGCATGGTCGAGATTCGCGACTCCATCGGCAATGTCGTCTGTCGCCAGCAGACCGCCTCCGTCACATCAACCGCGCTGCCCACCGCTCAGCCCGGGACCAATCCCCCCATGGCTGTCTCTGTTGAGTTCCCGAGCGACGGCCCTTTCAGCGCCGACAACCTGATTCCCGTCACCATACCGCTGCGTCGCAATGGTGTGGAGGTCGGCGTCTTCCAACTCGGCGTCTCGCGTCAACTCGCGCTCAACCGGATCGAGATCCTCGGCGCCCAGATCACCTCCAGCCTGACGCTGATGGTGCTCGTCACGTTTGCGATTCTGATTCTGACGATGGCGCTCGTCTATATCGCCTTCATGCGCCAGATGAACTTCGCGCAGCGCACCGCGGAGTCCGAGCACTTGGCTGATCTCGGGGCTCTGGCGAGCGGCCTCGCACACGAAATTCGCAATCCGCTTCACGCCATGAACCTGCACCTCGAGGTCGTTCGCGAGGACATCGACGAACTCTCACACGGCGGCAAGATGGACCCCGCCGAGACCAGCGAGACCATCGGGCGTGTGCAGCAGCAAATCGAGCGCCTCAATGGCATCGTGGGTCACTTCCTGAACCTTTCGCTTCCGTGCCGCCTTTCGCTGACGGAGATGCGCCTCGACCATCTGGTCCGCGAGGCCACCAACTTTCTCCAGCCCGAATTTACCGCCAACCAGATCGAGCTGAAGGTTGAGATGCCCGAGGAGGAACTGACCATCCTCGGCGATCACGGCGCGCTGCACCAGGTCCTGATGAACGTTCTGCTCAATGCGCGACAGGCACTGTCGAAGTGCGGCTACCAAGGGCCGCGCGTCGTTCGCGTCCGTACCGAGAAGGATCGCAAGGCGATCGGCCTGCTGGTCGAGGACTCGGGGCCTGGCATCCCGGAAAACGAGCGCGAAGTCATCTTCAAGGCATTCGTCAGCAAGCAGTGTGGCGGAACGGGCGTGGGCCTGTCGATCGCTCGCAAGATCATGGCGGGTCACCGCGGCCAGATCCGCGCCGGCGAAAGCGACCTCGGCGGTGCACTCATCGCCCTCGAGTTCCCCGATCCCCGCGCCTCGACCCTGATTCCCCGCGCGCCGCTTTTCCGCGAGTCATTCCCGCCGGACCAGCCGGAATCCGACTGCCGCTGATCCCTGTCTATACAGCGTCCGCGCGTCCTGACGAATGCCGGGAATCCAAACAATCTTTTCTCCATCGCGAAATCCCCAAACACAGCCGCGAAGGGCACCGGGTACTTGCGATTCCTTGAGACAGTCCGCTACGCTCTTCCTGCCCTCGCGCAGGTGGATTGACTCGTCCGGATGCACAGGCGCAAGCCGTAGCTCGCCTTGCACGCTTGATAGGTCGATCACAGCGCCCAGTAGCGACGTGGGCTTCCGTGGATCCAGCGATGCTGAGATTGTCCCGCCCTGAGTCTCAATCAACCAGTCCTGCCGCGGGATAGATTGATTGCAATCTAGATCGATAGACATCTCTTCGTCTAGCGCGAACAGGAAGTGGAGAGCCTTCCTGAAGGGGCGCCACGCGAGTTGCTCTTCGCACGCGAAGGCGACCCAGTAGCGTGCTGTCAGAACCAGTTCGATCCCGCCCGCGCGAAATCGTGTCTCCTCTTCGATGCCAGCACCAATTCGATCCGCTGCCTGCTCGACGATCGTCCTTCGAATCGGAGGGAGCGAGTCCTCGTGATCGCCGTGGGCAAGCCCTGCAAAGCCCTGAAGCACGCCGGTCAGGAGATCGGGATCGATCCGCCCGGGGAGTCGGCGCACATCCAGCGCAACCGCAGGGATGCTCGGCTCTGTGCCCGCCAAAAGAGCACCGAGGTAGATATCCGAGCATCGCTCATCGTATACCCGCGACACGCGACGGCACTGCGCGGCGCTGGTAGCGAGCGACTCCACCGCACCGGGGCTGATCGCTTCGAGTAGCGGCAGCACTTCGTTCCGAATCCGATTCCGTCTATACAGGTCCGAGTCGTTCGAGGAGTCCTCGCGCCATGGAATAGAGCGCGCTGTGAGCCAGTCGCGGATTGCAGCCCGTCGCCACTCGAGAAGGGGCCGCACGATGACTCCGAAGTTGGTGTGTCGAACCTCCTCCATGCCACCGAGACCGCGCGGTCCGCTGCCGCGGAGCGCGGCCAGCAGAAGCCACTCGGCCAGATCGTCCGCATGGTGACCCATGAACACCGCACGAGCCTCGCAATCGGCAGCGATGGATTCGAGGGCCTCCAGCCGGACGCGACGCAGGTCGGCCTCGCTGACCGAATCGGGAGTCACGCGTTGAACTCGAAAGGGAAGACCCAGGCGTTTTGCCATCTTGGCTACAAAGTCCTGATCGGCATCCGATTCGTCTCCGCGAAGCCCATGATTGACATGAGCGACGTATAGACGAAGTCCCAGCTTCTGCTCGATCAGCCAATGCAGCAGGAATACCGAATCTGCGCCTCCGGAGACAGCGACCAGCGCAGGCGTCCCCGGAGGAAATCGAAGGCTACGCCACTCAGTGACCAGCCGTCGCGGCATGATGGCGACTTCCGCGCAGCAGCCCGTTGCACTGCGTTTCCAGCGCGCGGGCTGCCGCATTGGGAATCGGGATGGTCAGGTCGGTGCGCAGCAGTGAGAGAGATATATTCCCCTCGGCCACGGCACGGTCGTCCGCGTCCGCCTTCACTTCGCACGCCTTCAGTTCGGCGCCGACGTTGCGGTAGTAACGCTGCACGCCGTCCTGTCTATACAGCTCGAACGTGTCCTCGTAGAAGGAGGTGCCCTGCGAGGTGAACTTGATCGGGCCAAGCTCCTCATAGCGCAGGTTAGGGAAGTTGATGTTCCAGAGGGTACGCGGCTCGTGATCGAAGGAGAGCAGCCACGGCACCAACTGGCGAACGACCTTGGCGGCGTCCGCATAATAGGCCTCGGGGTGTCCCCAGCAGGCGAGCGAGCACGCCATTGCGGGAAGGCCGTAGAGCGTGCCCTCAATGGCGGCAGCCACCGTGCCCGAATAGAAGACCGAGTTGCCGAGGTTCGTGCCGCGGTTGATGCCGCTCAGCACCAGGTCGGGGCGATAGCCATTGAGGGCCACCATCGCGAATTTCACGCAGTCCGCCGGGGTGCCGTTCACCGCATAGCCCCACGTCTTGCCGTGGTCCCGGCGCTCGTCCACTTCCATCTCGGCGCTCAAGGAGAGCGAACAGCCCGCGCCGCTCTTCTCGTACATGGGGGCCACCACGGTGACCTCGAAATGGGAGCGCAACTCGCGATAGAGCGCCTGGATGCCGGGCGCGTCGATACCGTCGTCGTTTGCGAGTAGGATCTTGATCTTGCGGTTCGTCATTTCGTCGGGTCCTGAGAGGAGTGTTGCGCGCGCGAGTGTGCGGGGCGGCGGCCGGAATGCAATCGGCATCGCCGTGTCATGTGGGAATGAAGCGAACCTGTGGCGTGCCCGGCAGCTTGGCCAGGTCGCTGATGCACTCGGGCGTCATGGCCACGCGCATCTCGCCGTTTGGCGTGAAGGTCAGTTCGTTGCCGGAATCGTGGTGGACCGTGATGCGAAGCGACCGCTTCCCGCCGTAGCGCCGCACCAGTTGCTTCAACTCGTGGAACGTCGCCGCCGTCAGATTGGAGGAGCCGAAGACCAATTCCACACCGGCGGCGCTTTCGCGCAGATGCTCGGCGGGGAGGGCTTCCCACCCGGTGAAACTGGCGCGGTTGTTCCACACGCTCAGCTTGCCGCGGACCTGGAGCACACGCTCCACCTCCAGCAGGTCCCGATAGGTGTCGAAGGCCTTGTTGAAGAACTTCACCTCGAAGGGGCCTTCCAGGTCCTCCATCGTCACGATGCACCAACTGATGCGCCCTTCGCGGCCCGTCATCAGGCGCACGTTCGTGATGTAGCCGAACATCGCGATGTCGCGCGAATCGTCGCCCGCCATGTCCTCCGCCATCTCGTTCATCTGGCTGCTGCGCACATGGTTGAAGCTGTTCATCTCGATGCGGTACTTGTTGAGTGGATGCTCCGTCAGGTAGAAGCCGAGGAACTCCTTTTCGTAAGTCGCGCGCTGCTTCGCGTCCCAGTCGGCGACGTTGGGGAGGCGAACCTCCTCGAACTTTGGAGCGCTGCCTCCCAGGTCGAAAATGTCGGGCGAATCGTTGCGATTCTTGAGCGCCGCCGCCTCGATGATTTCCGGAAGGGCAGCCATCATGGCGGCGCGATTCTTGTGGAGCGAATCGAAGGCTCCCACCTTGATAAGTGCCTCGATGGTGCGGCTGTTGACGCTTCCCGGAGGCATCCGCGTGATCAGGTCCTGCATGGACTTGAATGGTCCGTTGGCCTCACGCTCCGCCACCAACTGCTGAACGAAGGATTGGCCCACCGTCTTCACGGCACCGAGCGCATACCAGATGCGATCACCGTCCGGGTTGAAGACCTCGATCGACTTGTTCACGTCCGCCGGCATCACTTCGATGCCGATTTCACGGGCGTTCAGCACATACTTGGCAATCGCGTCCGTGGTGCCGCCGATTTCGTTCGTCAGGAGCGCCGCCTGAAAATAAGCGGGATAGTTGGCGCGTAGGTAAGCCGTCTGGAAGGTCAGCACCGCGTAGGCCGCCGAGTGCGACTTGTTGAAGCCGTAGCCCGCGAAGGTCACGATTTGATCCCAGATGTGCTTCGAGAGGCGCTCCTCCACGTTGTTCGTCTTCGTGGCGCCCTGGATGAACTTGGCCTCCATCTTGGCCATCACATCCGCCTGCTTCTTGCCCATCGCCTTGCGGAGCACGTCCGCGTCGCCGCGCGTGAAACCGCAAAGGCTCATCGCCACGCGCATGACCTGCTCCTGATAGAGGAAGATGCCGTAGCTCTCCTTCAGGATCGGCTCCAGCAGCGGGTGATCGTACTCCACGGGCACGCGACCATGCTTACGATCCACGTACATCATGTGCATGTTCGCCTGGAGTGGGCCCGGTCTATACAGGGCGAGGAGCGCGGTCAAGTCGGCGAATTCGCTCGGTTTCAGCGCCTTCACCAGGGCCGTCATGCCGCCCGATTCCAACTGGAAGACGCCCGCCGTCTGGCCCCTGTGTAGATTTCTATACGTCTTCGGATCGATGAAGTTGATCGCGTCCCAATCGACCGTGATTCCCTCGCGGCTCTTGAGCCACTCCTCAACGCGATGGATGATCGTCAGGTTCTTGATGCCGAGGAAGTCCATCTTGAGGAGGCCGATTTCCTCGACCTGACCCATGGTGAACTGCGTGGCCGCGCCTTCTTCCTTCGGCGACTTGTAGAGCGGGACGTACTCGGTCAGGTCGCGATCTCCGATCACCACGCCGGCCGCGTGGGTGGAGGCGTGGCGCACCATGCCTTCGATGCGCGTCGCGTAGTCGAAGACCTTCCGCAGCATCGGTTCCGAGTCGACCATCTGCGCCAGCTCGGGAGCCTCCTTGAGGGCACTCGCCAGCGTCGTCTTCGGGCCTTCCGGGATCAGCTTCGAGAGGCGGTCGACCAGCTTAAGGTCCACCCCCATCACGCGCCCCACGTCCTTCACCGCGGCCTTCGCCTTCAGCGTTCCGAACGTGATGATCTGCGACACGCACTCGTTGCCGTACTTGCGCCGGACGTACTCGATCACCTCCTGGCGCCGCTCGAAGCAAAAGTCGATGTCGATGTCGGGCATCGTCGCGCGGTCGGGGTTCAGGAACCGCTCGAAGAGCAGGTTGTGCTCCATGGGACAAAGCTCGGTGATGCGCAGGCAGTACGCCACCACCGAACCCGCCGCTGATCCACGTCCGGGCCCCACGGGAATGCCCATTTTACGGGCCTCCGCGATGAAATCCGCCACGATGAGGAAGTACGCCGCGAAGCCCATCTTCTGGATCACGTCCAGCTCGAACGCGATGCGATCCGTCAGTTCCTTGTCGGTGTCTATACGCGCGCCATAGCGCATCTTTGCGCCGTCCCACACGTTCTTCACCAACAGCTCCGGCTCCGTCATGCCATCGGGACACGGAAACTTCGGCAGGTAGTAACTCTTCTTCGGGAACTCGACGGTGCACATCTCGGCCACATGGCGCGTGTTCGTGATGGCGTCGGGATGATCGCGGAAAAGGTACGTCATCTCCTCCGGCGTCTTGACGTAAAACTCGTTGGCGGGGAACTTGAACCGTGTCTGGTCCGCCATCACGCAGCCCGTCTGGATGCAGAGCAGCACGTCGTGCATGTCCGCGTCCTCGCGCCGCAGGTAGTGGCAATCGTTCGTCGCGATCAACTTGAGGTCCGTGGCCTTCGCGATCTTGATCAGTTCGCGGTTCACCTCGTACTGCTCCGACATGCCGTGGTCCATGATCTCGACGAAGAAGCGTTCCTTGCCGAAGAGATCCACGAACTTCCCGACGTATTCCTGCGCGCGCTTCTCGTCCTTGGAGAGGATCGACTGGGGGATCAGTCCGGCCAGGCACGAGGATGTCGCCACGAGGCCATCCTTGTACTTTTCCAGCACCTCCATGTCGATGCGCGGCTTGCCGTAGAAACCCTCCGTGAAGCCGATGCTGGAGAGCTTCATGAGGTTCTTGTAGCCCTGATAGTTCTGGGCCAGCAGCAGCAGGTGCGACGTTTCCTTGCGTTCGTTGCCGCCGCGTCGCGAGCGGTGCGTGGGCGTGATATACACCTCGCAACCCAGCAGCGGCTTGATCCCCGCCTTTTCTGTCGCCGCGCGGAACTCGTGAAGGCCGCACATCACGCCGTGATCCGTCAGCGCCACGGCCTTCATGCCCAGTTCCTTCACATACTCCACCAGCGGCTTGATGCGGTTCGCACCGTCGAGCAGCGAGTATTCGGAGTGGACGTGAAGATGGACGAAGTCTTCCGGACTGATGGCCATGACCGAGGGAATCCTGTTTGGGGGCGAGCGAAGGAGGGAGCGACCAGGGCCGCCAAGGCCCCTTTTCTATGCCCGGCCAGCCCCCGTGCAAAGAGAAAAAAAGGCGAACGGGCCAGCCCGCCCGTTCGCCTGATAATCCACGGCTTGCGCCCGATCACTGTCTATACAGTGGGCAAGGCGCCAGATCGCCGCCAAGCGCACGATCACTGCGTGGAATCGGGCTGAGCTGCCTCCGGGAAGCCCTGCTCGACCATGATCTTGCGAGCCTCATCGGCCCAGGGCCCGTAGGCCTCCTTCATGATGTGCAGGCCGTCGCGCGTCAGCTCCGCCTTCAACAGGCCGTCCGCGTCCACGTACATGGAATACACGTCGATCAGCTTGAGGCCGCGCTTTTCCGCCAGCCCACGCAGCAACGCATTGTACTCCACGATGCGCGGATTCAGCGTCGCGTGGTTCTTGTATTTCTCGCCCGTCGGCGGCAACGTCGTCATCACGAAGGTCACGTCGGGATAGGTCTTGAGCGTCGTGTCGATGATGGACTCGTAGTGGCCCAGCAGGTACTCGTAGGACATGCCCCGATCCGGCAGGTCATTCGTCCCGATCAGCAGGAACACGACGCGCGGATGACAGTCGATGATCGACGATCCCATGCGATTGACTACTCCGCGGAGCGTCACCTTGCCCGGGAAGAACGCCGTGCCGTCCGATACAATTCCCCGGTTCAGCACCGGCGCCGTGCCGAAGAGCTGGCTCGTGGGGAAGCCCTCCGTCAGCGAGTCGCCGACGAACACCACGGTGCGCTTGGTAGGATCGAGCGTCGCGTTCTCCGCGCGGAACTTCGTCACGCGATCGAGGTAATGCAGCTCCCACTTGCCCGGCTTCGGGTCCGACTCGGCGATGTCCGCGGGGAAGGGATAGTCCTGCGTCGATGCCACCGGCGCCACGGCCGTGGTCGGCTCGGCAACCGCTGCATCGTCCGCGAAGACGGGGGAAGTCAGGGCCAGCAAGGCAAGCAACAGTGAAGCGCGCATCAGGGGTATCCTCTCGATTCGAATGACAGTGTAAGCCTCGCGCGGAAAGGACGCGGGAGCAAGTCCATCCGAGTCATGGGCGCGCGTCGCCCCTGCTTCGGACCAAGATGGGATGAGACACGAAAAGCCCCCGGGGGAACGAATCCTCCGGGGGCGATCTGTCGGGTTGTTGTCCTGTACCGTCAGCCGCGATAGAGCGGATCGGCGCCGATGGTTCCGAAGAGGCTGCGAGCATATCCGGCGGCGGAAA
This sequence comes from bacterium, assembly GCA_016125005.1. Taxonomy (GTDB): domain Bacteria; phylum Sumerlaeota; class Sumerlaeia; order SLMS01; family SLMS01; genus WGMQ01. The sequence goes on along the minus strand of WGMQ01000003.1, from coordinate 14,064 downwards.
CGGTCTGAAGCTGCTTGCGGGCATAGGCGAGTCGGTCGGCCAGCTTGAGGCGCGCTGCCTCGTCGGCGTGGCTCGGACGTGCGAGGAAGTCCTCGAGCGACTTGACGTGACGTCGCCATAGGTCCACGTCGCGGCGCTGGCGCGTGATCAGGCGATCCAGGTACCAGTCCGACTTGAGCAGGTAGTCGCGCGTGAACATCGCGCGGACTTCCGGATGCTGCGCGTCCTTCCCTTCCCAGGAGCCCTCCGCCATGATGTGGATGAGAGCCTTGAGGGGCGGGATGGCGGCCTCGACGCTGCCGTCCTCCAGGTAGCCCTTCGCGACCCGCTGCTGCGCCTCCACGATGTTGTCGATGCCGTCGACATAGACATCCATGTCCTGAAGCTCAGGCTTCAGCATCTCTTCGTTAAAGACGCGGCTTGGGCTGTCGAACAGGCGCCCGAAGAACTCGCGGAGGAACTCGGCATTCATGCGGTAGCCGAGGCGGCTGGCCAACACCTTGCGCCCGTTGTGGGTGAAGTCCTCCAGCTTGTCGAAGCACTCGTTCGCCAGCAGGTACTCGGCGGTGCGCTCTTCATCGGTCATGCGACACCAAAGCTCGGGGATCATGAGGCTGATGTCGTGGTCGACGCGATACTTCGGGCCGATGTACCCCGCGGCCGTGGTAAAGCCGTTGTAGCCGGTCAGGATGTAGCTGATGAGCGCGCCGTTCAGGTCGGCGGTCGCGTTGAGGGCATTGAACGGTCCCTTGGTGAGGGCGCCCTCGGAGCCCGCGCCGGTCGTGGAAGGCGACTTGCCGGTCAGGCTGCAAATGAAGTCCATGAACAGCTCGGGCAGTTCTTGGTAGTGCACCGGATTGTACACGGCCAGCGCGCGAATGCCTGCGGCCTTGTCCGGGGGATTGTTCCGGCGTCCTGGCAGGACCGCGTTCACGGGCCACACGACCGGCTGGTCTGCGGTGAGACGGCGACGCAGGCGCACACCCATCTCCGCGAGAAGCTTCGTGCGCGGCGCCAGCAGGTCCGGACGCACTTGAAGGTAGCGCGGGTTCTTGCTCGGCTTGCCATCGACGATGCGCGGATGCGCGGAGGAAACGACCCAGCTTCCCTCCGGATCGTTCGCGGCACCCTCAAGCAATGTGCGCATGGGATCGGTGTACTTGCTGAACTGGATGGATTCCTCGACCATGTGCCGCGCCCGCGCAGGGTTCAACGGCTCGAAGTTCGAGACGAAGTTACCCGGCTGGGCCATCTCCAGTTCGGTCTGCCGGTCGGCGCCGCGATGGATTGCCTCATCGGGACGTTGGAAGAGTCGGTTTTCGCAGTTGGAGGTCAGCTTGATGGACGGGCGCTTGTCCTTGACCGTCTCCAGCCAGTTCGTCGGCACCACGGTGGACGCCGTGATGTCGTCCTCCATCTGGATCTTGGTCGAGGAGACAAAGTCCTGACGCATCTTGTAGGTACGCCACGAACCATCCTCGTCGAGGCCAATGCGCAGGTACTTGGCCACCAGACGGCGGCGCTTGTACTTCAGCTCGTGGCCTGGCAGGCCGTTGATCAGGTCGGTGGAGAAGAAGCTGCGCCAGTTGTCGCCCCACTCGGGGCGGTAGAACCGCTTGATGATGAAGATCATCGCCTTGATATGATCGGGGATGCTCTCCAGCCAGTTGTTGTAGGCCTCAGTGTAGTCGGACTTGGAGGGAGTCAGCAGCTTGATGACCGAGCCAAGGCTGCGAGCCGGACTCAGGATCGGGCGTGACGGGCCCTGCCGTTTGTTGGGAATCTCGTGCAGGAAGCGGTCGCCGAAGTCGCGCGCCAGGATTTCCTCCACCGCGGCCATGTCCTTCTGAAAGTCGCTGACGAAGAAGGGACCGAACTGGAAGAAGTCGAGGATGGACTTGGAAATTTCCGACTTTCCGCCGCCGGAAACGGTGCAGGGCTTGTGGCAGAAGGTGCCCTCCGCCGCGGTGCCCACCAGTCGCCAGGAAGGCGCGCCGGGGTGACGCTCAAGCGACACCTTGTAGCCGTGCGGATAGATGTAGGTCACATCGGGGGAAATGCGGATTTCGCGTCGCTCGCCGTCGACAGACCAGAAGACAACCTGAGCTTGCAGGTCAAACTCGGCGTTCTCGGGCAGGTAGATGATCGTGGGATATTCGCGGTCGCAGGCGTGACCTTCCGGCAGGAAGTGCAGGCGGTCGCCGTATAGACGCTTCACCTCGGCAAGCGTGTGCCCCGCGACAGATTCGACATTTTCGATCTTGAAGCGATCGCCTAGGTTGAAGCGCGGGAAGGCGATGGCGCCGCCCGCGTGCTCCTCCTCGCTGTTGCCGTACAGGTTCGTGGCATAGGAGATCTGGGTCTTCACCTCCTTCTTGCAATAGCCGAAGTAGTTGTCCGCGATGAGCGTGACCATGACCCCCAGCTCGTTGCGGCAGGTCACCTTGAAGGCGCTGCCATCATTGTAGAGCTCGTCCTCGGACTTCCAGCACATGCCATCCTTGATCTGGCGCGGCGTCGCCTTGTCGACGTGGGGGAGACCCACTTCCTTCTTGGTCAGCTTGGTCAGGTGCGGGGCCAGAATCACGCAGCCCGTGTGCCCCGTCCAATGCTCGACATCCAGCGCCGCGTCGTTTTCCGGCAGCGACGGATCGCCCGCGTTGCCGAAGATCGACTCTACGAAGTCGACGTTGCAGACAAAGGCGGGCGGAACCAGGAAGCGAATCTCCATGGTCTTTTCCGACCAACGACCCGGAACGGCCGGGCAAACGATCGGGCGAAGCAACAACGACACGAAGGGGGCGCGCACGTCCGGCGCCTGATTTGCCAGGAAGGGAAGCGCACGATAGTCGCCGGGCGGATTCAATGCAAAGTGCAGCAGCTTGGCAAAAGCCACCAGCGGCACCGCCTTCTTGTCCGGCGGGACCGGCAGGCCTTCCTCCGCCACATGAAACACGCCGCTGGTGGTGCGGCGGTCACTGGCGGGGTTGTGGAGCACGCCCTGGCGCAGTCGATAGGACTGGACCAAATCGTTGCGGAAGTAATTTCCATCCACCGGGAGGGAAAGCTCACGCGCCAGTCCCGGCTGGTCCAGCACGATGGTCTTGGACGGAAGCCGAGGCTGAATCCCCGTCTTGTCCAGGACGCGATCCAGATAGGCCTGGATGCGCTGGTCGATCGGGGGGAGATACTCGTCCAGCAGACGCGACTTTTCCTGATAGGCGCGGATGAGCCCCTCCGTCAGGTCCAGCACGTTCTTGTCGGCAACACGGGGGCTCGGAAGGCCGAGCGTGGCGAGCTTCAGGCAGATGGACTGAATCAGTTCCTGACGCTCAATCGGCTCAAGAACCTGCCGCTGGGTCGGTGTGGGGAGGTGGGAAGTCAGCATGAAGGCGTCTCCAGTTGGTACCAGTTGGCGCAAACCAATCCTCGACCCCGCCGTCAGGGGGCAACGACAACAGGATAGGGGGAACTCCGATCTTGATAAACTTTCCCGCAAACTTGCGCTATCTGTGGTGGTTGAACTCGTGGACCGATGGCAAAACCATGGCCACGCTGCGACTTTGCCCTAGCGTCTCCCGGCGGCGATTTCCTATATCCCGCCTGTCAATCTGCGCCACGTTACAGGACATTCCATGCCCATCACCCCTCCGCGCCACCCAATCGTCATCATTGGCGGCGGTCTTGCCGGTCTTTCCGCAGCAGCGAAGTTGCAGGACCTCGGCATCCCGCACCTGATCCTCGAGCGCTTCAATCGCCCCGGTGGGCGGTTCAACAGCCGCGCGGGGGACGGATGGCTCGCCGATCATGGCACGCAGTTCATCCGCCGCTCCGACGAGACGTTGGGCGCGCTCATCCGCCGAGTCGGCATGGAGACCAGGCGTGTCTCCATCCAGGGACCGATTCACCAGCTCATCGGCAACAACCAAGTGATTGTGCCCCAGGGCGGTGGCTACGATTCGGACCGCTTGTGCCTGCTCGATGGCTTCGGCTCGCTCACCACGGCGCTCGCAGGTACGCTCAATATCCAGTACAACCGCCCCGTTGGCGCGGTCCGTTGGGACAACGATACCAAGGCATTCTGGTGGGAGAAGGAAGGGCAGGTCTTCTGGTTCGAGGACGAGGACGGCCAGCCGATCCGCGACCATACCACCCAGCAGCCGATCCTCGCCAGCGGCGTGATCCTGGCCACGACCCCGACCGTCGCCCGCCGCATTGCAGAGAAGAGTCCCTCTATCGGAGGCCTGCTGCCGCTGTTGGAACAGGTCAAGCACTCGCCCTGCTTCACCGGCATGTACCGGATTCCGCGCGCCGATTCCAACTTTTATGCCCTGAAGGGAGACTCCGACTCGGTGCTGAGTTGGGTTGCCTTCGAGGAACTCAAGGCCCCTGGCCGTATCGCCGATGACGAATCGCTCCTCATCGCACAGGCTGGCGCCCGATTCTCCGACGAGTTGCTGAAGCTCAGCGACGCCCACGCACTCAGCGCGCTTTACGTTGCCGTGCGCCGACTCCTCTTCGATCTCCCCGAGATGCCCCTCACGCAGACCTGCAAGCGCTGGAACATGGCCCACATCAGCTCGCCGCCCCTTGGCGAGCCCGCGGGTGGCCGCTGGCCGGTCAACCCGCCCCAGGCTCCGTTCGCCCTCGCGGGCGACTACGTGCTTGGCAACCGTGCCGAAGACGCCGCCCGTTCCGGCCAGCAGGCAGCCAAGCTGATTGCCGCCCAGTTGCCGCGGCGCCGCTCCTTCCTCGGTCTTGAAATCCAGTCCTAATTTCCACTGAAAGGCACCCGTCGCATGTCCCGCATCGAAGCTCGTCTGCATGAACTTGGCGTTCATCTCCCCGAGGCCCCCAAGCCCGTCGCCTCCTACATCCCCGCGAATCGCGCCGGCAATCTGGTCTTCACCAGCGGCCAGCTCCCCACCCGCTCCGGCGAGTTGATCTACAAGGGCATTGTCGGCACTGACGTCACCGAGGAGCAGGCCCTGGAGGCCGCCCACGTCTGCGCCATCAACAACCTGGCCGTCATCAAGGCGCTGATTGGCGACCTCGACAAGATCGTCCGCATCGTCAAGATTTGCGTCTTTGTCGCCTCCAACCCCGCCTACACGACCCAGCCCAAGATCGCCAACGGCGCCAGCAACTTCCTGCAGGAAGTCTTTGGCGACGCCGGGCGTCACGCCCGCTCGACGATTGGCGTCGCGGTGCTGCCGCTCAACGCCCCGGTCGAGGTGGAAATGATCGTGGAAGTTTCCGAGTAAGCAACGCTCGGTCTGTCAGGAAAGCGGCGCCGCCGGGGATTCGTCCTCGGCGGCGCTTGTCATTTCGCGCTGCCGGGCGATGTAGGCCTGGACCTCCGTGTTCACCATGTAGGCGGTCGCGCCGAGGAGAGCCAGGTCATCGGCCAATCCGAAGAAGAGGAAGATCGCTTCCGGAATCACGTCGATGGGCGTCACCAGATAGACGATGCTGAGCACCACGGCCACCTTGACGCGAAGGGGGAAGCGGTATTCGGGATCGCGGATCATGGCCATAAGGGCGCGAAAACCACCGATCAAACCGACAAACCGATCGATCTGTTCCTCAGGGCGCGTACTCTGCACCGGCTTGGCAACGACCTCGTTTTTCGCCATGATGTTTCCTCCTGATTTCCACCATGCGACAAGCCCCCTGCGTTCTCAAGCAGAAGGGGGATGATAACCACGCTTGCCCTGAAGGGGGCCTCTCCGCATCAAGGACAGCCCCGAGCGGTTATGCCGCCGGTGCGCTGTCCCTCCAAGGAACCCTCCATGCTTGTGCTCAAGTCCGACGTCCAGAATGCCTTTCGTGCACTCGATCCCTTCCGCGTGGCGGAATTGGACCTCAAGCCAGAGGACGACTTCCGGCGGGCGGTGCTCGCCTGGGAAGCTCTCTCGCGCGGAGAGATTGGCGAGGCCGACACGCTTCTGGCGGCCCTCACCGGCGACGGCACCCTTCACCCCGCCGACCTCGCCTTCGTGCAGGCCTTCCGCTACGAGCAGGATGGCGAGTTCCAGCGGATCGTGGACACGCTGACCGCTCAGTTCGGCCAGCTCGAAGGGTCGATCCAAGGCTTTCGCCTCTACCTGCGCGCTGCCGATGCGCTACTAAAGCTCCGCGAGTTCGCGAAGGTTCAGCAGGTCCTCGACCCGCTCCTCCAGCCGCCGGGCCGGACGGGGACGCTCGAGGCCATGTTCATCGTCCTGCAGGGCATGATGGCCACGGGGGCGGAAAAGGATCGCCTCATCGAGCATGTGGCCCTCATCGACGGGCTTCTGGAGAAAGGGTTCCGCCTCACCGAATCGGACAACGTGATCTTCTACGCGACGTGGCTGGAGCAGCATCGCATCGAACCGCCCATCGCCCCCCTGCTCAATTCGCACGCCGGGATGGTGGAGGCCTTCCGCACGGAGAACCGCGAGTTGATCACGTCGCTTCTGGTCATGGGCGACCGGCACAAGGCGCCCAGTGCCGTGCGCTGTGCCGGACGCAACTATGCGCGCAAGCCGTTCCCCTTCGAGGGCATCGATGTCGAGCGGGCAACCTACCTCTTCTCCTCCCACGAGGAGCACGACGCCGCCCGCCAGGCCGTCCTGATGGGCTTCCCCCGCAGCCGCATCAACAAGCAGCAGAACCTTTGGGGCCCGCTCTTCCTTTCCAGCTACTACGCGGGAAAGTGGAAGGAAGTGCTGGACATCTATCGCGACCACCGCGAGGAACTCCCTCGCATGAAGTTCCACGACAATGCCCGTTCCATCAAGGCCGTCTGCGAGTTCCAGCTTCGGCGTCTGCCTGAGGCCCTTCGCACCATGGACGAGCTTGGGCTGAAGTTCTACGACCACACGACCGGCTCCGAGGCGGCGGCACACTTCCTCACCGTGCTGGCTCTCCGCTCGGTCGAGGCGGCCATCGAGGTCGCGGCCAAGTCGTTCACCATCAAGAAGGAAAACTCTGAGTGGGTGAACGAGTATGCGACCACCATTCTGACCCAGCTTGCTGTTCATGACCGCGTGGCGGGGCTCGACGCGTGGATTCATTTCCTCGGAGAGGTCCTCCGCCGCGAGGTACGCGCAGAGACACTCCAACGCGTCGGCGACATGATGGTGGAATGGGCACTTCCGCACAACGCGGAGACCGTCGCCACCGAGTTGGAAAAGCTGGGCGAGAAGCAACGCGCGGTGCTGCTGCGGGCTTTCGTGGCTTGCGAGAAGGGCGACGCCGCTGCCATGGAGGAGGGCTTTGCCGCAACCGCCGCGCTGACTGGCCGTGAGACTCCTGAGTTCCTGCTGCTCCGCGGTCGTTGCCGCCGTCGCCTCGGTCTCTTCGATTTGGCAAAGGCCGATGTCGAAGCACTACTCGCCGATGAGAAGTTCCTGCGCCGCCATGCCGCCTTCGGGCTCAAGGAGGGCCTCCTCCGCCAGGCAGGTGCCCCATCCCAGCAGGCCGAAGACGCACGCGCGAACGGTCTCGCACACATCCGCACTGCCGCACGCAACGCGGACGAGAGCTCCATCATGACCTATGAGATGAATCAGCTCGCCAGCGGCGAGACCGCCTACGCCTACCTGCTGCTTGGGCGCGATGCCGAGCAACGCGATCCCGACAGCATCGAGGTGCTTCGTCTATACAGGAAGGCGGCGCGTTCCGCCATCGCGGAGGATTACGTCCGAGAGGAAGCGAAGCGCCTGCAAGCCCGGTGGGAAGACACCAACCTGCTCCTTCCACGAGTCGTCTAGACTAGCATACCCGTGCGGGGATCAGCCACCTCCCCGGGAGGTACTGACTGGCAGTTGGGTCAGCTCCTCCCGACGATTGCCGGACGCACTTCGTAGTGGGAAATCAGTGCGTGTTCGGGCGCCGCCAGCAGGTGCAACACCGCCGCCGCCACGTCCTCCGGCTGGAGCATCCACGATTCGTCGCGCTGGTTGGCCGCCGGAAGCGCCTCGCGATGAAAGCGCGTCTGCACAGACCCGGGCGCGATGGTCGAGACCCGGATGCCGCGGTCGCGAAGCTCCATCATCAGGACTTCGCTCAGCGCGTTCACGCCCGCCTTCGCGGGGCAATAGGCCGAACCGCGCTTGAACGCGTGTTCCCCGGCGATGGAACTGACGTTGATGATGGAACCGCTCCCGAGAATCGCCATCTGCGGCGCCGCGGTGCGGGACATGTACCAGGTCCCCTTGAGGTTCACATCGATCTGGCGATCGAACTCCTCGAAGGACATCTCCAGGAAGTCTCGGAAAAGGCCCATGCCCGCGTTGTTCACGAGGATGGAAACCGGCCCCAGCAAATCCAGCGAGCGCTGGGCGAAGTCCCGCACCGAATCGGCGCTGGCCACGTCCAGCGGGAAGGCGTGTGCCGCGTGCCCTTCCGCGCGGAGGCTCTCCACGAGCTGTGCCAGGTCGCCCTCACTTCGGGCTCCGACCACGACGGTCGCTCCGGCGCGCGCGAGCGCCACCGCCACGGCGCGGCCGATGCCGCGGCTGGCGCCTGTGATCCAGGCAACCTTGCCTCCAAGGAATGGGGTCATCTTCATGTCTTCGTCAGGACTCCGGCGCGTGGCTGGTGGTGCGAATGGCGGACGGCGTGCCGCCGCCGAGCGTTGGCGTGCGCGTGGCGATCGCCACGGGGGACGGGGCCGAGGCGCGGCGCTCCGTCATCAGATGCGGGAACGGCGAGCGGCCCGCACGCGGGCGATGGCGCTGCGGCAGGAACGTCATCATCAGGATCTTCACGTCCAGCCAGAGCGACCAATTCTCGATGTAGTACAGGTCATAGCGCAGCCGCTGCTGGATCGACGTGTCGCCGCGCAGCCCGTGGACCTGGGCCCAACCGGTCATGCCGGTCTTCACCGCGTGACGCGCCATGTAGCGCGGGAACATCTCGCGGAATCGCTCGACAAAGCAGGGGCGCTCGGGGCGCGGACCCACCAGCGACATGTCACCGCGCAGCACGTTCCAGAGCTGCGGCAACTCGTCCAGATTGGTCGTCCTCAGCCAGCGGCCGATGGCCGTGGCGCGCGGATCCTCCTGAGAACCCCAAGCGGGACCATGACGCTCTGCCTCAACGGTCATGGTGCGGAACTTGTAGATCTTGAACTCGCGACCATCCAGCCCCAGGCGTGTCTGCTTGTACAGCACAGGCCCCGGCGATGATCGGCGTACCAGCACCGCAATCAGGACCAGCAGGGGAGACAACGCCACCAACCCAAGGCCCGAGCAGACCACATCCATCGCCCGCTTGATCGAGGCGTTGGCGCCTTGCAGAGGCGTTTCCTTCATCGAGTAGATCGGAATGCCCGCCACTTCGTCATAGTGGATCGTCGAGCGCATCATATCCACCAGCGAGGGCACAAAGCTCACGCGCGCCGTTTCCTTCTCGCTGTCGATGAAGAGCTGGAAGAACACGTCGCCGGGGATATCGGTCTGCGTCACGAAGACCTCATCCACCTGATTGTCGCGCACGACTCGCCGCAGGTCGTCCTTGCTTCCAAGGATCGGCGCGCCACCCAGCGACTGCCCCACGCGATTCCCGTTCAGAGTCACGAAGCCCACCAACTCGTAGCCAAGCTCCGGCTTGCTCTTGAATCGCGCACCCAAGCGAATCGCCACCGGCCCCGATCCCACGATCAGGACGCGCGACAGGATTCCCCGCGACATCATGAAGCGAGAGACGAACAGCTGAAGCACCACGCGCATCACCACCACCGCGCCCGAAACCATGAAGAACGCCATCGGGTAGAGCATACGCGCCACATCGGGCTCGCGGAAGAAGTAGTTACGAACCGCGCAAAGCAACATCGCCAGTGCGGAGGCGCGCAGGATACGGCGACCGCGGTTGAAGCTGATCACGCGCGGATGCGCCTGGATGCAGCCCGTGAAGTACAGGCAAATCATCCAGAGCGGAAAGGCCCACCAGAACTGTTGAACATAGTTGGCGGCTTCGACCGCGAAAGGATCGAGACCGCTGTGGAACTTTATCCACCACGCCGCATAGAGCCCGCTGGCGACAGCCAGGGAGTCGGCGAAGTACTGCAGGATGACAAACCGATCGCGATGCTCAATTTTCACCATGTGAATCTTGTCTCGTTCTCAATCCACTGGAGAAGGGAAGCCCGGAAGGCTGCCGGGGAAAACGACTCGGCCCAGCGCCGTATCTCCCGCCCGTCGTAGCGCGTATCGTCATGGGATCGCATGGCCCTCGCAAGGCTTTTGGCGGTCGGCTCCTGGAAGTGAACACCTGTTACCCCGTCCTTGACCGTCTCGGCCGCGCCCCCTATCCCCAGAGCGATGACCGGTCTTCCACAGGCCTGAGCCTCAAGCGACGTGATGCCGAAGTCCTCAACGCCCGGGTATAACAAAGCCCGGCAGCGCTGATAATACCGCGGCAAATCGGCGTCCGAGACCTTCCCCGCAAACTCAACCTCCGGCCCTGCGAGCCTCCGAAGCCGGGCCTCCTCCGGCCCGCCCCCAACGATTACCAGGCGTTTCTTCGCCAGTCGGGCCCCCTCAATCGCCCGATGAATCTTTTTATAGGGCACCATCGCCGCAACGACCAGAAAATAATCATCCGGTGGTTGGCCATCCGGCTGGAAGCGATCCAGCTCCACCGGCGGATAGATCGTCACCGCCTCCCGCCCCCAGAAATCCCGAATCTTTCGCCCGATGTGATCCGAGTCGCACGCGAATGCATCCACCCGCGAGCAACTCTCCCGATCCCAGCGCTGCATAAACGGGCGAAGCACCCGCAGACCCGTGTTCTTCAGCACCGATTCGCCCAGGTAATCCGGGAAGTGGTCCCAGACATAGCGCATCGGCGAGAACACGTAGGACAGGTGCGCCCCACGCGCCGGCGGCCGTGCCCCCTTCGCCACACAGTGACTCGTCGAAAGCACCAGATCGTAGTCGGGTGTCGGCAGCGCCTTGATGAAGCTCGGCATCAGAGGCAGCAAATGGCGGTAGTGCCGCCGCGCCTTCGGGATCCGGGCGAAGGGCGACTCGATCACGTTCATGCGCCGGATCGTCCTGCTCACCTTCGACGGCTCATAGAGCAGCGTGAACAGGTCCGCATGAGGGAACAGGGCACAAAAGTGCTCCAGCACCCGCTCCCCCCCGCGCATCCCGTTCAGCCAATCGTGAACGAGGGCGACCCTTAACTTGGAAAAATCTTGTTTCACGCCTGAGCTGGCCTAAAAAGAACGAGGCCGGGCGCTGAACGCCCGGCCTCTTGAACCTGACTTAGTTGGAGCGATAGTCGTCGCCGGTTCCCACCAGGTGGTGGCGGAACTCCCAGCACAGCAGCCCGTTCTTGTACTCCTGCATCGCCGTATCCGTCGGATCGGGGGTGGCCTCATCGTACAGCGTGTTCAGCTTGCGCTTATTGAGGTCACGGGCCCGGCGAGCCACGATGTTCACCATCATGTACTTGCCGTCACCAGTATCTGCACCGGGCAGTTCGGGGGTGTTCTTGCTCACGAATGGACTCCTTAGCGATGGGGAAATCAGGTTGGAGACGCGCCGCCTGTTACTGGGCGCGGTTGATCTTCTTTTTCTTGTCGGCGACCGACTCGAAGAACTCTTTCTGGTCGAGTGACCGATCCCGGACGTAATGATCCTGAGCGCCGCTCGGGCCGAGTACCACGCGCAGCAGCGAGGTCAGACCCTTCCAGTCGCTCTTGCGCTTCTCGATGCGGATGCGCTCGCGCACCTCAAGGACCTGCATGTCGCTGGCTTCCGCCTCCGCGACACTCGGCCACCAGTCGCAACGCTCAGCGCCGGTGATCTTGTGCTTCGTCACCAGGAGAACGCGCTCGTCGTCGGCCTCATGAACTCCGACCCGTCGGAACGTCTTAATGGCCAAGGCTCAGGACTCCACAAAGACAGGATAGCGGGCCACGACGGCTCGCAGACTCGCAATGCACCACAGCCCCCCCCGCCCATGCAAGGGAAACAAGCTCCTCCAACGACAGCCAACAATCCAAAAAGAGTGGCGTTCCCGACAGGAATCGAACCTGTGACCAACTGCTTAGAAGATAGGTTTTAGCCATTCGCTGGGAACCCCTCCAAGTTGAATAGTGCCGATTCTAGGCGGTTCTGATTGCGCTCTAGCGCTCTGGGCCTACACTCCGCGCGTGCTCTGTGAATGATCATAGTATGACCCGGAGAGGTTCCATGCGGAAGGCGGTGCGCTCGGCCAAGCTGACCAAGAGGGTGGTGGAGACCGCCGAACCGGCGGCGGATCGTTACATCATCTGGGACACTGTCCTTGAGGCTTTCGGGGTTCAGGTCTTCTCGACAGGGAGGAAAACCTTCCTGGCGAATGTCTGGGTGCGAGGCCCCATGAAGCAGCGGCGGGTCGCCATCGGCGCATTTGGAACCTTCACGGTCGAAGAGGCTCGCGAGCGGGCGCGGGAACTCCTTCAGCAGGGCCGGGCCGGGATCGATCCGAAGGCGGAGGCTGAGCGGCGCCGGGCCGCGGCGATCACTCTTCGCGAGGTATGGGCGATCACACTGGAGCGCTCCGACTGGAAACCCAAGACCCGGCTGGATCATGGAATGCGATGGCGGGTTCACATCGAGCCCAAGCTGGGCGGCAAGGAACTCTCCTCCATCGAGCGGCGCGACATCGTGAACCTGCATCAGTCGCTCAAGGCGACACCCACCACGGCGAACCGCGTGGTGCAGCTCGTGCGCACCCTCATTGCTCGCGCCATCGAGTGGGGGCTGTACGACGGCAAGAACCCGGCCTCGGGCGTGACACTCAACCGGGAGCAGGGCCGGGAGACCTTCCTTTCCCTTGCTCAGATCGAGGCGCTCTTCGCGGCGCTGGATGAGTTCGCGGCGGTCCATCAGCAGTTTCGGGAGGCGGTTGACTCGGAGACGGCAACGGGGAGGGAGGCGCGGGGGATGCCGCCTCCCATCGTGGCGCTGTTCCGCCTGCTTGTCTATACGGGCGCCCGCGTGGGGGAATGGGTCGGCTGCCGGTGGGAGTGGGTGGACATCGACCGCGGCGTGGTGGAACTGCCCGACTCGAAGACGGGGAAGAAATCGATCTGGCTCAATCAGGAGGCGATGGACATCCTGACGGCGCTCTACGCGGTTCGAAACCGGAACACGCCTTGGGTGATTGCCGGGCGGTTGCCAGGAGCCCGCCTGAACACGGCACACCCCGCCTGGCGCCGCCTCCGCAAGCGGGCCGCTGAGCTGCTTGTCGAGGGTGAGCGGGAGCGCCGGAAGCAGGAGGGTCGGGATCCGAAGGGGCCGCTCCCGCCTCCGCTGGTGAAGGCCGCCGCCGAGCTGGCCGCGGCGAGGATCCACGACCTACGGCACACCTACGCCAGTCTTGGCATCGGCGAGGGGCTCAGTCTCTCGGTGATCGGCAAGACGATGGGCCACGCCCGAAGCAGTACGACGGATCGCTATGCGCACCTAGCGGATCAGGCTGCCCGGCAGGCGGCAGGGGTGATCGGGAAGAAGATCGGGAGGGCTAAGGCGGGCAAGAAAGGCGAAGGGTAGGCGAAGTATTGGGGCGCTGCCGCTATCAGGGTAAGGGGTATTGACAGCGGAGCACCCCGAGAGTACCCGTTGCGATCAGGGGGAGTGATGACCATGGAGCGCATTGTCGTGGCTGGCAGAGATCCGAAGAGGCTTCGCGCCGATCAGTTCCGTATCAACCCGGATCGTTTGCAGGGTTGGGGCGATCACCTCTCACACGGATCGGACAGCCCATATACTCTGCCACGCCGAACCAATCATTCGGGTGTTCAATCGGTGGCGGGGGCTCAAGCATCGGATAGAATAGATAGCGGGCAATGCAACTTGAAATCTGAAGCTGAAGGACTTGGCTGAGGGTGTCCTTGCTGTCTGGGGAACTGATGAAAAACCAAAGGTTCCCTAGCTCTCTTTTAGAAGTGGTCTCATAATTGTTTGAGCCAGATGATGGAGCAGGCGAGTTGGACGAAGGCGAGGAAGTTCATGCCGTAGTACTCGTGGCGGACCAGCAGGCGGCGGTAGTTCCCGAGCCAAGCGAAAAACCGCTCCACCT